>CAYVVQ010000111.1:0-2364 GCA_964454455.1 uncultured Desulfobacterales bacterium | reverse complement strand
CCTCCTTTCTATCAGGCTCGGGGCTTGTCATCAACAGCCAAATCCACTATAGTTGGGGCGCGTCCGAAGCGGGACCAGCCTCTCACCGACAGCCACGAGCTTCCGCCGGGGGATCCGCCGTGCCGGCGCACATCCATTGATCCGGACCGGGCAGGGTCCGGGGTGAGCCGGAGCTTTCGAACCGGTACAAGGAGGGCAGCCATGGAAAGAATCGAGATCGTCACGGCTCGCGAGATTCTGGACTCCAGGGGCAACCCGACCGTCGAGGTGGAAATCGGTCTCGAAGACGGGAGCTTCGGCCGTGCCGCCGTTCCCTCCGGGGCCTCCACGGGCAGGTACGAGGCCGTGGAGCTGAGGGACAAGGCCAAGAAACGGTACCGGGGAAAAGGAGTGGAAAAGGCGGTCCAGAACGTCAACAAGGTGATCGCACCGGCACTCACCGGGTTCCTGGCCACGGATCAGCGGCTGGTGGATCGGACCCTGGTGGAGCTCGACGGCACGAGCAACAAGAAGAAGCTGGGCGCCAACGCTATCCTGGGCGTTTCCCTCGCGGTCGCCCGGGCCGCAGCCGACTCCCTCTACATGCCCCTCTACCGGTACATCGGGGGAGCCGGTACCTGCCGCCTTCCCATGCCCATGATGAACATCCTCAACGGGGGGGCCCACGCCGCCAACAACGTGGACATCCAGGAGTTCATGATCATGCCGATCGGAGGGAAAAGCTTCCGGGAAGCCCTGCGGATCGGAACGGAGGTCTTCCACGGGCTCGCCTCCGTGCTCGAGGCCAAGGGATACTCCACGGCCGTGGGGGACGAGGGCGGCTTCGCCCCGGATCTGAAGAGCAACGAAGAGGCCGTGGAGATGGTGCTGGCGGGAATCGAAAAGGCGGGGTACCGGCCGGGCAAGGACGTGGTGATGGCCCTCGACCCCGCCTCCTCGGAGTTTTACGAGAACGGAAAGTACGTCTTCAAGAAATCGGACGGCTCGAAGCGGTCCGGCGCCGACATGATCAGCTTCTACGCCGACTGGACCGAGCGCTTTCCCATCGTCTCCATCGAGGACGGACTGGCGGAGAACGACTGGAAGTCCTGGAAGGCCCTCACCCGGGAGCTGGGAGACCGGGTCCAGCTCGTCGGGGACGACCTGTTCGTGACCAACACGACACGAATCGCCCGTGGGATCCGGGAGGGTTCGGCCAATGCCGTGCTGATCAAGCTCAACCAGATCGGGACCCTCACCGAGACCCTCGATGCCATCCGGATGACCCACCGCGCGGGCTGGAAAGCGGTCGTGAGCCATCGTTCGGGGGAGACCGAGGACACCTTCATCGCGGATCTGTCCGTGGCCGCAGGCACCGGACAGATCAAGACCGGCTCCCTCTGCCGCTCCGAAAGGGTCTGCAAGTACAACCAGCTCCTCCGGATCGAAGAGGAGCTGGGGGACACGGCCGAGTTCGGGTGGCCCTCGTAAACAAAACATCACTCCCGGCCTCGCAAAAGCCGCTCCGCCACCGGCGAGGATGGAATCCAGGGATGCAGGGGCAGATCCATGTTCTTCAAGAAGCGTGTGGTCCATCTGCTCAGCGGTGTGGAGGTGCTCCGGGACCTGGAGGGAGAACATCTGGAGCGGTTCGCCGGCGCCTGCCGCAAGGTCTCCTTCGGTGAGGGGGATTTCGTTCTGAACGAGGGAGACCCGCCTCCGGGCTTCTACGTCGTAGCGGAGGGCGAGCTCCGGGTCTTCCTTCCCCGGGAGCTCAAGGACCGCAAAGAGCACCGTGTCTCGGACGTGGATCTGAACCGCCTGCGCGAAGGGGACTGCTTCGGAGAGTACTCCCTGATCGACCGAAAACCGGCCTCCGCCTCGATCCGCGGGGTCCGCGCCGGATCCCTGATTCACATCACGACGGAGGCTTTTCTCCGGATCCTCGAAGGGGACAACCGGATCGGAAAGACCGTTTACCGCAATCTCCTTCGCATTCTTGTTCAACGGCTCAGAAAACGGGAAAAGGAATACGATTTCATCCTCGTGAGCGGTTGACGCCCCTCAAGGCCCGGTGAGACCTCCTTTCCCTCGCCGTTGCAGCCGCCTCCCGTCCCCGCCGTGTCACCCGAATGCCCTTGACAACGGAAGGCGATTGTTCTATTCGATGAGCGCCGCTCGTGTCCGGATGGACCCGGGCGGCGTTGAACGTTGCTCGGCATTCCTGCCGACGGTCCTTGGAAGCGCAGGAAATTATACATGGAATTCCAGGAACACGGCTTCTGCATCGCCGCCCGCCGTTTGCCTGCTCCAGGTCTCACCGGAATGTAAATGCGCGAGCGATGGCTTTGCCGACGAGCCGGATGCTTGACGGGTTCGCAAAAA
>CAYVVQ010000110.1:4850-12922 GCA_964454455.1 uncultured Desulfobacterales bacterium | reverse complement strand
GGTTGCTGCGGTACCATCGCAAAGCCCTCCTGTGTGGGTGAACAAGGATGGGCGAGGATACCATATCGCTGGATGAGACTCAACCGAAAAAAGCCTTAACTTGCGTTGTAGGGTTAATTGCCTCAATTTTGTTTGCGAATTACGAGTCGCGAATGATCCGGAGGGATGTCTACTCACCGTTTGTCATGTAGAAAGCAATAAACCAATTGGCGTGCCATGCCTACTCCGGGGCCCCGCTCTTGTGGGCTACCGTTTCCCTTGGTCCATCACATTCTTTTTCCCACCCGAAGAGGGCCCGCTTTGACCCCCCGCAACGAAGCCGACGGCACAGGTTCCAGCTTTTTCACCATCCCTGCCGGGAGGCCCTCATCTGGGTCACATATGGATGCCCCAGAGGAGTTCTCGCCTTGAGCGACGCCTGCCCTTCCCGAGGCGTTAACCCTTATACTACCAGTGGGCCATACCCCTGCGTGCATAGGGCAGGGCGTACACCCCCCCGAAGGAAATTCGTCCTCCTCCATTACCGGGGCACCAGAGGGGTGGCTCCGACCATGCGGAAGGCGATCAACAGGTTACCGATACGGCGAAGGTCTCCAGACGAAAATTGAAGGCGAAATGCCCAATGTGAGGGTAGAGGCCGTCCTGCAGGATCCATCCGGCGAAGCCGCTGACGTGCGCGCTCACGGCCACTCAACTCCAGGTCCACCGGATTGCGTCGCGGAACACTCAGTGGAACACGACCAGCGTCGCACCTACCAGCACGGTCTTCAGGGGTAGACCATGCCCCGAGGAACGTGCAGGAGCGACCAGCGTAGGTTCGACCGCGAACAGGACGAGGGGAGCAGGTACGGGGCGTATACCGAATCGCAGAGGCCTGCGCTCCTTCCTTGGCGTGTGAGGCGGTGGTCTCCATCTGTGAATAGGCGTTGTTAGAAGAAGTCACACGAGGCTTCCAGAGACCTTGGGCGTCACAGTCTCTGACAGCCTTGGCTCTACCAGCTCGGGCCAGCAGAAAGCCGCCCGGGAATCGATCCCGGGCGGCTTATTGTCCTACCAGGCGCATGTCTCCCGGCGACGCATCAGTCCTTCTTGTGGAACTTCTTCCTTCCCAGACCGGCCAGGCCGATCATGCCGGCGCCCAGGAGTAACATGGTCGTGGGCTCGGGAGTAGCGGTGATATCAAGGGTCCCCTGATACAGGATCTCTGAATCATCTTGCGCATGGGTGTCATCACCAGCATACGCTCCGAACCATATGGTGTAATCTTGACCAAGGACAGCACGGGCATCATTTTCATCCCAGCCGTTTTCATTGGTGTCGACATAAACATCCGCAGTGAAGCTGAAAGTCCCTATGTCTGCTCCGCCGGCCGTAAGCTCGTATCCCGTTTCGTCCATCCACCATTGCCCGAGCAAAAGATCATCATACCAATCATTAGGAGAGGCAAAAGCCTGCCAAAAGCCATCCGCATCCGCAGTGACGGACAGACTTGAATCAGGCCTGATGACAAGACGCTCTCCCCAACCGCGTGCCCGGGGGTTATCTGCAAGCCAAATATTGAATTCCGTTAGATAGCCGTTATACGTATCACGCCAATCTTTATAGTCCGTGGCAATAGGGCCATCGTAGGTGCCGGGGTCTGAGTTCCATGATCCAATACCAGGATAGTTATAAAATCCGCCTTTGATGGATCGAGGGTTGTCCGCTCCAGTTCCCGATAGAGGAGCACCTTCATCGTACAGATCAATTAGATCATTTGGGTCAAATTCGAATGTCGCTGATTGACCTGCAGGTACAAATAAAAACAAAGCTATGGCAAAAATCGAAAAAACCAAGCCAAATAATTTCATAACAGACCTCCTAGGATACGATAGATTCAAAACATGTTATCCAAGAAACAAAATACGCATACTTCAAAATGTTACTATCACCCCCTTTGATTTAGAATTTCATTTATCCACGAAATTAATGAAAACGCCAGAGCAAGGGTTTTCGAATCCCTCTCGTCCCAGCAGTCGAACATGTTACACCTTCTCTTCCGACTGCATTTAAGCTGACTACAGTTTCGAGACTTATCTCCTACTTAATCAAGACTATTAGCACAAATTGGGGTCATGAATGTTGCCATAGCGTTGTCCCTGGCTGGTTTGAGGAAGCAAGATTGACGGCTTCACAAGAACCCGCTCAGCCGCCGCTGGAAAGCTATAACCTGTTGGAATGGCTAAGGCGGATCTCGAGGGAAGAGGTTTTTCGACTCCATCAAGATTGCATGTATTCTCTAGTTCTCGGGAACCCTCCTATGGGTGGAAAAAGTTCCCAACCCATTGCGCCAGCTTGCTGCAAGTGCCGTGCCCCAAACACATCAGAAAAGGCTGCTATAAAGCAAGAAAATCATTGTTGTAAATAACAAGGAATAACAGTGGCTTTTCAAACAAATCTTTCAGAGGATAATCCAGTCGCTTTATACTGGAACGTGAGCGGAGCTTTCGGATGGCAAATGGCTGCCTTTTGGGGATGAATTTTTGTTCCGATATATGGAAGCCACTTTCACATGACTACTGAAAGTGTATGAAAATATAGCTGAATCGGTTGTGGGCAGCGGGCTGAAGGTTCAAGGTGCGAAAGGGATGCCCGATATGGGCTGGGATCTTCAAAGCAACTTTTTGCCTTGCTGGCACAGTTTTTGACAAAGTCTGCGGTTTCTGATAAGCGGAGATATCTGAACCTGCACAAATGGAGGCACCACAATGAAAAGCAGGCGGCACATGAGATGGATCGTGGCCTTCGCGCTGGTACTGGCCGCGGCAATGGTCCTGGGGGCCGCCCCTTGTGCGTTTGCCGGAGAAGCGGAGAAGAAGGCCGCGCACCTGGAGCAGGCCCGAGATTACGTCGACCAGGGCGAGCTCGAAAGCGCGGTCATCGAGCTTCGCAACGTCGTCCAGATCGACCCCAAGGACGATGCGGCCTATGTGGAGCTGGGGGACCTCTACATGCGCCTCCAGAAGGGCCAGGAGGCCTTTCAGTCCTACTCGCGGGCGGTTAACCTCAACCCCGAGAACCTCGAGGCCCAATTGAGCCTCGGGCGCGTCTTTCTCCTCGCCCGAAAACCGGAAGAGGCACGCGAAAAGGCCCGGCTCGTCTTGGAAAAGGCCCAGAAGAACACCGAGGCGCTGCGCCTCCTCGCCGGGGCCCTGATGCAGGAGAAAGAGCTCGACCGGGCCATCGAGACGCTGCAGTCCGTGGCGTCGCTCGAGCCGGATCACGTGCGAACCCGACTCACCCTGGGAAGGCTCCTGCTGGCGCAGGACCGACTGGATGAAGCGGAAGCAGCGCTTCAGAAGGTCGTTTCATTGGACCCGGATTCCGGTCCGGCCTATGTGCTTCTCTCCCAGGTCTACGGCGAGCAAGAGGCGTGGGACCGGGCCGAGGCGCAGCTCCAGCGCATGGTCGAGACCGTGCCGCCGAAGCACAGAAGCCTCGGGGTGCTGGCGCGCTTCTACGAGGGGCGGAACGAGCGGGAGAAGGCCGAGGCCGCCTATGGGCAAGCCGCCGAGCTGGCCCCCCAGGAGGAGGCGGTGGGTCCGTGGATGATCCTGGGGCAGTTCTACGCCCGGGGCAGGGACTACGACCAGGCCCTCGAGGCGATGAACCACGCGCTTTCCCTGCGCGAGGACGATCCCGAGATCCTGACCGCTCTGGCCAGCCTTCACTTCGACTTCGGGCACCTTGAGAAGGCCGAGGCCGCACTGGAACGCGTCCTGAAGCAGGACGCGGGCCACCTGGGCGCCACCTTCTTGAAGGGCCGGCTGGACCTGAGGGAGCGGCGCGTCGAGGACGCGCTGGACCGGTTCAACCAATTGATCCAGGAGAGCCCCAGGCACGCGCCGGCCCACTATTACCGCGCCCAGTGCCTGACCCTCCAGGGGCGCCGGGAAATGGCGGAGCAGGACCTCCGAAAGGCCGTGGAGCTCGAGCCCCGGTACCTGGAGGCCCGGCTGGCTTTGGCGGAGGCCTACTTGCGCAAGCGAAGCGCGCCCCTGGCGCGGGAGCAGATCTCCGCCGCCCTGGACCTGGCCCCGGACCACCCCCAGGCGCTCATGCTCCAGGGGGCGCTCCGGGTCCTGGAGCAGGACCGGGCCGGGGCCGCGGCCTCCTACGAGGCGGTGATCGAGGGGAGCCCCCGCTTTGCGCCGGCCTACGTCCGGCTGGGCATGGTGAAGCTCATGGGGGAGGACCGGGAAGGCGCCCGGAAGGCCTTCGAGCAGGCCCTGGCCATCGACCCTCCCCACCCCCAGGCCCTCGAGCTGCTGGTCTCCATGGAGGTCGAGGAGAAGCGGTTCGATGAGGCCCTGGAGCTCTGCCAACGGGTCGCCGAGCGGGCGGAAGGGCAAGACTCCCTTCTCGCGCTCACCGACTACCTCCAGGGGAGGGTCCTTGCCGCCCAGGGCGACCTGGCCGCGGCCAAGGAGCGGTTTCAGGAGGCCACCCGAAAAGACCCCGGCATCCTCCCCGCCTACATGGCCCTGGCGCGTGTGGCCGCCCAGGAGGGGAAGCTCGACGAGGTGATCTCCCGCTACGAGGCCGTGCTGGCCGAGAGGCCCGATTTTCTCTCCGCCCTCATGGCCCTGGGGACGATCTACGACCGGGAAGGGGAGGCGGAGAGGGCGGAAACCTACTACCGGAAGGCCCTGGAGGTGCGGGAGGATTTCGCCCCGGCCGCCAACAACCTCGCGTGGAACCTGGCCCAGCGGGAGGTGAAGCTCAACGAGGCCCTGGATCTCGCCCGGCTCGCCAAGAAGCACCTGCCCGAGGACCCCAACGTGATGGACACCCTGGGCTGGGTGTACTACCTGCAGGAGAGCTACCAGAACGCCGTGGCCGAGCTTCAGGACAGCCTGGCCAAGAACCCGGAGAACGCCATCGCCCACTACCACCTGGGAAAGGCCTACTACAAGATCCAGGAGTACGAGAAGGCCCGGGCGTCCATGGCCGAGGCCCTGGCGCTGGACCCGGACTTCCCCTGGGCGGACGACGCCCGCCGCTTTGTGAACTGAATTCAGCCCCCTGCATTCTGTTCCCACGACCGCCCTCATCTCGACGAGGGCGGTCGTGCCGTATTCTTCTTGACAATGGAGGTGTGGTATCCAAAATAGTGTAATATGGTACACACCCTGGTCGGAACGCACGAATCCATCGAGAAGATCCGAAGCCTTGTGGACATGGTCGCGGACACGGCCTTCAATGTCCTGATCACGGGCGAGACCGGGACCGGCAAGGAGGTGGTGGCAAGGCTGCTCCACGAGCGCTCGAACCGGCGCCGGGAGCGCTTTGTCAAGGTGAACTGCGGCGCGCTCCCCGGCACCCTGCTGGAGAGCGAGCTCTTCGGCTATGAGAAGGGGGCCTTCACCGGCGCGGAGCAGCGCAAGCTGGGGCGCTTCGAGCTGGCCAGCAAGGGCGTGATCCTGCTGGACGAGATCGGGGACATGCCCCTCCCGCTCCAGGCCAAGATGCTGGAGGTCCTGCAGAGCTCCACCTTCTACCGCCTGGGCGGCACCCGGCCGGTCACGGTGGACGCCTGGGTGATCGCCTCCACCAACCGGGACCTGGAAGCCCGGATGAAGGCCGGCCGCTTCCGGGAGGACCTCTTCTACCGGCTCAATGTCATCAAGGTCGAGATCCCGCCCCTGCGGGAGCGAAACGAGGACGTCCCCCTCCTCGTCGAACATTTGGCGGCGCGGTACGAGAAAGAGTACGGTCTCCCCTCCGATTTCCGGCTCACGCCGGACCTGGAATCCCTCTTTCTGGACTACCCCTGGTATGGTAACGTCCGGGAGCTGGCCAACATGGTGCTCCGGCTCATGGCGGGCGAGTCCGCCTGGGGGGTCCGCGAGGAGATCACCCGGGCCTGGAGCGTGGCCGAGGGAAGCCCGCAGGCACAAGGCGATGCGGCGGCCGAGGGTGCCGGCGGCGCGTCGGGGGACCGCAAGCCCATTCCCCTCATGACCCTCCGGCGCGAGGCCGAGCGGGTCATCGAACGCCAGGCCATCCAGTACGCCCTCAAGGCGAGCGGCGGGAACAAGCGGAAAGCGGCACGAATTTTGAAAGTGAGTTACAAGACCCTGTACAACAAGCTGGCCGCCCTCGGCATGGATTCCGCCTCCAAGCGATCCTGAGCCGCCGAGGACCCGAAGAAAGAAGCCCCATGGAAGGATTGAACCTGGACATCAAGAAGTATCTCGACATGGCCAAGCGCCGGGTCTACTGGATCGTCATCCCCTTCCTGGCGGTGCTCCTGGCCGGCCTGGTCTATGTGCTTCGGGCCGAGCCCGTGTACGAGGCCGAGACCCTGATCCTGGTTCAGCCCCAGGAGGTGCCCCAGAGCTATGTGCGTTCCGTTGTCCAGCGCGGGGTGGGGGAGCGCCTGCGCACCATCACCCAGCAGGTCACGAGCCGCACCAACCTGGAGACCATCATCGACGAGCACGGG
Organism: uncultured Desulfobacterales bacterium; assembly: GCA_964454455.1. Classification (GTDB taxonomy): domain Bacteria; phylum Desulfobacterota; class DSM-4660; order Desulfatiglandales; family HGW-15; genus JAIPEI01. The sequence continues at coordinate 6,435 of CAYVVQ010000110.1, read as the reverse complement.
CTCTACGAGGACACGGAGATGATGCTGGAGTCCAAGGTGGCGAGCTGCCGCAAGAGCATCCAGGTGAACGTGGGCGGGGGGCGCGGCGGTGGGAGCACCTTCGGGATCACCTTCCGCCACACGGATCCCGAAAAGGCCAAGAACGTGACCAACGCGCTCGCCTCCAACTTCATCTCCGAGAACCTCAAGATCCGGGAGTCCCAGGCCCTGGGGACCTCCAGCTTCCTGGCGGACGAGCTGGAGTCGGTCCGACGGAGGCTGGAAAAGCGGGAGGAAGCCCTCAAGGAGTACCGCATGGCCCACATGGGGGCCATGCCCGATCAGCTCGAGACCAATCTGCGCATGCTCGAGCGCACCCAGAGCCAGCTGGAGCAGCTGAACGAAAGCCTGCAGGACGCCCGGAATCGCAAGCTCATGCTCCAGGAGCAGGCGGCGCAGCAGAAGCGCATGGCCGAGCAGATGGCCCAGTTCTCCGGCACGGAGTCCCTGTTCGACGAGAGCGAGCTCATGAGCGAGGAGTCGCAGGAGCTCGCCTCACTCAGGGATCAGCTGGAAACCCTCAAGATGCGCTACACGGAGAACCACCCGGACGTGCGCCGCGTGCAGGCGATGATCGACAAGCTCGAGGCCAAGGCGGAGAAGGCGCAGGAGGAGGCGGCCGAGGCGGCGGCCCAGGAACCCGATCCGCTCCTGGAGCCTGAAGAGCCCGACATGGCGGGCCCGGACATGAACGCCTTCATGCCCTCCGCGGCCGACATGCTCAAGCCCCAGCTGGACCAGATCAACTACGAGATCCAGGGCCTTCGGGCGGACATCGCCAAGGCCAAGGAGCGGATCGAGCTCTACCAGCGCCGCGTGGAGGAGACCCCCAGGATCGAGCAGGAGGTCCTGGAGCTCAAGCGCGACTACTCCAACCTCAAGGATCTCTACGACTCCCTGCTCAGCCGGAAGCTCGAGTCCGAGATCTCCGTGAGCATGGAGAAGAAGCAGAAGGGCGAGCAGTTCCGCATCCTCGACCCGGCCAAGCGCCCGGAGCTCCCCGTGGAGCCCGACGTGCGCAGGATCTTCCTGCTCACCCTGGTCCTGGGGATCGGCCTGGGCGGGGGCCTGGCCTACCTGCGGGAGATGATGGACACCTCCTACAAGGAGCCCCAGGAGGCCGGCGAGCACCTCGGGCTCCCGGTCCTGATCAGCCTCCCCCTCCGCTACACCGAGCAGGAGGAGCGGGCGCGAAAGCGCAAGGCGTGGCTCAAGGCGGCCGGGATCATCGTGGCGTTCAGCGGAACGGCGGCCGGCATCATGGTTGCCTTCAAGGGGTTCCACAAGACACTCGAGTTCGTCAAGGGCCTCCTGCCCTTTGTCGGCGGGGCGTGAGTCAACCGGCCCCGTCTCCGGAAAAGGATCGTACATGGGAAAGATATCGGATGCGCTGGAGCGGCAGAAGAAGGAGCGGGCCATACGGGCGGAGTCTCTCCACACGGAGAGACCCTCGGAATCCGAGCCCGTGGAGCCGCCGGTCGAGCCCCGGCGTCCCACGACCCCGAAACGCAAAAAGCCCGCCGCACCGCCCGCGGCGGACGAGCCG
>CAYVVQ010000110.1:0-4750 GCA_964454455.1 uncultured Desulfobacterales bacterium | reverse complement strand
GAGCCCGGACGAGCTCCGCATGGAGGACCCGGAGCTCACCCGCATCCGCAAGGCGGCGCTCAAGCGAAAGTACAGCCCCAAGCTCATCGTGGTCTCCGCCCCCGAGTCCGTGGACGCGGAGAACTTCAAGGCGCTCCGCGCCCGCATCCAGTTGAGCGCGGCCAAAGGCGACTCGCCCCGGACGATCCTCGTCACCAGCACCTACCCGGGCGAGGGCAAGAGCTTTGTCTCCTGCAACCTGGCCGCCAGCATCGCCTTCGGCATCGACGAGCACGTCCTGCTGGTGGACTGCGACCTCCGCCGCCCCCAGGTCCACGAGTACTTCGGGTACACGCGCTCCCAGGGGCTCTCGGACTACCTCTCCGGCCGGCGGGAGATCCCGGACCTGCTGATCAAGTCGGACATCCCCAAGCTCTCGCTCCTCACGGCGGGCACCCCGTCGGGCAACCCGGCCGAGCTGGTCTCTTCGAACAAGATGGAGGCGTTCATCGAGGAGGTCCGCAACCGCTACGACGACCGCTACGTGATCCTGGACGCCACCCCCACCCAGTTCACCTCCGAGGCCGCGGTCCTCTCCCGGCACGTGGACGGCGTCCTCCTGGTGGTGATGGCCCGGCAGTCGCCCCGGCAGGCCGTGGCGAACGGGCTCCGGAACCTGGAAAGAGACCGGATCCTCGGGGTCGTGTTCAACGGCTACAGCGAGCCCTTGAAGAGCTATCGCAAGTACTACTCGGGTTACTACCACAAGTGATCGGACGGCCAGGGGGTTGCTGAGGCGTGCGGATCTTTCGTCAGTATGTGTCCAGCAGGGAGTTCGCGTTCATCCTGGGTGAGGGGCTCCTCATCTTCGCCGCGGTCTTCCTGGCCGCGTTCTTCTTCTACATGCCGGACATGGCCCTTCTGGACCTGTTCATCATGGTCTGGCCCAAGGTCCTCCTGGTCGCCGTGGTGACCCAGCTGAGCCTCTACTTCAACGACCTCTACGAGATCCGGGTGCCCGAGGGCACCCTGGACCTGGCCACGCGGCTCATGCAGGCCATCGGCATGACCTCCATCGCCCTGGCGGTCATCTACTTCATCTGGCCCACCGCCATCATCGGGCGCTGGGTGTTCTTCCTGAGCCTGGTCTTCCTGATCGGGTTCCTGGTCTCCTGGCGGCTCCTCTACAACGTGGTGATCACCCGCCGCATGTTTGCACGCAAGGCCCTGGTGGTGGGGGCCGGGGAGCTGGCGGAGGATCTCCTGGAGGCCGTGAAGCAGCGCAGGGACCTGAGCTACGACATCCGGGGCATCGTGAGCCATCCCCGGGAAAAGGCCGAGCTGGCCGATGCGATCGGGATCCCCATGCACCGGGGTTTCGAGGGGCTCTGCGACCTCGCCGAGGCCGAGGAGGCCTCGAGCATCATCGTGGCCCTGGATGACAAACGGGGCATCATGCCCTACAAGGAGCTCCTCAACTGCAAGGTCCGGGGCCTCTCGGTGATCGACGGGGAGAGCTTCTACGAGCAGATCACCGGGAAGCTCCTCGTGGAGAAGATCAACCCGAGCTGGCTGATCTTCTCGGAGGGGTTTCGCAAGTCGTCCTTTTCCCGGTTTCTGAAGCGGGTGGTGGGGCTGGTCCTGGCCGTGGTCATGCTGGTGCTCCTCTCCCCCCTCATGCTCCTGGTGGCCGCGGCCATCAAGCTGGACTCCCGGGGGCCCGTGATCTTCAGCCAGGAGCGGGTGGGGGAGAACGGCGAGCCCTTCATGCTCCACAAGTTCCGCTCCATGCGCGAGGACGCGGAAAAGGCGTCCGGGCCGGTCTGGGCCACAGAGGACGACCCCCGCATCACCCGGGTGGGGCGCATCATCCGCAAGCTCCGCATCGACGAGCTGCCCCAGCTGAGAAACGTCCTGAACGGCGAGATGAGCTTTGTGGGCCCGCGGCCCGAGCGGCCTTTCTTCGTGGAGCAGCTGCAAAAAAAGGTTCCCTACTACGACGAACGGTTCTCGGTCAAGCCGGGCCTCACGGGCTGGGCCCAGGTCATGTACGCCTACGGCGCCTCCGAGGAGGACGCCCTGGAAAAACTCAAGTACGATCTCTACTACATCAAGAACATGTCTTTGGCGCTCGACCTGATCGTGATCTTTCACACCATCAAGATCGTGCTCCTGGGAAGGGGGTCTCGCTGATGCGCCTCAAACAAACCCTTGTCGCCTCCGCCGTCCTGCTCGCCTCGGCCCTGTTCATGCAGTACGCCACCCACTCGGAGGACGTGCCCCCCTCCAAGCCCCTCTCGGACTTCCCCCTGCGCATCGACGCCTGGACCGGCCGGACGGCCCGCTTCGACGACGATGTCTACCGGGTCCTGGGGGTGGACGACTCCATCCTCGCCACCTACCGCAACCCCCGGGGCGAGATGGTGCAGCTCTACGTGGGCTTCTACGAGAGCCAGCGGGAAGGGGACCTGATCCACTCCCCCAAGAACTGCATGCCCGGCGGCGGCTGGAACATCGTCCACACCTCCCTCGAGCCCCTCTCCGTGCCCTCCCGCGACGAGCCCGTCGAGGTGATCAAGCTCATCCTCCAGAAGGGGGACCAGCGGCAGGTGGTGCTCTACTGGTTCCAGTCCCGCGGGAGGTTCATCGCCTCCGAGTATTTCCAGAAGATCTACCTGGTGATCGACTCCATCACCCGCCACCGCACGGACGGCTCTTTTGTGCGGCTGATCGCGCCCATGCACCCGGAGGGGGAAGGGCCCACCCTCGAGACCCTGAAGGGCTTTGCCACCAGGCTGGTCCCGATCCTGAACGAGCACCTCCCATCCTAGAGGCCAGGACCCATGAGCGAACGCACCCTGCCCATCGCCCCCAAGACCCTGATCCAGGCCGCGCTCCTCGCCGCCTGCTTCGGCGTGGCCTACGCCCACACCATCGCCAAGCTGGTGGGGGACTGGTCCGTGGACCCGAACTTCTCCCACGGCTTTCTCATCCCGCCCATCGCCGCCTACATGCTCTGGCAGAAGCGAAAGGAGCTGGCCCAGGCGGACGTGAAGCCGAACCTGCTGGGGCTTTTCGCGCTCGCAGCCGGCATGGCCCTTCACATCGTGGGAAACGTCGGGGCCGAGCTCTTCACCATGCGCTTCTCCATCCTGGTGACGATCTTCGGCCTCACCCTCTACCTCTTCGGCTGGGAGGTCACCCGCAAGGCCCTGGTCCCCATTCTCTACCTCCTCCTCATGATCCCGATCCCGGCGATTCTCTGGAACAAGATCGCCTTCCCCATGCAGCTCTTCGCCTCCAGCCTGGCCGCCGACGCCATCCGGCTCCTCTCCATCCCCATCCTCCGCGAGGGGAACGTCCTTCATCTGGCCAACACCACCCTCGAGGTGGTGGACGCCTGCTCGGGCCTCCGCTCCCTCACCTCCCTCCTGGCGCTCAGCGGGGCCCTGGCCTACATCGTCCCCCTCAAGACGTTCTTCAAATGGGTGCTCTTCCTCTCCGCGGTCCCCATCGCCATCGCGGTCAACATCTTCCGCCTGACCCTGACCGCGGCCACCGCCCACTGGATCGGCCCGCAGATGGCCCACGGCTTCCTTCACGACGCCTCCGGGCTGATCGTGTTCGTGGTCGCTTTCGTCCTCCTCTTTCTCACCTATCTGGGGCTTGCCAGGATCGAGCGTTGAAGCTTCATCCCTGAGCGGCGGATGAGGACCCTGATGAGGGCAGCCCAGTGTGTGTAATCCCGTGCCAACGTGCTGACGCAGGTTACACTTCAAGTTCGAGATGACGCTTCACGGGGCCTCCATAACGGACAACCTCATTCGACTCCCCAGGAGAAAACCGAAACAATTGAGTGCATTGAGACCAAAACGAGATCTATCGCATCCCTGGTATCGATCTTGCTTTGTTGAAGCCGAAGTTCGAGTTAGGTGAAGCAGGACAAGCACCTGCATTTCGAAAAACAACCACCCACAGCTGGTCATTTGGGGGAACGGACGGAACCCAAGGGGGCGGAGCCCGTCCTGAAGCGGTCCGAGCGCGCCTCCAAGCCATCCTCGTGAACCGCAGAACCTACAGCATCCAGGAAGCCAGCCGCCAGGCCAACGTGTCCACGCACACGCTGCGCTACTGGGAGAAGATCCTGGAGGGGATCGTGGTCCCGCTTCGAACCGACGGAGGGCAGCGCCGCTACACCCAGGACCACCTCCTGCTCCTGGAGGAGATCAAGCGGCTCAAGCGAAAAGGCTTCACCCTGGCCGACATCCGGGACGAGCTGGGTCAGGCCCTGCCCGTAAAGGAGATCGAGCCCGGCTCCCCGACCCTGGACCACCTGGCGGATCACATCGCCGAGGCGGTCCGCTCCACCATCTACCGCTTTTTCCAGGAAAAAGACACGGACTGAGACTCCTTTGGCGATCACCCGCTTCGAGGACATTCAGGCCTGGCAGGAAGCCCGCGTTCTGGTCCGACTCGTGTACGAGGCCATTCGGAACCATCGCGGATTTGAAAAGGACTTTCGCTTTCTTTCCCAGATCCAGGCCGCAGCGGTTTCATCCATGAGCAACATTGCCGAAGGATTCTCCCGGCAGAGCACCCGCGAGTTCATCCAGTACCTGTTCATCTCCAAGGGATCCGCCGCCGAGGTGCAAAGCCAGCTGTACGTTGCCCTGGATCAGGGATACATCTCCCAGGAACGGTTCGACAAAATCTACAATCAAGCCGAAACCGTGTGCAAACTCGACTCCGGCTTCATCAAGTATCTCAAAGG
>CAYVVQ010000109.1:1719-12928 GCA_964454455.1 uncultured Desulfobacterales bacterium | reverse complement strand
CCGGGCGCTCCGCCAGTCGGTCTCGAAATCCCGGTCCCCCACGACCTGGCCCAGAGCGGCCAGGGTGCGCAGGTAGGAGTCCCGTTTGTCGCGGCTCGTCAGGATCATGAAGAACGCCTCCGCAGGGGAGGTCTGCGGGGCAAGGGAAACGCCCGGAGTACAACGCACCGCGACCAGCTCGAAGAAGCCCTCGCCCGGGACCACCACGTCGCTCATGGAGACCCCGGGCAGGAGCTCGCTGGTCCGCCCCTGCTCCCTTTCCTCCAGGGTCCGCCGCAGCACCTCCTGCTGCAGCCCCAGCGGCGAGCTCAACCGCTCGATCAGGGTTTCCCAAAAGGCCTCGCGCTCGAGCGGTCCCTGAAGGTCCAGAACCTGGGCCCGCTTGATCACCTCCTCGAAAGGATCAGCGCACAGCTCGTCGCGCTCCCGGATAATGTCGCTGAGCTCGGACTCCAGAACCCCGCCGGTCAGGTCCCTGTCCATGACACGATCCAGAAGATGCAGCAGGGCGAACTCGCGCGTGGACTTGATGCGGCCGTAGAACCAGTAGAACGCCAATCCGCTCAGCACGAGCACCAGGCTGATCAGGAGGGCCTCCAGGCCCATCTCCAGAATGAGCAGGACGCAACCGGCGCTGCCGACCACCTGGGGCCAGGGATATCCGGGGGAGCGAAAGGTGGGGCGGTAGTTGAGCAGCCGCGATTCGCGCAGAACGAGCACGCAGAGGTTGCTCAGGAGAAAGGTGAGGATGAGCACGGTGGAGGCGGACTTGATGAGGACCTCCAGGTTCAGGAAAAGCGACCCCGAGACGAACCCCCCGGTGATGAGCACCGCCACGTAGGGCGCGCCGGTCCCCGGATGGACCCTGCCGAGGACCGCCGGCACGAGCTCGTCGCGGCTCAAGGCGAGGAGGTAGCGGGAGGCGGCCATGATCCCCGCATTGGCCGTCGACACGAAGGCCAGCCCGGCGGCCACGCTCATGACGGCGGCGCCCGATGGGCCGAAAAAACCCCTTGCCCCGTCGGACATGGGCGTCAGGGAGTGATCCAGCTCAGCGGGTCCCAGGACGCCCGAGGTCACGAACACCATGGCCACGTAGAAGAACCCCACCACGAGGAGGGCGCCGATCATCCCCAGGGGGATGACCCGGCCCGGATCCTTGATCTCCTCGGCCACGGAGGCCACCTTGAGGAGCCCTCCGTAGGAGACGAACACCAGCCCGGCCGTGGAGAAGACGGCCGACCATCCCCGGGGGACGAAGGGCTCGAAGAGGCCCCAACGGATCTCCTGCGCGCCGAAGTACACGTAGAGGGCCATGAGAACGAGCAGCGCCACCACCAGGAGCACCTGGAGGCGCCCCGCATGGCGGGCGCCGGTCAGATTGACCCCCACGAACACCAGGGCCGCGAGCAGGGACACCATCAGGGGAGCCCATCCCAGCACGGGTGCGAGAAACGCGGCCATGCCCACCAATGCGAAGGACGCCTTGAGGGACAGGGAGAACCAGGAGAGCAGCCCGGCCACGGCGCCCGCGGCAGGACCCATGGTGCGGGTGATGAAGAAGTAGTCCCCGCCGGCCTTGGGCATGGCGGTCATGATCTCGGCCACGCTGAGCATGCCGGTGGCGGCCAGCAGGCCCGCGAAGAGATAGCTGAAGACGACCGCGGGACCGGCCTGGGCGTGGGCCAGACCGGGAAGGACGAAAAGGCCCGAGCTGATCATGGACCCGCCGGCGATGCAGAAAACGCTGAACAGCCCGAGCGGCTTGTCCAAGGTCCGGTTCTCCTCACGGTCCATCTGTCGGGCCTCCCGCAGAAAGGATCCTTCCGGTTCGAGAGAATGCAGGCCGGAACGTTTGGGAAACGCGGCGGCCTGGATTCCGGTGAAGCGGCCGGCGCCCGCCCATCATACCGCTTGCCGCCCCCCCTTTCAATACTGATGGCGTCGCAAAAAGCCCTGAACCTTGAGATCTGCCCTCGAAATATCAATAGGTTCTGACGTTTCCAGCGGCGGGTGAGCGGGTTTTCGCGAACCCGTCAATACTGACGACGGAATTCCACAGAGTCAGGGCTTCGACATCAACCGCCGACTGCGCATCGGTCTTGAGCATCGGCGGAGCGCCTGTTATGCTCGATCAAACCGGCGTCTGGAAGCATGCGGAGCCTCCGGCAACTGCCGCCCGGATTTCTCCTTGACACCCCCCGCCCTTTGTGGCGCCCTTGGCCCCCACGAGCGGATGACTCTAGACCTGTAACAAGCGGATCGACGACCGCCCCCCACGTTGAAGGAATCAGGACCATGACGAAGCTCGAGCAACTCCGCCGGACGCTGTTCCGGATCGACGGCAAGGGATACAAGGCCTACAAGGACATCGAGGGAGCCTACGACTGCGGCTGGTTCACCCTGTACGTCGACCACGTCCAGGGGGACCCCTTTGCCGCCCCCTCCCTCCTCCGCGCCCGGGTTCCCATGAACCGGGCCTCCTTTCCGAAGGACCTCTTCCGAAACCGGGTGCGCCGCATCGCCTTGGAGGACTTCGCCGCCCGGCGCACGGACCTGGCCGTCTTCCGCGAGTCCCGGCGCATCCAGGGAAGCGGCAAGAGCGGCCTGATCACCATCGACTCGGGCGGACAGGAGGTGTTCGAACGGACCGCCTGCAAGATCACGCCGGACTGGGTGGAAATCCGCTTCTTCGCCGGGCTTCCTGCGTCCGGCCGGAGCATCCTCGGCCGTCAGGCCCAGGTCCTCCTCTGCGAGGCCCTTCCCGACATCGTGCAGAAAGGCCTCCTGTTCCGGAGCTACCCGGAGCGTCCGGCCTGGGCGTTCGTGGAGTGCGTGGAGAACCAGGAGTCCATTCGGGAGCGACTGGACGGGCTCGGGCTCGTGGCCTTCGTGGGCGACGGGTCGATCCTCCCCCGGGAGGCCGGTCACAGCCAACATCCCATGGCGCGGGACCGAGCGGTCCCGTTCGCCTCGCCCGTGTCCATGCGGGTGAGCCTGGACCTCCCCAACCCGGTGACCCGGGAGCCCGGGGCGCCTCGGGAGATCCTTGGCATGGGCGTGCCCAAGGGCGTGACCCTGATCGTGGGCGGGGGTTACCACGGGAAGTCGACGCTCCTCGAGGCCCTGGAGCGGGGCGTCTACCCGCACGTTCCGGGCGACGGGCGCGAGTACGTGGTCACCTCGAGGGATGCGGTGAAGATCCGGGCGGAGGACGGCCGGCGCGTGGAGCGTGTGGACATCAGCCCCTTCATCGGCGGGCTACCGGGCGGACTCGACACCCGCGCCTTCTCCACGGACAACGCCAGCGGCAGCACCAGCCAGGCCGCCAACATCGTCGAGGCCCTGGAGATGGGCGCCGACACCCTGCTCCTGGACGAGGACACCTCGGCCACGAACTTCATGGTCCGGGACGCCCGCATGCAGGCCCTGGTGCACAAGGAGGCCGAGCCCATCACGCCCTTCATCGACCGGGTCCGGGAGCTCCATGAGACCTTCGGGGTCTCCACCGTGCTCGTCATGGGCGGCTGTGGGGACTACTTCGACGCAGCGGACCGGGTGGTCCTGATGAAGGCGTTCGTACCGAGCGAGGTGACGGCCGAGGCCGAAGCGGTGGCCAGGGCCCACCCCACGGGCCGGCGGGCGGAAACGGGTCCCTGCGGGACGTGGCATCTCGAGCGCATGCCGGTCCCGACGAGCTTCGATGCATCCAGGGGCAAGAAGCGGGTCAAGATCGACGCCAAGGCCCTGGACACCATTCTGTACGGATCGGACCGCATCAACGTGAGGAACGTGGAGCAGATCGTGGACTTCAGCCAGACCCGGGCCGTGGGAACGGCCATCCACCTCGCCTCCTCTCGCTTCATGGACGGCAAGGCGACGCTCCGTGAGGTGCTCGAGGGGCTCGATCGGTACCTGGACGAGAACGGGCTCGACCTCCTGGACCCGTTCCATCGCGGGGAGAAGCACCCCGGCACCTTCGCCCGCCCCCGCCGCTACGAGATCGCCGCGGCGATCAATCGCCTCCGGTCCGTCAAGTTCCGCTGAAGAGCTTCGATTCCCCCCGGCTGCAGGAAAGTCGGACACCGCGGTCCGCGCGTCCCCCTACTCCATGTCGAACTCCTTGATCCCCATCCAGTAGCCGGTCCGGCTGTAGTAGTCCAACTGGATCTGGACCGTGGCGATGTGCCGGTCCTCGATCTCCAGGAATCCCCGGAAGAGCTCCTGCGCTTCGCCGGACATCTCCCCGGCCATCTTTCGATAGAAGTCGCTGGTCTCGATCTCCACCCGCAGGGCCCGGCTGAGGACCTGCTTCTCGTCCCCCCGGGCGTTGTCCGGCAGTGTGTCCGCATGCTTCCTGGCCTCCTCCTCGATCACCTGTCGGGGAGGAACCACGCTCTCCAGCCGCCCCACCTCGAGCCGGCCGGTCCTCCGCCAGCGATCCAGCCGGTCGCGAAGGTAGTCCATGTGACGCTGCTCGTCGTCTCCCAGGGCCCGGAGCAGCTGCCGGCCGACCGGGTCGGACACGGCCTCCGCGGCCTCCCGGTAGACGTCCCGAACCTTCTCCTCATAGTCGATGGCCGCAACCAGGGCCTCTTCCAGTTCCATGGGCCTGTCCTCCATGACCGTCGCGTTACAGCACCTCCAACGGCGGGTTGGGGGCGGCCCGGGGGCGGCCCCCAAGATAGTCCCGCCCCAGGGACCCGTGAATCACCGGAAGCTCCAGGAGCTCCGGCGGGCGAAACCCGAACACGCATTGGAGAAACGCGACCACGATGTAGTAGGTCGCCCCCCACAGGGTCTCCGTTCCCCGTCTTCCACGGTGCACAAAACAGGGCAGCTCCCTCACCTCCGAATCACCGGGACCCGATCCGTCCGGCTCGAAACGGAGACGATAACGAGCGTACAGCTCCGGCGTCAGCAGATGCCTCAGCGGGATGTAGACGATCCGCTCCACCTCCCAGTTGGGGAAGAACCGCTTCTGCCTCCGAATCCAGCCCACCATGGGATAGATCACCCGGCTGAACAGGAGAAGCTCGCGGGCGGGGAGGGGACCCAGCATCCGGACCCCGAGCGGGTTCAGCCGCATCTCCTCGAGCCCCTCCCGGAGCCCCGTGGCCAGGAGCAGGGATAGCCTGCGGGCCTGCCTCGGCCTCGACCGCCGCCACTGCCGCCAGTAGGGCCAGCGGCCCAGCGGAAAGCCCGGAAGCGACAGGATCCGCCCCAGGCACGGGTCCAGCCGGGGCGCCATGCGCCCCCCGGGGAAGCAGAGGTCCCCGGGCTGCTTGACGAGACGGGAGCGCTTGTTGAACACCACGCAGGGCCCGCCCCGGCCTCGGCCCCGTCCGCAGTGATCCCCCAGCAGAAACAGGACCGACGAGGTCTCCGCGGCCCTGGAGACGCCGGAGGGAAAGACCCTGCTTCTGAGGCTTCCTCTGTTCAGCACCCGGGAGACGTGATCAGCCAGGGCCTCGGGATCGTCGACCAGACGAACCGCGTCCCTGTCCAGGGTGGACTCGTTCATCACGTGGTCCCCGCCCTGCTCTTTTTCCGAAGCGCCTCCTCGCGCTCAGGGGTGAGGGCCCGAGGCAGCTCCCAGGGGGTGACGGCGTGATCGTCCCGCTTCTTGATGAGCATCCAGTAGTTGTCCGCCTCGCCCCGGAACCGGACCAGGGCGAAGCCTCCCCTCAGGATGTTCCCTTCCAGGTCGAACTCGAGCTTTCCGGCCTCGAGCGCCGCTTCCGGATCCCGGTCCCCCCCTGCGACGAAACGACCCTCGTCCCAGACGGCCACCACGCCCGCGCCGAACTCTCCATCCGGAATGACCCCTTCGAAATCACCGTACTCCACGGGGTGATCCACCACCTGCACCGCCAGTCGCTTTTTCGACGGGTCCATGGACGGTCCCTTGGGGAGGGCCCACGACTTGAGGACGCCGCCCATCTCCAGCCTCAGGTCCCAGTGGAGCCTGCTCGCGAGGTGCTCCTGAATCACAAAACGCATCGCCCCCCTCACTTTCGAAAAATCCACAGAATCAGTGAGATCAGCGCGCTCAGAAGGATCATCGTGGTGATGGGAATGAAGAGCTTGAATCCCGGCCGGTCGATGATGATATCCCCCGGAAGGCGCCCCAGGGGAATCCTTCCCAGCCAGGGCCACAGGAGGCCCACGGCGACGAAAGCGATCCCGAGAATGATGAGGGTCCTCTGCATGCGCTCCCTTCCGGGTCGAACCGCTGATCCAGGTCACACATTAGCACGAGGCCGCGGACCGCACAACTCCCATCCCTTGGACATTCCCATCCCTTGAAGTTTGCCTGCAGGAGCATTAAGTTGTTTTTTTGCCGGCGCGGATCCGTTCCGTGGGAAAAATGCTCCTGTCTTTGGAACCGAGCCGGGGAGGCGCACTCTTGTCGATCGCCGATCACAAAGCCCGTATCCGCTCCCGCCTGGGGGAGGCCATGATCGCCGACCAGTGGGAGATCCGCAGGGGGCTCAGGTCCCTCGCGGGGAGGTCCGCCCGCGGAAAGCGACTGCGGGACCCGGAGAAGCGGTTGAAGGAGCTGGAGCGGCGCCTGGAGACCTCGATCGGGCGCCGCAACGCCCGTCTCGAAAACCTCCCGCCCATCCGCTACCCGGAGCACCTGCCCATCTTTTCCAAAAGGGAGGAGATCGTGAGCGCCGTCCGGGACAACCCCGTGGTGGTCATCGCCGGCGACACGGGCTCGGGCAAGAGCACCCAGATCCCCAAGATGTGCCTGGAGGCCGGACGGGGGATCGGCGGGCGCGTCGGGTGCACCCAACCGAGGCGGATCGCCGCCACCACGGTAGCCTCGCGGATCGCCGAGGAGATGGGTGAGGAGGTCGGCGGTTCCGTGGGGTACCGGATCCGGTTCAGCGACAGGACGGGCCCGGACGGATACGTCAAGATCCTCACCGACGGGATGCTCCTCGCCGAGACCCAGCAGGACCGCTTTCTGAACGAGTACGACACCATCATCATCGACGAGGCCCACGAGCGCAGCCTCAACATCGACTTTCTCCTGGGCTGGCTCCGCATCCTTCTCGCCAGGCGGAAGGATCTCCGCGTGGTGATCACCTCCGCGACCCTGGACACGGAGAAGTTCGCCGCGGCCTTCGGGGACGCGCCGGTGATCGAGGTGAGCGGCCGGCTCTACCCCGTGGAGGTGGAGTACGCCGACGAGGAGGGCGGGGACGAAGGGGACGAGACCTACGTGGACTTCGCGGTCCAGGCGGTGGAGCGCATCGCGTCCACGAGGCGGCGGGGGGACGTGCTGGTCTTCATGCCCACGGAGCAGGACATCCGCGAGACCTGTGAGCGGATCGACGCCCGAGGCTTCCCCGACACCACCGTCCTCCCGCTCTTTGCGAGGCTCCCGGCCTCCCAGCAGCGCAGGGTGTTCGCAACCCTCGAGGGACGGAAGATCGTGGTGGCCACCAACGTGGCCGAGACCTCGCTCACCATCCCCGGTATCCGCTGGGTGGTGGACACCGGGCTGGCCCGCATTCCCAAGTACCACCCATCCACCCGCACCACCAGCCTGGCCGTGGCCCCGATCTCCCGGAGCAGCGCGGACCAGCGCAAGGGCCGCTGCGGGCGGGTGAGGGACGGGGTCTGCATCCGGCTTTACTCCGAGGCGTCCTACGAGTCCCGGCCGGAGCACACGCCTCCGGAGATCCTCCGTTCCAACCTGGCTGAGGTGATCCTGCGCATGCTCTCCCTGAAGCTGGGCGACATCGAGTCTTTCCCGTTCGTGGATCCGCCCAACGCCCGGAGCGTGAAGGACGGGTTCGACCTGCTGGTCGAGCTGGGCGCGGTCACGCGGGAGAAGGGCCGGACCCTGCTCACCATGTTGGGCCGGAGCATGGCGCGTCTCCCCCTGGACCCCCGCATCAGCCGCATGATGCTGGAGGCCCGGGAGGAGGGGTGCTCCAAAGAGGTGGCCGTGATCGCCGCGGCCCTCGGCATCCAGGACCCCCGGGAGCGGCCGGCGGAGAAGGCCGGAGAGGCCGATGCCGCCCACCGCCCTTTCAGAGACCGCGACAGTGACTTCCTGACCCTCCTCAACATCTGGAACCGCTACCAGAGGAGTCGGGACACGCTGAGGACCCAGAGCCGCATGCGCAAGTTCTGCCGGGAGCATTTCCTCTCCTACGTGCGCATACGGGAGTGGAGGGACATCCATGAGCAGATCACCACCATCCTGGACGAGGAGGGCCTGGGTCGGGGGGCCTCCCGCGAGCCCGGGAAGGAGGACACCCGATACGCAAGGATTCACCGCTCCGTGCTGAGCGGCTTTCTCTCCAACATCGCCGTGCAGAAGGAGAAGAACATCTACCGCGCCACGCGGGGCCGGGACGTGATGGTGTTTCCCGGATCCACGCTCTTCAACAAGGGCGCTCCCTGGATCGTGGCGGTGGAGATGGTCCGGACCTCCCGGCTGTTCGCGAGGACCGTGGCGCGCATCGACCCCGGCTGGCTGGAATCGCTCGGCGGGAGCCTCTGCCGGTCCAGCTTCCACAACCCGCACTGGGAAAAGTCCCGGGGGGAGGTCCGCGCCGTGGAGCAGGTCTCCCTGTTCGGGCTGCCCATCGTGCAGGGCCGGTCGGCCTCCTACGCTCACGTGGACCGGGAGGAGGCCCACCGGATCTTCGTGCGATCGGCCCTGGTGGAGGGCGAGGTCAAACAGCCGTTCCCCTTCCTGGAGCACAACCTCGCGCTGGTGAAGCGGTTCGCGTCCATGGAGGACCGCATCCGGCGCCGGAACGTCCTGGTGAACGAGGAGGCCATGGCGGCCTTCTACTCGGAGCGTCTCCCGGGCGTGTGCGACATCCGCACCCTGAAGCGGCGGATCCGGGAGAACGGGGGGGACGGGTTCCTCCGCATGACCGAGGAGGATCTGCTGCTCTACCGGCCGGACGACTCCCTGCTCACGAGCTACCCGGAAGGGATCCAGGCCGGCGATCACGCCTTCCCCTTGACCTATCGCTTCTCCCCCGGCTCGGAGGAGGACGGGGTCACCGTGTCGGTCCCCTCCACCCTGACCTCCAGGCTCCCGCGCGAGCGGCTGGAGTGGCTCGTGCCGGGGCTCTTCGAGGAGAAGCTCACGGCCCTCCTCAAGGGTCTTCCCAAGCGGTACCGCAAGCAGCTCGTGCCGGTCTCGAGCACCGTGGAGGTGATCGCCGCGGAGATGGGGCGCAGCGACGAGTCCCTGTTGACCACCCTGGGACGCTTCCTCTACAGGCGGTTCGGCGTGGACATCCCCGCCTCGGCCTGGTCCGAGGAGGAGCTTCCGGAGCACCTTCGCATGCGGGTGGCCGTCACGGACCATCAGGGTCGCCAACTCCGCGCGGGCCGCGATCCGGGGCTCCTGGCCGGGGAGGGCGCGTCCCCGGCCCCTCCCTCCTCCGATGCCTGGAGACGGGCCCGGGACCGATGGGAGCGGGAGGGCGTCACCCGGTGGGACTTCGGCATGCTTCCCCGGGAGGTCCCCGTCGAGGCCAACCTCGTGGCCTACCCGGCCCTGGAGCCCGCGGAGGAAGGGGCGCGCATCCGGCTGCACCCGAGCTCGGCCGAGGCCGACGCGATCCACCCGAAAGGGGTCGCTCGCCTCCTGGCCCTTCGTCTCTCGCGCGACCTCAAGCACGCGGCCAGGGTCCTCAAGCTTCCGGCCGGCCTGTCCGAGGCGGCCGTCCACTTCGGCGGAGCGCGGGCCGTGGAAAAGGCGCTGGGGGACACGCTGGTGCGGTTGAGCTTCCGGAAGGACGTCCGCAGCGAGAAGGCATTCGAGGATCTCGCCCAACACCTCTCCTCCACCCTGGTCTCCGAGGCGAACGAGCTCCTCGACCGGGTCCTTCCCGTGCTCGAGGGATACGCCCGGCTCCGCTCCACCCTTCACTGTCTGGAAACCTCCGCAGCGGCCAACCCGGCCGTCCACGCCGTCTGCGCGTCCGTTCGGGAGCGGCTGGCCCGCCTGGTCCCCGACGACTTCCTGGAGCGATGCTCCCTGGAACAGCTGGAACAGCTTCCTCGGTATCTCAAGGCCCTCGAGATCCGCGCGGAACGTGGATCATTCGACCCTCAAAAGGACCGGGGCAAGGCGGAGGAGGTGGCGGTATACGAGCGGGAGCTCCAGGGAATGCGAGACGGGCTTTCCCCCAATGCAACCCGGGAAAAGCGGGATGCGGTGGAGGAGTACGGCCGGTGGATCGACGAGTACCGGGTGTCGGTCTTCGCCCCGGAGCTCTCCACAGCGGTCAAGGTCTCCCCGAAGCGGCTCAGGAAGAAGGCCGAGGAGATCCGGCGTATGGTGTAGGCGGAACGCAGGAGTCCGTCGAGATCCGTGCAGGAATCCGGGGGCGATTTGACACGAATCGATTCATTCCCTATAATTCGTTGTCATCACCTCAACGGGCCCGAACGCGCGGGCGCCGCCGATCCACGGACCCCGCACGCACGGGCCCCCACTCGGGAGGCGCGCCATGATCATCACCGTCACCAACACCAAGGGCGGCGTGGGCAAGACCACCACGGCCGTCAACGTGGCGGCCGGCCTGGCGAAGAAGGGACGCCGCACCCTCCTGGTGGACCTGGACCCCCAGGCCCACGCCACGCGCTGCTTCCTGAATGAGCCCCCGGAGCGGGACGCCACCGACCTGATCATGGACAAGCCCGGCATGGCCGTCCGCGCCGTCACGCCCACCGACCTGCCCGACCTGGAGGTGGTGGCCGCCTCGGGACGCCTCAACGAGACCGCCGAGCTCCTGGCCACCCGCATCCGGCGGGAGGAGCGGTTGGCTCGCGCCCTGGAACGGGTTCGGGAGGACTACCGGCACGTGGTGATCGACTGCCCGCCCTCCCTGGGGGTCTTGACCCACAACGGCATCGTGGCCGCCGACCTCCTCCTGGTGCCCGTGCAGCCCGGCGCCGGAGCCGTCTCCGGCATCCGCGTGCTCCTCGACGCGGCCAGGGAGCTCCGGGACGAGGACGAGGTGCCGTTCCGCATCCTGGTGACCATGCTGGACCTCCGCACCTCCCGCACCAACACCCTCTTCGACGAGCTTCTCCAGGACGTTCGCAAGCACCTCCTTCGGACCTTCGTTGCACGAAGCGAGTCCATCAACCAGGCCAACCTGGCCGCCAGGCCCGTCCTGCTGAGCGCCCCTTCCAGCCGGGGGGCCTGGGACTA
>CAYVVQ010000109.1:0-1619 GCA_964454455.1 uncultured Desulfobacterales bacterium | reverse complement strand
TGGCCGCCAGGCCCGTCCTGCTGAGCGCCCCTTCCAGCCGGGGGGCCTGGGACTACGAGTCCCTGTGCGACGAGCTGGTCCGGCTGCGGGTGCCCACGCCGGTTTGACCCGTCCTTCGGGCCCCTTGCCGAACCTGTTGCAACCGGTCGGGTTCTCGAAACTTCCCGCTCGTCACGGGGCAGCCGGCCCGAAAGCTGCTCCTGCGCCCCCTCACTGAAGGCTATCGCTCCTTGGCGCGCGCCACCAGGAAGAAGACGAGACCCAGCACCAGGAGCGCCCCGAGCAGGAGGGCGAAGCTGAGCGGGTCCTGCTTGTCGAAGCTCGCCACGAAGATCTTCCGGATGAAGGCCACCAGGGCCAGCTCCACGAAGACCCGCACGTGGAACTTTCCGCCCTTCAGGTGGCGCACCTCGGTGTGGACCAGCTCGATGAGCATCCACAGGATCAGGAGGGAGCCCAGGGCCTTGATCACGCCGTTTTCCAGGTTCCCGGTAAAGGCGAAGATCACGTCGTGGGTGAAGAGGCTGGCGAGCCCCACGGCCATGACCAGGAGCCCCACGGTGAGGATCAGGTTCAGGCCCTGCACGAACCGCTCGGACCACTGGATCATGGTGGATTCCACGCGGTAGGAGATGAACACCTTCTTGAGCTCCGCCTCCCGGTAGGAGCCCGTCATGATGTCCAGGCTGATGTCGAGGACCTTGTTCAAGGTCTCCAGAAGGTCCTCCCGCACGTTCCGATCGGGAACGGCCGCGATCACGTGCCGCATGGCCTGGGTGCGGATGAAGTTCATGGCCGCATTCACGTGGTGTCCGGCCAAGCCGATCTTCACGTGCACCTCGCCGATCCTCTCCAGCCGCATCAGGAGCCTCCGATCGTAGGGCTCGGTCAGGATCATTCGAAGCCACGACTTGATGGTCTCCTTGCGCCGCTTCACGGCCGCCTCCGTGGGAAAGTAGGCGGCGGTGCGGGGATCCTCCTTCAGAAAGTCGTAGAAGTCCCTCGCCAGCTCGTCCGAGACGGGCAGCAGGATCTCGGCCAGCTTGGGCAGGTTCTCCTCATCCGTTCGGGAAAAGCGGTAGCTCTTCCGGATGTCGTCCATGGTTTCCATAGGGTTCCCTTCCTCGCCTCTCGGGGACCTTCCTGGTTGAATCCTTTCAACCTTGCGCCAAAACTCGAAGAATTGTCAAGCGTTTCCACCGGAAAGCCCTCTTGACGCCGAGCTCCCGCCCCTTGTCGCAGCAAACCCCGCGTGGTCTACCCGGGACCAACCTCCTCGGCTGGCAGGCCATGGCCGACCGGCCCGGCCGAGCCCCAGGCGGCCCGAGAGTACGCCGACTCATCTACGATCGTTTTTCCGAGCCGCTTTCCCCGGCGGCCGGGACGGGAGGGGGTCGCCTGCAGCATGTGCATGCAATGCGAGGAGCTCCGTCCCACCGGGGCCATGGACGCGGAGACCGGTTTTATTCGGAATCTTAAAGCGTTGCGCCTTACAGCATTCCTGGACTCGAGCTCGACAAAAAAAAGGCCCTCAAGCTTGTGCTTGAAGGCCTTTACGTGCAGCTGGAGGCGGCAACCGGATTCGAACCGGTGAATAACGGTTTTGCAGACCGCTGCCT
>CAYVVQ010000108.1:0-13238 GCA_964454455.1 uncultured Desulfobacterales bacterium | reverse complement strand
CCTTTCACCTATTACCTTTCACCTATTACCTCATAAGCCTTGACCTCGCCCCTCCGATCCTTTAACCGTTAAGGCCTGTTCTCTTCATCTGTCGGGAGGTGCACGATCGTGAAGGCGATGATCCTGGCTGCGGGACGGGGGACCCGGCTGCGTCCGCTGACGGATGTGTGCCCCAAGCCCCTGGTTCCGGTGGCGAATCGCCCCGTCCTGGCGGGCACCATAACATATCTGAAGCGCCATGGCATCCGGAGCATCGTCGTCAACACCCATCACCATGCCCGCCGCATGTCGGCGTTCCTCCAGCAGGGAAAGGGGTTCGGGGTGCCCGTCGAGCTCCGGCACGAGCCTTCCATCCTCGGCACGGCCGGCGGCCTCCGGAACGTCGCCGACCTCTGGGCGCAGGACACGCTCCTGGCGATCAACGGCGACATCCTGACGGACATCGACCTGGGGGAGGCCCTGGCCTTCCACCGGTCGTCCGGCGCGCCGGCCACCCTGGTCCTCCACCGTTGCCCTCCCTTCGATCAGATCGTCCTGGACGACTCCGCCCGGGTCCGGGAGATCGGGTCCCGGGCCCGGCCCGGGAGGGTCGCCTTCACCGGCATCCATTTCCTGGAGCCCGCCGTCCGGGACTGGATCCCGCACGAAGGCTTCGCGGACATCGTGAGCTGCTACCGGCGGATGATCGCATCCGGGGAGCGGCTCGCGGGCTACCTCGCGGAGCGTCCCTACTGGAGGGACATCGGCACATGGGAGAGCTACCTCCAGGCGAACCGCGAGCAGTCTCCCGAGCCGGTCCTCTTCGGTGCCGGCTGCCACGTGGCGCCGTCCGCCGGGGTCTCCGGCTGGGCGGTCATCGGTCCGGGATGCCGCCTGGAGGCCGATGCGGCCGTGGTTCGTTCGGTGCTGTGGGAAGGGGTGACCGTCCGGGAGGGGGTCCGGGTGGTCGACAGCGTGGTCACCTCGGGCCGGATCGTGGAGAGGGATCTCCTGGAAGAGGCCCTGTAGCGGGACCGGTCACTGCGAGGCCAGGTTGTCCGCCCAGGCCAGCGACTCCAGGAAACAGCCCGGGAGCCGTTCCTGCTCCAGGCCGAGGCGGGCCGCAGCCTCGGACACCCCGTCCCAGTATCCCCGTTCGTAGCTTTCCAGAAGCTCGAGATAGGGAGCCAGAGGCCCGTTCCGGTGGACCAGCGCCCCCTTGATCGCGCCGGAGAGGGGGAGCCTCTCCATGAGCGACGCCATGGCGTCGTCCATGACGGCGTCGATCAAGGAGAAGAGCCCCAGCGTGAACAGCTCCGCCGGGTCCGCCCCCGGCGGACCGGTGCCCCCGACCAGCTCGCAGAACCGGGCCCGGACGATGGAGGCGCGGATCAGCTCGTCCGGCTTGCGGACGGCCAGGCTGGTCATGGCGATGAGGGACAGAAAGCGCCGGATCCCGCGTTCCCCCATGAGCACGATGGCCTGGCGAATGGAGGTGACCTCGGAGACGCGCCGGAGGTAGGCCGAGTTGATGTAGCGCAGAAGCTTGTACGAGATCGCCACGTCCCGCTCGATGATCTCCTCGAGCTTCCGGAAGGCCACGTCGCTCCGGTTGGCCTCGGCCATGAGCTCGAGCAGGTTCATCTGGGGGGTGGAGACGTCCCGCCCCCGGAGGATCTCGGGCCGACTGAAGAAGTACCCTTGAAAGTAGGTGAACCCCATCTCCATGGCCCGGTCGAGCTCCTCGTGGGTCTCCACCTTCTCCGCCAGGAACTCGATTCCGTTTCCGGAAAGCTTCTCCAGCAGGGGTCCCAGGGTGTCCAGCGGCGTGGCCGTCAGGTCGAACTTGATGATCCCGGCGGTCTGGATCAGCCCGGCCATCTCCGGCCGGAACAGGAAGTCGTCCAGCGCGATCATGTAGCCGCTCTCGGCCATCTCGCGGCAGGCCTCCACCACCTCGGCGTCGGGCTCGATGTCCTCCAGGATCTCCACCACCACCCGGTCCCGGGGAAACATCATGGGGACCCGTTCGACGAGCAGGTCCCGGGTGAAGTTGACGAAGGCCCGGCCCTCGCCGCTCACCTGCTCGATGCCCATGGAGAAGAAGCTGTTGGAGAGGACGCGGGAGGTGGCCTCGGTTCCGTCGATGTCCGGAAAGGCGTTGGACAGACCGTCCCGGAACAGGAGCTCGTATCCGAGAAGCGACCGGTTCTTGCGAAAAATGGGCTGTCTGGCGAGAAAAATATCCATGCAATGGGCTCCTGTGGTCGAGCTTGACGGCTTCTGAAAAAACACCCGCTCCGCCGCCGCTGGAAGCGTTGTGACGGCGCCGAGGCTGCTCGGACGGCGAATGCTCTTGGACTGGACATTGCAAGATCCATACCCTAAAATGGCTCCCATCCGGAAGAGACGCTTTCGTCCCAGGACCGGAAAGCCCGTTCGACACGGGCGGCGGGCCGGCTCGACGACCGGCGCCGGTGACCATAGCCCGTCATCGGTCCGGAAACAAGGGATACCGGGGAAGCCATGCAGCATCCTGATGCACACGGTTCAGCGGAAGAGGGCATTCTCGCCTTTGCCGCGTCTTTCATGGAAAATCGAGGGGTTCCCCGACCGCGGGAGCTCGACGCCGTTCCCCTGCCGGCGGACGGCTCCCGGCGGGCGTTTTTCCGCATCCGCCCCCGTCACGCCCCGCTTTCCCTGATCGCCGTCGAAAACCCGCCGACCACCTCGTTTTTCCGGCGGGAAAACGTCGCCTACCTCGAGATCGGAGACCACCTCCGGCGTCGGGGCGTCCCGGTCCCCGAGATCCTCGACCGGGACCTGGACCGGGGCTGGTTCCTGGTGGAGGATCTCGGCGAGACCCGGCTCCAGGATGCGATGTCGAGCGGGATCGGCTTCGGCGGCCTCGCGGAGGAGGTCCTGGAGGCGCTCTTTCACATGCAGACCCAGGGGGCGGTCGGGTTCGACCCGGCGTGGTGCTGCCAGACCGCGCGCTACGACCGCGGCCTCATGCGCCGATACGAGTCCGACTACTTCCGGGAGGCCTTTCTGGAGGGCTACCTGGCCCTGGATCGAGTCCGGGACGAGCTCGAGGGACCGTTCGAGCATCTGTCTGCCATGGCCTCCGGCGCGGATGCGGGGTTTTTCCTCCACCGCGACTTCCAGAGCCGGAACATCATGGCAGGGGACCGGAAGCCGGGGTTCGTCGACTGGCAGGGCGGAAGGCTCGGCCCGTTGGGGTATGACCTGGCCTCGTTCCTGATCGACCCCTATCTGGGCCTTTCCGAGGTCGAGCAGAAAAGGCTCTACACCTGCTACGTGGACCGGCTCCGCGACCACGATCCGACCCGGGTGGGGCGGTTCGAGCAGACCTACCCCTACCTCACCCTCCAGAGAAACCTGCAGGTCCTCGGGGCCTTCGCCTTTCTGAGCCGGGTCCGGGAAAAGCCCTTTTTCGAGGCCTTCATCCCCCGGGCCGGCCGGACCCTCCAACGCCTCCTCGCCTCCCTGGGGGATCCCCGGCTCCGCCCCCTCCGGGACGTAGTCGAGGAGACCCGCGGGCAGTGGGACCGAAAGCGCAGGGAGGTGCCGCCCTCCGGAGCCTGAACCGCCGGACTTCCGGCGCCCCGCGGCGGCCTCTGAGGCCGTTCCCTCAGCCTCGCTGCCCCCTTGCCCGCCTCCGCGGCTCGCGGCGGAGGCGGGCGGGGCCTCCCGGAGCGGACATGGCGGGAGGCCTTCGAGCCTCCCGCGGCGTCGAACCGGCTCCCTCCCGCCTTACCCGTTGCGCAACGCCCGGCCGGTGGGGTATAAACAGTCCCTCCGGTCTTGTTCCGGGCATCCCAGAACCGTCTCTTCGAGGAGCACACCCATGAAGCACGATTCCACCGGCACGCTCTCCATCCCCGAGGTCCCGCTCTTCCGCCTTCTGGAAGAGACGGCCTCCTGCCACCCTGACTACGTCGCCCTCACCATCGAGGGAAGAAACGTGACCTATGGCGAGCTCCTGGGCGCGAGCCGCGCCTTTGCCCAGGGGCTCCGGGAGCTGGGCGTGAGGAAGGGGGACCGGGTCGGCCTCGCCCTCCCCAACCTGCCCCAGTACGCCATCGCCTTCTTCGGCATCCTCCAGGCCGGCGGGGTGGTGGTCAACCTGAGCGTCATGACCCCCGGGGAAGGTCTCCTCGGCCTGCTCCGGCACGCCGGGGCCGCCACGGCGATCACGGCGGACGTGTTCGCCCGCCCCCTGCTCGAGGCGTCCGGGCAAGGCGGGCTGCAGAGGCTCGTCCTCGTCCCGCTCTCGGGAAAGGAGCTGCCCCGGGGCGGAACCGGGGGGCCGGACTGCCTCCCGTTCGACGCCGTCTTACGCGATCCCTCCCCGGAGATCCCCGCCCCCGATCTCCAAGGGGAGGACCCGGCCGTGATCCAGTACACGAGCGGCACCACCGGCCGCCCCAAGGGGGTCGTGCTGACCCACCGCAACCTGGTGGCCAACGTCAACCAGATCGAGCGGGCCGTGGACGTCTCCGTGCCCG
The DNA here is from genome assembly GCA_964454455.1 of uncultured Desulfobacterales bacterium. Classification (GTDB taxonomy): domain Bacteria; phylum Desulfobacterota; class DSM-4660; order Desulfatiglandales; family HGW-15; genus JAIPEI01. The sequence goes on along the minus strand of CAYVVQ010000108.1, from coordinate 8,727 downwards.
AGAACGGGGCGACCGTCTGCGTGATCCCCTTCTTCCACGTGTTCGGCATGACCGTCTGCCTCCTGCTGAGCGTCTTCAACGGGTACCGCATGATCCTGGTGCCCCGGTTCGACTGGTCGTCGATCCTCTCCATCCTGGAGATCATCGAGACCTACCGTCCCGTCTCCTTTCCCGCGGTCTCCTCCCTCTGGGCGGCCCTCGTCACCCACCCGGAGGCGGCCGACTACCCGCTCGACGCCATCCTCGTCCCCAGCGGAGGCGGATCCCCGGTCCCCGCGTGGGTGCAGGACCGGTTCGAGTCGCTCACCGGGCGGAACATCATGGAGGCCTTCGGTCTGTCCGAGGCCTCCTCCACCACCCACATCAACCCGCTGGACCGGGTGGTGCCGGGCAGCATCGGCGTGCCCGTGCCGGGTACCGAGGCCCGCATCGTGGACATGGAGGACGGCGTGACCCCCTGCGAGGCGGGCCGGGTCGGGGAGCTGATCGTCCGGGGACCGCAGGTCATGAAGGGGTACTGGCGGGACCCGGAGCTGACGGACCGCGCGCTCCGCAACGGCTGGCTCTACACCGGGGACCTGGCCACCACGGACGAGAACGGGACCTTCTACGTCGTCGACCGCAAGGACGATCTCATCATCTCGAGCGGGTTTAACGTCTACCCGAGCGAGATCGAGGACCTGCTGTCCGGCCATCCGGCCGTCAAGGCGGCGGCCGTGGTGGGGGCGGAGGACCGGCTTCGGGGACAGGTGGTCAAGGCCTTCGTCGTGCCGGAGGCCGGGGAGACGCCGACGCGGGAGGAGCTGCTGGACCTCTGCCGCACCCGGCTCCCCGACCACAAGGTGCCCAAGGTCCTGGTCATCACGGAGGAGATCCCCCAGTCGCCCACCGGCAAGCCCTTGAGGAAAGCGCTGCGGGAGGCGTGAGGGCGTCCGGCCGCGGCCGGCCTCAGCCCTGTCGCTTGCGGATGTAGTCGGCCAGGACCGCGACGGACCGGAACGCGAGGCGACCCTCCTCGGCGTTCCGGATCTCCACGCCGAACTGCATCTTGACCAGCAGCACCAGCTCGATGGCGTCCAGGGAGTCCAGGCCCAGACCCTCGCCGAACAGGGGGGCGTCGTCCTCGATCTCCTCGGGCGTGAGCCCCTCGATGTTCATCTCTTCCGCGATGATCCGCTTGATCTCTTCACATAGGGGACGTTCTTGCATCATTCGATAACTTTCTACCGGGTCTCCCGGATGCTCCTGCGACCGGTCCCCTGATGTGGCGAGTTGTCAAATTGTGATGGAGTCGCAAAAAGCCCGAATCCTCGAGATCTGCCCCTGGGATTTCAGATTCTAGGGGACGTTCCTCAAAATTTCAACAGGGGATGTCCCTGAATCACTCAATCACTGATGGAGTCGTAAAAAGCCCGAAGCCTTGAGATCTGCCCTTGGCATTTCAACAGCTTATAGCGTTCCCAGCGGCGCGTGAGCGGGTTTTTGCGAATGCGTCAATCACTCTCACCGTGAACATGCTCCTCGATGGGCCGGGCGTAGGGCGGCATTTCATATGCCGCCGCAAGGCTTGCGACAAGCACGGCGGGGTGGTAAACCCCGCCCTACGAAAACACCGGTTTTCATCAGCGGGGGAGATTTTAGGGGACGTAGCTGCATAATTCGATAACTCGTGCAACGGGATAGACGGGTGCGCCGAGGCCGCACCTCCGCAGCGTTGTAATCCTGCCCCTTCCGTGGGACGAGTTATCGAATTATGCAACTACGTCCCCTTTCCCTTTCCCCCGAACCACCAGGGCAAGGAGGTAGACGATGCCGGCCACCAGGAGCCCCAGGACCGGGCCCACCACCAGGGACCCGATCAGCCACTCGTAGAGCCGCTCCACCGCCTGGTAGCCGAGGGTCTCGAGGGAGACCTCCGTCAGGAAGCGTCCGTGGCGCATGAAGAAGCCCGCCTCGATGCAGAGGGCCGGGACCAGGGGCGGCATGCAGAGCTGACTGGCGGCCACCGCCGCGATCCGGTTCAGCCGCAGGTAGCCGGCGGCAAAGAGGATGGTCACGGTGTGAAACCCGATGAGCGGGAGCGCGCCCAGGAGCACCCCCAGGGCCGCGGCCGCCGAGATCCGCCCCGGGGAGGCGTCGCCCTTCAAGAGGAGCCGGAGGGAGCGCACCGGATGGAGCGGGCTGACGCGCTCCTCCTCCCGCTCGGGCGCGCCGGGCAGCTTGACGTGGGGCCAGGGCAGCACGGAGCGCATGGTGAGCCGGGCGTTGAGGAGGCTCAAACGGGCGTTGTCCCGGAGGAGACGGAAGTGGGAGACGTATGCGCCGCCCGGGGGGTAGCGCACGGACACGTCCACGTCGCGGATCTCCGCGCCGGCCCAGGCCGCGCGGACCAGGACCTCGATCTCGAACGCGTAGCCCCGCTCGCGGAGCGGGAGGTGGAGCAGGAGGTCCACCGGATAGGCCCGGAAACCGCTCTGGCTGTCCCCCACCGACATCCCCGTCTGGACCCGGAACCAGAAGTTGGAGAAGGCCCGGCCGAAACGCCTCGCCGCCGGCGCGCCGGAACCGGAGAAGTCCCGCTTCCCCACCAGGACCGCGCCGGGGTGGTCCGGGACGAGGCGCAGGAACCGGGGGATCTCCGCCGGGTCGTGCTGGCCGTCGGCGTCCAGGGTGACCAGGTGGGTCGCCCCCAGGTCAGGGGCCGCACGGGCGGCCGTCAGGAGGGCCGCCCCCTTCCCCCGGTTCTCCTGGTGCCGGATCACGCGGACCGGCAGCCCCCGGAGCACGTCGGCCCCGCCGTCCGTGCTCCCGTCGTCCACCACCAGGACCCGCTCGTGGCGCTCGAGGCTCCCCGCCACCACGTCCCGGAGGGTGGACGCGTGGTTGTACACCGGAATGACGATCAGGACGTCGGCCATGGACGGAGTGTAGGGGACGGCCCCGAAAAACGCAACCGATGCCGCTCCAAACCCGCCTCCCTGTGTGGACAAATGCGGCCGCTTGCGCTACAACCTTGTTCCGGTATGAAGGCCTTTCTCGTGAAACTCCTGCTTCGATCCAGCCGCCTCCTGGGGGGCTGGTTTCTCCGGACCGTGGCCTACGGGGTGACGGCCGGGTACTTCCTGTTCAGGCCCCGGCGGGTCCGGGCGAGCATGGGGCTCTACCGGGCGCTCTTCCCCGAGAGGGGGCGGTTGTTCCACCGCTACGCGGCGTGGCGTCAGTTCGCCGACTTCACGGCCGGCTACTGCGACCGGCTGGAGCTGGAGCGAGGCGGGGAGATCCGGAGGACCGAGGAGGGCTGGCCCCTTCTCGAGGAGGCGAACCGGGCGGGTCGGGGAGGCATCCTCCTGGTCTCACACTTCGGCAACCCGGAGATCGCAGCCAGGCTCTTCCGGAAACGGGGGCTTCCCATGCTCCTGCTCATGGGGGAGCGGGACCCCAGGCAGGTGGCGCGCCAGCAGCGGGAGGCCATGGAGCGGGACGGACTGGACGTGCAGGTCTCCTCCCCGGGCGAGGGCTCCCTGTTCGACGGTCTCGAGGCGCTCCAGATCCTGAGACAGGGGGGGTTCGTGGGCATGGCCGGGGACCTGGCCTGGCGGGAACAACCCCGTCTCGTGGAAGCGCCCTTCCTGGGAAGGACCATCCGCCTCCCCGCGGCGCCCCACGCCTTCGCCCTGCTGACGGGCGCCCCGATCTTCACGGTCTGGATCTTCCGGACCGGGAGGGCCGCCTACCACATGACGGTCTCGGAACCGCGCCATGTCGAGGCCCCGTCCCGGAAGGACCGGCCGGAAGCGATCGAGGAATCGGTGCGCCTCTACGCCCGGGAGCTGGAGACGGCCCTGAGGCGTCACCCCTGGCAGTGGCACGTGTTCGAGCCCGTGCTGGAGTGACGGCCGTGGGGAGAAACCCTGCTTCGGCGGGAGTGCAAGACCCCGCCCTGAGATAACCGCTCGATCCAGACCGTCGGACGGCGTAGTCCGTGCCGCCGCGTGAAAAGGCGCACGGCGTTTCGACGGCCTGAGAGGAAAGGAAGACGCCCTTGGCGACACCCGTGAAAATGGAGAACAAGCCCCCCGCCGCGGCCCATCGGCTCCGTGAAGGCTGGGCCGAGGGCGCCCGGAGCCTGGTGATCTGGGCCGACGTGCTGGACCGGATCAACGTGTTCCCGGTGGCCGACGGGGACACCGGCCGGAACCTGGTCCTCACCCTGGCCCCTCTCCAGCGGGAGACCTCCGGCCGGGAGGAGCTGAAGACCCGCATCCTGGCGTCGGCCCGCGGGAACTCGGGGAACATCGCCGCGCGGTTCTTCTGCGGGTTCCTGGAGGCGGAGCGCCCGGGGCATCTTCCCGGGGCCTGCCGTGAAGGGCGCGATCTGGCCTACGAGGCGGTGAGGAACCCGAGACGGGGCACCATGCTGAGCCTGCTGGACGCGCTGGTGGACGTCCTGGAGCGGTGCCCTCCCGGCGAGGGCGACGCCTGGAACCGCCGCGTCGTCCGGGACCTGGAGTCCGCGCTCCTGGCCACCCGGCGACAGCTCCCCGAGCTGGAGGCGGCCGGGGTGGTGGACGCCGGCGCCCTGGGCCTGTTCCTCTTTCTGCGGACCTGCTTCCGGGTCGCGACCGGCGGCGCCGGGGATCCGGAGCGCCTCCCTTCGTCCCTCGAGCCCTTCCTCGCGCCGGCCGGGGACTGGCACGCGAGCCCGGTCCAGGGCTACTGCCTGGACGCGGTGGTGCGGACCGGCGACCACCGGCTTACCGCGGACGCCCTGCAGGCGCTCGGGGACGACGCCATCGCCACCTCCCGCGGGGAGGTCTTGAAGGTCCACCTCCACACGACCGATCGGGAACGCGTGCGGCAGGCGCTCGGAGAGATCGGGGAGATCGTGGCCTGGTCGTCGGACGACCTCGGTCTCCAGACCCGGGAGTTCAGCCGGCCCGCCTTCCGCCAGGCCCTCCACGTGGTCACCGACGCGGCCGGCTCCGTCGAGCCCCACCAGGCCCGGCGCCTGGGGATCACCCTCCTGGACAGCTACATCCAGGTCGACGGGGAGAGCCTGCCCGAGACCTGCGTGGACCCGGAGCGGCTCTTCCGGTCCATGGCCGGCGGGAGCCGGGTCTCCACCGCCCAGGCCTCGGACTGGGAGCGGGCCCGCGCCTACGGCAAGATCCTGGACCTCCACCCCCGCGTCCTCTACATGACCGTGGGGTCTTTTTACACGGGAAACCACGAGGCCGCGGCGGACTGGAAGGCGGCCCACGACCCGGAGGACCGCCTCCTCCTGATGGACACGGGCGTGGCCTCGGGCCACCTGGGCCTGGCGGCCATGGCCGCGGCGCGGTTCTCCATGATCGCGGAGGAGCCCGACGAGGTGGCGGCATTCGCCCGCCGGGCCGTGGAGGCCTGCCAGGAGGTCCTGTTCCTGGACAAGCTCCAGTTCCTGGCCGCCGGCGGGAGGATGTCCAGGACCGGCGCCTTCTTCGGGGACCTGCTCCGCCTCAAGCCCGCCGTCCGTCCCACCCCGGAGGGCGCCCGGAAGGTGGGCGTCTTCCGGGACCGCAGGGACCAGGTCAAGCACGCCTTCGATCGCATGGCCGAGGGACTGGACGCCGATCGCCCCTCCGTGATCATGCTCCAGCACACGGACAACCGGGCCTGGCTGGAGTCGGAGCTCGCCCCCCGGGTGCGGGAGCGGTTCCCGCAGGCCTTTGTCTTCGTCCAGCAGGTCAGCCTCACCTCGGCCGCGCACATGGGCCCGGGGACGTGGGGGTACGCCTTCCTCCAGATGGAGGAGCTGGAGCGGATGGAGCCGTTCTTCCCGTGACGGACACGGCGGTCCGGCTGGCCAAGGGCATGGCCATGGGCTTCATGTTCCTGAGCTTCGGCCTGGGGATCCTGGTCTTCCTCTTCGGGGTGATCCCCCTGGCCCGGGCCCTGAACCGCCTGGCCGGGGACGAGCCCCGCGTGGAGCGGGCGGCCCGGAGGGGGTTCGGGTGGTGGCTGGGGTTCATGGGGGTGCTGGGGCTGGTGCGGAGCCGACCGGCCCGGGGGGAGATGCATCCCGGTCCCTGCGTGGTGGTGGCGAACCACCCGGGGCTCTTCGACGTCCTGTTCCTAGTCCGGGACATCCCCGCGCTCACGGTCCTGGTCAAGACGTCGCTGGCCCGGAAGCTCCCGCTGGGCCCCGTGCTCCGGGACCTGGAGTACGTGCTCGTCCCCGACCGCGACCGGGTGAGCCCGCTGGACACGGCCGAGGAGGCCCTCGCGAAGATCCGGAAGGGGCGCAAGGTGCTGCTCTTTCCGGAAGGCACCCGCTCCCCCAAGGGGTCGCTTCGTCCCTTCCGGGCGGGGGCCTTCAAGATCGCCCGCATGACCGGGGTGCCCGTTCAGCCCGTACTGATCCGGAACGTCCCGCCCTTCCTGCCCAAGGAGGACCCCTGGTTCCTTCCGCACAGGCGAGCCTCTTGTCTGGAGATCCGGTTCTGGGAGCCCCTCCCTCCACCGGAGCGGGGAGAGGAGGGGGCCTTCGCCCGCCGCCTGGAGCGGCGCTACCGGGAGGCGCTCGGGTCGGCCTGAGCCGCCTTCTTCTTCCGGAAGACCCGCCTGGCCCTCGTGTCGTGCCGGCGGTAGGTCCCGTCCAGCATCTCCCGCTCGATCACCTTCATGAAGAGATCCCCCATGCGGGCCTCGTAGGGGCGGTCCGCGTAGAAGGTGTCCCACGCGTAGTGGAAGAGCTCCTCCAGCTTCTCCGGGCTCATGTGCCGGGGCTGGAACACCACCTTGTCCGCGGTGTAGTCCAGCCAGTCGTTGCTGAGGATGCGCCCCTCCCGCTCCAGCTGCTCCCGGATGGGGGAGTGGGGAAAGGGCGTCAGCACGGTGAACTCGGCGATGTCCAGGTCGATCTCGAAGAGAAAGTCGATGAGCCGCTTGAGGTAGTCCTCGTCGTGGTGGTCCAGCCCCATCAGGATGGTTCCCTCCACGGAGATCCCGTGCTCCTTGTACCGCCGGATCCGGCGGCGCATGGCGTCGGTCGTCTCGAAGATGGCCTGGTAGACGTACCAGCAGCCCGCGTCCGCGGCCAGCCGGAGGATCTTGTCGCTGGAGAGGATCGGGTGGGACACCCACTTTTTCTTGAGCGGGATCATGGCCCGGAACAGATCCTCGAGCCAGCGCTTGTCGTTGGCCAGGGAGTTGTCCACGATGAAGAGCCGGTTGTTGGGGATGGACGCCATCTCCTCGATGACCTTGTCGACGGGCCGGGGACGGAACTTGCGCCCGCCGAGGTACGCCACGCAGCATGGATCGCAGTTGAACCGGCACCCGCGGGAGGCGTGGACCAGGTCGAGCATCTGAACGCCCCGGTAGTTGTAGAGGTCCCGGTCCAGGATCCCCCGCCGGGCCGTTCCCACCCGGCGGATGTCGGGCAGGTCGCCCAGGTGGTCGTAGACCGGCTGGAGGCGCCCGGCCCGGAGGTCGTCCAGGACCCGCCCGAATCGGCCCTCCACCTCGCCCAGGAAGACCGAGTCCGCGTGCGCGGCCGCCTCCTCGGCGTGGAGCATGGCCCCGATCCCGCCGAAGATCACCGGCACCCCCATGGAGCGGTAGGCGTCGGCCAGCTCGAAGGCCCTGGGCAGCTGGCAGGTCAGCATCACGGAGAAGGCGGCCAGGTCCGCCGAGGAATCGAAGGTCATTTCCTCGAGGTTCTCGTCGGTGAAGACGATCTCCACATCCCCGGGGACCTCGGCGGCGAACACCACGGGGCCGTGCGGGGGCAGGTGAAACTCGCGCTGTCGCTCCAGCTTGGGCCAGCGGGGGTAGATCAGGTGCATCTTCATGGATGGACTCTTCCCTCCCTCCACCGCGCCAGGAACGCCTCGTAGAACGGCGGCGGGATCATGCAGAGGTTGCGGTCCTTGTCCAGCATCATCTGGACGGTGTACCCGGTGGTGGCCACGGCGCCCTCCCGGTCGCGGATCACGAAGGCGTGGTTGATCCGTGCCGCATCCGAGTAGTGCAGGGTCGCCTCCACGGTCACCTCGTCCTTCAGCCGGAGGGGCCGGTGAAAGTCGGCATGCAGCTGCTTGATGGGCACGAGGATGCCGTTCTCGTAGAAGTCCATGTACCCGATGCCGTACTGCTCGCCCAGCGCGTCCCGGGCGTCCTCGAAGTAGCCGGCGTACCGGCCGTGCCAGACGATGCCGATGGAGTCGACCTCCTGGAAGCGCACCTTGCGCCGCACCTCGGCGCGGAGCGGCGGAGGGTCGCCTTCGCGGGCGGGAAAGTAGGGCTTCATCACGGCGCGGCCTCCCCCAGGGTCACGGTGAACGAGCCGGCCAGGCCCTCCTCGCCGTGCACCCGGACCGCCAGCTCCGATCCCCCTGCCAGGTCCCTCCTGGTGCACTGGACCTGGATCTCCTCGCCGGGGCCGAGGGGGAGCAGGAACTTGGCCCGGTCCACGGAGACGGCCTCGACGGCGGCCTCGCCCCACGCCTCCCCGGCCACCAGGAGCGCCGCCGTGATCTGGGCCACGGCCGGCAGCAGGGGCCGCCCGGGGAAGTGGCCCTGAAACCCGGCGAAGCCCTCCTCGAAGCGAAAGCGCCCCACCGCGGACCCGTCCCCGGTCACGTGAACCGGACCCAGGGACGCCCGTCGAATCGCCTCCTTCAACCGTTCCATGAACACCTCATTCCGTCATTCAGGGGACGTTTTTGCATAATTCGATAACTC
>CAYVVQ010000107.1:8228-13439 GCA_964454455.1 uncultured Desulfobacterales bacterium | reverse complement strand
GCAGGAATACCACGTTTTCCGGTTCCGTCCAACCATTGACGGGTTCGCAAAAACCTGCTCACCCGCCGCTGGAAACGCCATAACCTAATGATATTTCAAAGGCAGATCTCAAGGTTCAGGGCTTTTTGCGACTCCATCACCATTGAGCAGGGACCGCCTTCCGGACTCTTTCCCGCCCCGGTCCGCATCCTTGACATGCCGGCCGGAATGGGGAAGTATCGGCCCATGCCGTTCGTCGCCGACCTCCACATCCACTCCCGCTTTTCCCGGGCCACGTCCCGCTCCCTGGACGCCCCCCAGCTCGCGCTCTGGGCGGCCAGGAAGGGCATCTCCGTGGTGGGGACCGGCGACATCACCCACCCGGCCTGGCTGGCGGAGCTCCGCGAGGGCCTCGCGGAGGCCGAGGAAGGGCTTTTCCGCCTCCGTCCCGACATGGAACGTACGGTGCTCGAAGGGCTGCCCCGGAGCTGCCGGCGCCCGACCCGGTTCATGCTCTCCGGGGAGATCAGCTGCATCTACAAGAAGGGCGGGCGGACCCGCAAGCTGCACCATCTCGTGCTCCTTCCGGATTTCGATGCGGCGCACGCCCTCGGCAGGCGTCTCGACCGCATCGGGAACATCGCCTCGGACGGCCGACCCATCCTCGGCCTGGACTCGAGGGACCTCCTGGAGATCGTCCTCGAGACGGACGACCGCGCCTTCTTCATCCCCGCCCACATCTGGACCCCCTGGTTCAGCCTGTTCGGCTCCAGGTCGGGCTTCGACACGCTGGAGGAATGCTTCGAGGACCTCTCCCCCCATATCCACGCCCTGGAGACCGGTCTCTCCTCGGACCCGCCCATGAATCGCAGGCTCTCCGCCCTCGACCCCTATATCCTGGTCTCCAACTCGGACGCGCACTCCGCCTCGAAGCTGGGCCGGGAGGCGAACCTTTTCGACACCGAGATCGCCTACGGACCCATGATCCGCGCCATGACCGACGGGACCGGGTTCCTGGGAACCGTCGAGTTCTTCCCGGAGGAGGGCAAGTACCACCTGGACGGGCACCGCAAGTGCGGGGTCCGGATGGAGCCGTGGGAGACCCGCGAGGCGGGCGGCCTCTGCCCCACCTGCGGGGCCCCGATCACCGTGGGCGTGCTCAACCGGGTGGAGGAGCTCGGGGACCGGGCGGAGCCCGCCCTTCAGCGGTCCTTCCACAGCCTGATCCCCCTGACCGAGGTGCTGGGGGAGCTCCTCTCGTGCGGCCCGGCCACCAAGAAGGTGGCCGCCGCCTACGAGGGACTCCTGGCCGACCTGGGTCCCGAGTTGGACATCCTCATGTCGATCCCCGTCGAGCGGGTGGAGGCCTCAGGCGGCGCGCTGCTCGCAAAGGCCGTGGAGCGGATGCGAGGGTCCCGCGTGGTCCGCAAGGGGGGATTCGACGGGGAGTACGGTGTGATCCGCGTCTTCGAGCCTGCCGAGAGGGATGCCCTGATCGGTCAGGGCCTGCTCTTTGCGCCGCCCCGCAAGGAGCGGCCGCCGCGTGGGAGAAGGGAAGCGGAGCGCACGGGGCCGCGGTACGACGAGCAGGCGCCCGAGGAGATGTGCGCCGCGGAGCCCGCCCCGCCGGTCGACCCGATCCTGGGCCCCCTGAACCCGAACCAGCGCGAGGCGGTCCTCCACCGGGGGTCCCACCTCCTCATCACCGCGGGGCCGGGCACGGGAAAGACCCGGACCCTGACCCACCGGATCGCCCACATGATCCGCGAGGGCGAGGTGCGTCCCGAGCGGGTGCTCGCACTGACCTTCACGAACAAGGCGGCGGGGGAGATGCGAGAGCGGATCGCCCGCCTCCTGGAGCGCGGCGGAGCGGACCCTCCCGTGAGGGTCTGCACCTTCCACCGCTTCGGTCTGGAGACCCTCCGGGTGGAAGGCCCGCGGATCGGGATCCCCCGGGACTTCCGCATCTGCTCCGAGACGGACGCAGCCGAGCTCGCCCGGAGGGCCGTCGAGGAGGCCGGGGGCCCGGCAAGGTCGGCCCGGCGGCTCCGCTCCCGCATGTCGCGCCTGAAGGCGGCGGAGATCCTGGGGCTTGCCCCGGGAGCCGAGGACCTCGCGCTGCACCCCGGCTTTCGGGCCTACCAGCGGAGGCTGCGCTCCCTGGGGATGCTGGATCTGGACGACCTGGAGACCGAGACCCTCCGCCTGTTCCAGGACCATCCGGGGATCTGCCGGGAGGCCGGGATCCGTTTCCCCTGCGTGTTCGTGGACGAGTACCAGGACACCGGCCCGGTGCAGGCCGAGCTTCTGGCGGCCCTGGCCCGGGAAGGCGGCAGCCGGGTCACGGCCATCGGCGACCCGGACCAGGCGATCTACGGGTTTCGCGGAGCGGAGGCGGCCCGCTTTCTCGCCTTTGCCGGCGATTTTCCGGGGGCGCGAGAGGTCTCCCTGACCCGCAGCTACCGCGCCACGAGGACGCTGCTCCAGGGAGCGGCCGCGCTCCTCGGGAAGGCCTCCCCCCTCGAGGGGGGCACCGGTCCGGGCGGACCCATCCGCATGAGCCCCTGCCGCACGCACCGGGAGGAGGCCGAGATGGTGGTGGAGCAGATCGAGAAGCTCCTGGGTGGCACCACCTCCTTCTCCATGGACAGCGGCCGGGTCGCGTCTCACGAGGGCTGGGACGAGCTCGGCTTCCGCGACCTGGCCGTCCTCTTCCGGCTGAACGCACAGGCCGAAGCCTTCGAGGAGGCCCTCTCGCGGGCGGGGATTCCCTACGCCCTGTCCGGAGAAAGGCCGTTGACCGCCCGGGAGCCGGTTCGGCTCCTGTGGCGCTTCCTGGCGGCCCTGAGCCGCCCCGGCAACACCTTCCACCGCGAGGCCTACCTGAACCTTCTGGGCGGGGACGTCGACAAGGGAGAGCGCAACCTGAGGACGAGTCTTTCCGGATCCAGCCTCGCGGCCCTGGTGGACAAGGCCGCGATCCTCCACGGCCAGGACGGGCGCGCAAGCGAGACCCCCGAATCCCTGCGCCGCCTGCGGGACCTGGCCTCGTCCTTCGAGGGGGATCTGCCGTCCTTCCTGGACGCCCTGGACCTGGACCGGGGGATCGATCACGCCACCCTGGCGGGGGACCGCGTCGCCCTCATGTCCTTTCACGCGGCCAAGGGCCTGGAGTGGCCGGTGGTGTTCCTGACCGGGCTCGAGGACGGCATCCTGCCTTTGGAGCTGTACGGGGACACGGACGAGGCCGAGGAAAGGCGCCTTTTCTACGTGGCCCTGACCCGGGCCGGAAGCCGTGCCTGTCTCTCCTGGGCCGCAAGACGCTCCCTGGGAGCCCGCACCCTGGAGCGTCCCCCCTCGCGATTCCTCGAGAGCCTCCCGGAAGCCCTGCACACCCCCGTCGACCGGGCCGCCTGGAGACCCAGGCGCCGACAGGAGCAGCTCCAGCTCTTCTGAGACCTCACTTCTCCAGGTCCACCTTGAGGGAGAGGAAATCCAGGAGGTCCTTGAGGGCGAGAACGCCCACCAGGCGATCCCCCTCCACCACCATGAGCCGGCTCTCGCGGGATCGGTTCATGGCCGCGAGGCCCTTGGTGGCGTCCTCGTCCGGTCCGATGGTGTTGTCCGGAGAGCAGGAGGAGGAAAGGTCGTCCACCGTCCGTCGGGACCAGTCCTCCTTGGGGACGTTCTTCACGTCCCTGGTGGAGACGCATCCCTCGAGCCGGCCGTCCTCCGTGACCACCGGGTACATCTTGTGGTGATGCTTGTAGAGGACGTCCTCCACGAACCGATCCACGGTCATGGAAGGGGGGACGGTTACGGGGTTCTCGCTCATGAAGCGCCGAATGCTCTCCCCCTCGAGGGCCCTGCGGGTCACCAGCCGCTGGTAGGAGGCCCGGGCCGCACCGTTCAGGAACATGCCGATCAGGAACCACCACATGCCCCCGATGAAGTTGCCCCGAAGGACGTTCAGGATCCCCATGAAGATCAGGAAGAAGCCGAAGGCGGAGCCCACCGTGGAGGAGATGCGGGTGGCCCAGTGGATGTCCTTCTTGACGCCCCAGAGGATCGCGCGGAGGACCCGCCCCCCGTCCAGGGGATAGGCGGGGACCAGATTGAAGCCCGCCAGGAGCCCGTTGATCAGGGCCAGGTAGCCGATCACGGCCCGGGCGGGCGTGGGGATCCACCCGCCGACGGAGTAGAGGCCGTAGAAGACCAGGGCGATGGCGATGGACGCGAGGGGTCCGGCCACGGCCATCAGCAGCTCGGTCCTGGGCCCGGGCGGTTCGTCCCCCATCTCGGCGACCCCGCCGAAGATGAAGAGCGTGATGCCCTTCATGGGCATGCCCCCCTTTCGGGCCACCAGGGAGTGGGAGAACTCGTGCACGATGATGGACAGGAAGAGGCCCGCGGCCCCGACGATCCCCATCATCCAGTAGGTGCCCGTGGAGAGGTCCTTGACCTGCATGGGGAAGAGCCCCGTGGAGAGGGACCACGCCACGAGGACCGCCAGGACGATCCAGCTCGGATCGACCTTGACGTCGAACCCCAGGATCCGAAACAGTCTGATTCCCTTGCCGAACATGGACCCGCCTTTCGGAGACAGGTTTTAGTCGAACGTCTCGAACTGCTCCTTCTTCGCGCTGCAGACAGGGCAGACGTCGGGGGCCTCTCCTTCCAGCGTGTAGCCGCAGACCGAGCAGACCTGGACAGGACCCAGCTCCACGTCCTTGCCCTGTTCCACGGCGTCCAGGGCCTTTCGGAACAGCCGGCGGTGCTGCTTCTCGGTTTCGTAGGACCACTCGAAGCTGCGATAGGCCCCCTTCTCCTCCTGGAACTCCGCCACCTTCATGTAGGCAGGGTACATCTCCTCGATCTCGAAGGTCTCGCCGGCGATGGCGAGACGCAGGTTCTTGGCCGTGTCCCCCGGCCCGAAGGCCCCCATGCTGTTGGCCACGAGCCCGTCCTCCAGATGCTTCAGCTCCCGGTAGTGATCGCCGGCGTGGATGTACTCCGCATGGGAGATGGCGCGAAAGAGGCGCGCCACCTCCGGGAAGTCGTCCTTTTCGGCCTGAACGCCGAAGTGGCGGTAACGCATGTTGGCCATGCTCTCCCCGCCGAATGCGTTGATGAGGTTCTGCTCGGTCATCTGTCTCATGGGAACCCTCCTTCTCGATGGTGCATCCGGGCCGCGCGCCGGTTTTCATCATGGTCACGGAACCCCCGTGATCC
>CAYVVQ010000107.1:0-8128 GCA_964454455.1 uncultured Desulfobacterales bacterium | reverse complement strand
GGTGCATCCGGGCCGCGCGCCGGTTTTCATCATGGTCACGGAACCCCCGTGATCCCTGATGATCCCAGATCATAGGAGACTTCCCTGTCCCCGGGAAATGGGGTGGATCGTGTATTCCTCGTCCGACGGCGGGTAAATGGCGCAACACCCGGAGGTCGAGGAACCGGCTCTGGACGACTACATCCACGGTACGGCCAAAATACAGCACCCACCCCATGTTCCCGGGCCGGAGGGCCGACTATGCTGGAGGCGGTTTTCAAACGGGGCAGACCGGGACGGGGGTGGAGCCGTCCCGGGACGACCGAACCGGTATCACACGCGAGGGGCGATGCACGCCCTGGACAGGGAGAACAGGCATGGAGGATCTGAACGTGATCGTCGCCGGTGCGGCCGGCGAAGGCGTGCAAACCGTGGGGGACATCCTGGCCGCGGCGATCTCGTCCGGGGGGTACGCCGTGTCCACCTGGAAGGAGTATGAGTCCAGAATTCGGGGCGGGCAGAACAGCTTCAGCATCCGGGTGGCCGACGAGCCCCGGAACGCCCCCCTCGAAGAGGCGGACGTCCTCCTGGCCCTGAACCGGGGAGCCGCCGAGAAGTACGAAAAGCGGCTCAAGCCCGAGGGCACCCTGGTCTTTCGGGAGGCCATAGAGGGGCGCAACGCGGTGGCGGTGGACTTCACCGGCATCGCCGAGAAGATCGGCGAGAAGATCTACACCAACACCGTGGCCGTGGGCGCCCTGGCCGCCGTCCTGGGCATGGATCTGGACGGGCTCCAGGGGGTCCTGAACCGTGTGTTCGAAAAGAAGTCGGAGGACGTGCAGGAGGCGAATCTCGAGGCGGCCGAAAAGGGGTACCGGGCCGCGGAGGAGCAGTGCGACGACGTCTGCCCCTGGACCCTGGAAGGGGCCGAAGGACGATACCTGCTCATGACCGCCAACGACGCCATCCCGCTCGCTGCGGCTCACGCGGGGTGTCGTTTCATCTCGGCCTACCCCATGACCCCGTCCACGGGCGTCATCACCACCCTGGCCAGGGAGCGGGACCGGCTGGGGGTGTTCGCCGAGCAGGCCGAGGACGAGATCGCCGCCGTCAACATGGCCATCGGGGCGAGCTTCGCCGGGGCCCGGGCCATGACGGCCACCTCCGGCGGCGGGTTCGCCCTGATGGTGGAAGGAATCAGTCTGGCGGGTATGACCGAGACCCCCCTGGTCATCGTGCTGGCCCAACGGCCCGGCCCGGCCACGGGGCTTCCCACCCGGACCGGCCAGGGGGAGCTGCTCTTTGCGATCAACGCGGGGCACGGTGAGTTCGCCAAGCTGGTGATGGCGCCTTCCGACCCGAAGGACGCGTTTTTCAAGACCGTTCGGGCCTTCAACCTGGCGGACAAGTACCAGATCCCGGTGATCCTGCTCACCGACCAGTTCCTGGCCGACTCCCGCTTCTCCATCGAGGAGCTCGACCCGGACCAGGCCGGGGTCGAGCACCACACGGCGGACCCGTCGGAGATTCGGGAGTACGCGCGGTATCGGTACACGGAGAGCGGCATCTCTCCCAGGCTCTTCCCCGGGCAGAGCGAGCATCTCGTCGGCGCGGACAGCGACGAGCACGACGAGCAGGGCCACATCACGGAAGATCTGACGGGCACGGCCGTTCCCATGGCCGACAAGCGGCTGTCCAAGCTGGAGGGACTCCGAGGGGAGGTCCGGCCGCCGGAGGAGATCGGGCTGGACGAGGCCGAGACCGTCCTCGTGGGCTGGGGCTCCTCCAGGGCGGCCCTTCTCGAGGCCCTCGAGCTTCTCTCCAGGGACGGCTTGAAGGCGGGACTGATCCACTTCACCGAGCTCTGGCCCCTGCCCGACTATCGCTTCCAGAAGGACAAGACCTACTGGACCGTGGAGGCGAACGCCACGGCGCAGCTCGGACGGTTGCTCCGGTCCGAGTACGGGGTTTCCTTCCAGGGTCACATCGGCCGAACCGACGGGCTTCCCTTGACGGCCGAACGGATCAGGAGGACGTTTCATGACCGAAATGGCTGATTACAAGAGCGAGGCCGAAAACCAGTGGTGCCCGGGATGCCCCAACTTCGGCATCCTGGAGGCGTACAAGAAGGCCTTCGTGGAGATGGACCTGCCCCCTCGCCGCATCTGCATGGTCTCGGGCATCGGGCAGGCCGCCAAGCTTCCCCACTACCTCCGCTGCAACTTCTTCAACGGGCTGCACGGCCGGGCGCTCCCCGTGGCCGTGGGGGTCTGGACGGCCAATCCCTACCTGACCACCATCGTGTCCACCGGGGACGGCGACTGCTATGGCGAGGGCGGGAATCACTTTCTCCACACCCTTCGCCGGAACCCGGACATCACCGTGGTGGTTCACAACAACGAGATCTACGCCCTGACCAAGGGCCAGGCGTCCCCCACCACCCCGGAGGGGGAGCGGCGGACCCTCCAGGTACGGGGCGTGGACGTCTCCCCCCTCAACATGCCGGCCGTGGCCGTCCTCCACGACTGCACCTTCGTGGCCCGGGGTTTCGCGGGGGAGGTGGACCAGCTGACGGACCTGCTGGTGGCGGCGGTGAACCACCCGGGGCTCTCGCTGGTGGACGTGATCCAGCCCTGCATCACCTGGGGAACGCGGACGGTCCAGTGGTACAAGGAACGCGTGCGCAAGCTGGGAGACGACCACGACCCCGGAGACCGGGACGCGGCATTGAAGGCGGCCCTGGGTTGGGAGGACGAGTTTCCCATCGGGATCCTCTATCAAACGGAGCCCCGCCCGGTCTTCGGGCGAAGCTTTCGGGAGTCCGTGACGGACCGCCCCCTTCACGAGGCCCCGCCGAAGCGGGACGGGGTCCGGGAGATCCTGTCCTCGTTTCGTCCTGCGGCGGCCTCGGGGTGAAGGCCGCAGCGGGAGAGCACAGCTGAGCCCCCGCAGCCGGCCCCCTGACAGGGTACCGGCGAGCGGGCCGATCTCTAATCGAAACCATAGGAGGTACCATGCCGAACGTTCAAAAGATCCTGTTTCCCATGGAACTCGTCAATCTCACCGGGGAGATCGCCCCCTGGGCCGAGCTGGCGGCCCGAAAGCTCGGGGCCGAGCTGCACGTGCTCCACGTCATCCCGGATCCCGGGTACTGGGGCGTGGCCTACGGCATCGGCCCTTCCCACCTGGACGACGAGCCGGCCCTCATCCGCAAGGCCGAGGAGAGCGCCGGGGCCTTCTGCAAGGAGCATTTGGGATCGGACCTCAACGTCTCCATCAAGGCGGTGGTGGGGGATCCGGCCGAGGAGATCCTGCGCTACATCGAGGACGAGTCCGTCTCCATGGTGGTCATGGGCACCCACGCGAGACGCGGCCTGGAGAGGGTGTTCTTCGGCTCCGTGGCGGACCGGGTCGTGAAGTCCTCCCCGGTGCCCGTGCTCTCCGTCAACCCCCACAAGAAGAACGCTTGATCCGAAGGAGGTGGTATGAGCGGCGCGAACCCCTACGTGGCCTGGTTCGACGATCTCGGATCGGACGACGTTCCGAGGGTAGGCGGGAAGAACGCGTCCCTCGGCGAGATGATCCGGTCCCTCAAGGAGGAAGGCATCCGCGTGCCCGACGGATTCGCCACCACGGCGGACGCCTACTGGGCCTTTCTGGAGGAGAACGATCTCGAGAAGCGGATTCGGGAGCACCTGGACGCACTGGAACGGGGCGACCAACCCCTCGACAAGGCGGGTCGCGCCCTCCGCCGGCTCTTCCTGAAGGGAACCTTTCCCGACGAGATCGAGGAGGCCATCCGCGAGGCCTACCGGGAGCTGAGCCGGCGCGAGAACCGCGACGAGGTGGACGTGGCCGTGCGGAGCAGCGCCACGGCGGAGGACCTCCCCGAGGCCAGCTTCGCCGGGCAGCAGGAGACCTTTCTCAACATCCACGGCGAGGAGGAGCTCCTGGACGCGTCGCGCCGGTGCTACGCGTCCCTCTTCACGGACCGGGCCATCAGCTACCGCACGGAGCAGGGCTTCGACCACATGAAGGTGGCCCTCTCCATCGGGGTGCAGAAGATGGTGCGGGCGGACCGGGCCGGCTCCGGGGTCATGTTCTCCATCGACACCGAGACCGGGTTCCCGGATGTGGTGATGATCAACGCGGCCTGGGGCCTGGGCGAGAACGTGGTCCAGGGGACGGTGAACCCGGACGAGTACCTGGTGTTCAAGCCCCTTCTCGACAACGATGGCTTCCGTCCGGTAATCGGCAAGACCCTCGGCAACAAGGAAAAGAAGATGATCTACTCGGGCGGGGGCAGCCGGACCACCCGGAACATCGATACCCCCCGGGCCCAGCAGAGAGCCATGGTGTTGAACGACGAGGAGATCCTCCGGCTGGCCCGGTGGGCGGCTCGAATCGAGAAGCACTACGAAAAGCCCATGGACATCGAGTGGGCCAAGGACGGGGACACGGACGAGCTTCTCATCGTGCAGGCGCGTCCCGAGACGGTCCAGTCGCAGAAGGAAGCCGCCACCCTGAAGACCTACACCCTGAAGGAGAAGGGCGAGGAGGTCGCCCGGGGCGTCAGTATCGGCCAGGCCGTTGCAGCGGGCAAGGCCTGCAACATCCTGAGCGCCCACGACATCGACCGGTTCGAGGACGACTGCATCCTGGTGACCGAGATGACCGACCCGGACTGGGTCCCCATCATGAAGCGGGCCAAGGGGATCGTGACGGACTCCGGCGGGCGGACCTGCCACGCGGCCATCGTCAGCCGGGAGCTCGGCATCCCCGCCATCGTGGGGACCGGGTCCGCCACCGAGACCATCTCCACGGGGGACGAGGTCACCCTCTCCTGCGCCGAAGGGGAAACCGGGCACGTCTATCGGGGAATCCTGGACTACGACGTGGAGGACGTGAGCCTGGAGGACATCCCCGACACGCGCACCCGCATCATGATGAACATCGCCAGTCCCGGAGCCGCCTTCCGCTGGTGGCGCCTCCCCTGTGAGGGGATCGGCCTGGCCCGGATGGAGTTCATCATCAACAACATCATCAAGGTTCACCCCATGGCCCTGGTCCGCTTCGACGCGATCGAGGACGAAAAGGCCAGGGAGCGGATCGAGGAGCTCACCCGGGGCTACGAGGACAAGACCGACTACTTCGTCGACCACCTCAGCATGGGGATCGCCAAGATCGCCGCGTCCCAGCACCCGGAACCGGTCATCGTGCGCATGAGCGACTTCAAGACCAACGAGTACGCCGACCTGATCGGCGGCGCGGCGTTCGAGCCGGAGGAAAGCAACCCCATGCTCGGGTTCCGGGGCGCCTCCCGGTACTACAGCGACCGCTACCGGGAGGGGTTCGCCCTGGAGTGCCGCTCGATCCGGCGCGTCCGGGAGGAGATGGGGCTGGACAACGTGGTCGTCATGATCCCCTTCTGCCGGACCCTCGAGGAGGCGGACCGCGTCCTGGCCGTCCTGGAGGAGAACGGCCTGAAGCGGGGGGAAAAGGGCCTCGAGGTCTACGTCATGTGCGAGATCCCCTCGAACGTGACCCTGGCCGACCGGTTCGCCGACCGCTTCGACGGCTTCTCCATCGGCTCCAACGACCTGACCCAGCTGATCCTGGGCATCGACCGGGACTCCTCGGACCTGGCCGAGCTGTTCGACGAACGAAACGACGCCGTCCAGGAGGAGATCCGGCGGCTGATTCCCAAGGCCCACGAGAAGGGGCGCAAGGTGGGCATCTGCGGGCAGGCCCCGAGCGACTACCCCGAGTTCGCGGCCTTCCTGGTGAGGGAGGGCATCGACTCCATCTCCCTCAACCCCGACAGCATCATCGGCGTCAAGAGGCTGGTGGCCGAGGTGGAAGAGGAGATGGAGAGCCGGCGAAAAGAGCGCGGCTCCTGAGATGAACGAGAACCGTGAAGAGAATCGGCGGGGTGTGGTCACCTCTATCCGGGGGAGCGTGGTGGACGCGCGGTTCGCCGAGTCCATCCCGCCCATGTTCCACGTCCTGGAGACGGGGGACGACGGGGAGGTGGTCCTGGAGGTGGTGAGCCACCTGAACGAGCAGACCGTGCGCGGCATCGCCCTCACCTCGACCGAGGGCCTGGCCGAGGGATCCGTGGTGATCGACCGCGGGCACACCCTGCGCGTGCCGGTGGGTAATCGGCTCCTCGGACGCGTGTTCAACGTATTCGGGGACACCGTCGATCGGGGGGAGGCGGTCACCGGGGGGGAGTGGCGTTCCATTCACCAGGAGCCGGTGCCCCTGGAGCGACAATCCACGACCTCCGACGTTTTCGTCACCGGGATCAAGGCCATCGACGTCCTCTCGCCGCTCGAGCTGGGCGGCAAGGCGGGTCTCTTCGGGGGCGCGGGCGTGGGGAAGACCGTTCTCATCATGGAGATGATCAACAACATGGTGGCCGGGCACGAGGGGGTGAGCCTCTTCTGCGGCATCGGGGAGCGGGTCCGGGAAGGGGAGGAGCTCTACCGGGAGATGAAGGAGGCCGGCGTCCTGAAGAACACGGTCATGGTGTTCGGTCAGATGAACGAGCCGCCGGGCGCCCGGTTCCGGGTGGGCCACGCGGCCCTGACCATGGCGGAGTACTTCCGGGACGAGAAACGGCAGGACGTCCTGCTCCTCATCGACAACATCTTCCGGTTCATCCAGGCGGGCATGGAGGTGTCGGGGCTGCTGGGTATGCTGCCCTCCCGCCTGGGCTACCAGCCCACCCTGGGAACGGAGCTCGCCCAGCTGGAGGAGCGGATCAGCAACACGGCCACGGGCGCCATCACCTCCATCCAGGCGGTCTACGTGCCGGCGGACGACTTCACCGACCCGGCCGCCGTCCACACCTTCGGGCATTTGTCGGCGTCCATCGTCCTGTCCAGGAAGAAAGCGAGCGAGGGGCTCTACCCGGCCATCGACCCGCTCCAGTCCGGATCCAAGATGCTGGTTCCCCACGTGGTGGGGGAACGGCACTAC
This sequence comes from uncultured Desulfobacterales bacterium, assembly GCA_964454455.1. Taxonomy (GTDB): domain Bacteria; phylum Desulfobacterota; class DSM-4660; order Desulfatiglandales; family HGW-15; genus JAIPEI01. The sequence continues at coordinate 1,165 of CAYVVQ010000107.1, read as the reverse complement.
CGGATCGCCCGGGAGATGCGCAACACCCTGGCCAGCTACGAAGAGCTCAAGGACATCATCGCCATGCTGGGCATGGAGGAGCTCTCCCAGGAGGACCGGAGCACGGTGAACCGGGCCAGGAGACTGGAGCGTTTTCTGACCCAGCCGTTCTACGTGACCGAGCAGTTCACGGGCATGGAGGGAAAGATGGTTTCCCTGGAAGACGCCCTGGACGGGTGCGAGAGGATCCTGAACGACGAGATGGCGGACGCCCCGGAGCGCGCCCTTTACATGATCGGGAAGATCGGGGAGTCAAAGGAGAAGTCCGGATGATGCGGCTCCGGATCTTACTGCCTGCAGAGATCCTGCTGGACGGGAGCGCGGCCAAGGTGACCGCCGAGGGCCTGGAGGGGCACTTCTGCCTCCTGCCCAACCATATCGACTTCACCTCGCTCCTGGTGCCGGGGCTGTTTTCCTACGAGGACGCCGAAGGACGGGAAACCTTCCTGGCCGTGGACCAAGGCGTCCTGGTCAAGGCGGGCTCCGACGTGCTGGTTTCGGCGAGGGACGCGGTGGAAGGCGAGGACCTGGGGACGCTGGAGCGAACGATCCAGGAGAAGTTCGGCGTCCTGGACGAACGCGAGAAGACCGAGCTGTCGGCCGTGGCCAAGATCGAGGCCAACTTCGTAAGGCGGTTCCTGGAGCTGCAGAGACATGGGTGAGAAAGACAAGCGGACCTGGCCCGAGGAGGTGGGCGTGAAGGAGCAGCGAAAGCTGCGTGCCCGAAAGGAGGACCGGGGCGTCTGGTTCGGCCTGGGCATGTTCGGCCTGGTGGGCTGGTCCGTGGCCATTCCCACCCTCATCGGCATCGCCCTGGGCGTCTGGCTGGACAGCAAATGGGAGAGCACGGCCTCCTGGACCCTGACCGGGGTCTTCGTGGGCGTCGCCGTGGGCTGCCTGAACGCCTGGTACTGGATCAAGCGGGAAAGCCGGAAGGAATAAGGGCAGTGAAGGGTGAAGGTGAGGGGTGAGAGAAGAGGAGAAAGGACGGTGAAAGTGGAGGTGAGGGTGAGAAAAGATGAGAAAGGACGGTGAAAGTGGAGGTGAGGGTGAGAGAAAAGAATAGGATACAAAGGAAAACCCCAAATTCAGGAGAGAAGGGATGACCGGAACCCCCCTTGACTAT
>CAYVVQ010000106.1:11394-13508 GCA_964454455.1 uncultured Desulfobacterales bacterium | reverse complement strand
ACCACCGAGATCTACACTCTTTCCCTACACGACGCTCTTCCGATCTCCCGCGCGGAGACGGCCCGGACCCGGTGGCTGTGATCGGGGATCGTCTCGACCCGGTCGTACGCCCCGACGTCCTCCGCCGTTTTCAGGACCTCCTCCCCCTGCCTCGGGTCCAGCTCCACCAGGAGCCGTCCTCCCCGCGACAGGAAGGCGGGTGCCTCCCGCAGGATGCGGCGGACCACCCCCGTCCCGCCCGGCCCGCCATCCAGGGCCTGTCTGGGCTCGTGGTCCCGCACCTCCGGCGCGAGCCTCTGGAGCTCCTCCTCGGGAACGTAGGGGGGGTTGGAGAGAATGAGGTCGAACCGGCTCTGATCGGAGGCCCGGAAAGGGCCGAAGAGATCCCCCTGCACCCAGGAGATCCGCTCATCCAGCCCCTGGCTGCGCGCGTTTCTCCGCGCGCGGGTCAGGGCCTCCATGGAAACGTCGCTGGCCCAGACGCGGGCCGCCTCGATCTCGCCGGCCATGCAGACGGCCAGGATGCCGGACCCCGTTCCCAGATCGAGGATCCGCGGCGCGACGCCTCCCGGGATGTCCCCCTCGCGATGAAGAGCGAGGGCCGTTTCCACGAGGAGCTCGGTCTCCGGTCTGGGGATCAGGACACCCGTTCCCACCTCGAAATCGAGGGACCAGAACTCCTGTCGGCCGCGGATGTACTGGAGCGGTTCCCTGTCGGCACGCCTCCTGACCAGGCTGCGGTATCCGGAGAGCTCTTCCTCGCTCAGGGGCTGGTCGAACCGGAGGTAGAGGTCCAGCCGGCGGCAACGGAGGAGATGGGAGAGAAGGAGCTCCGCATCGAGTCGGGGGCTGTCGATTCCCTTCTGCCGAAGGTAGTCGGCCGTGACGTCGATGAGGGCCTTGATGGTCCAGCGTCGGGGCGGCATGATCGCTCTCGATCGGGCGGTGGGCGCCGGGAGGCTGCGTTCTCAGGAACCCTTGAGCGCCTCGGCCTGGAAATGCGTGATCAGGGGATCGATGAGGGGGTCCAGGTCTCCCTGGAGAACACTGTCCAGCTTGTACAGGGTGAGGCCGATCCGGTGCTCCGAGACCCGACCCTGGGGAAAGTTGTAGGTGCGGATCTTCTCGCTCCGGTCGCCGGATCCCACCATGCTTCGGCGTTCCTCGGAGATCCGCGACTGCTGCTCTGCCTGCTGGCGGTCCAGCATCCGGGACCGCAGGACCTTCATGGCCTTGGCCTTGTTCTTGTACTGGCTCTTCTCGTCCTGACAGCTCACCACCAGGCCCGTCGGCAGATGGGTGACGCGAACGGCCGAGTCCGTCACGTTCACATGCTGCCCCCCGTGGCCGGAGGCCCGGAAGACATCGATCCGGAGATCTTCGGGGTTGATCTCCACATCGACCTCTTCGGCTTCCGGGAGGACGGCCACCGTCACGGCGGAGGTGTGGATGCGGCCCTGGGTCTCGGTCGCGGGGACACGCTGCACCCGATGGACGCCGCCTTCGTGCTTGAGGCGGCTGTAGGCCTTTTGCCCCTGGATCAGGAGGATGACCTCCTTGAACCCGCCGATCCCCGTGTCGCTCATGCTCAGGATCTCAGTGCGCCAGCCGCGCAGCTCCGCGTACCTCCCGTACATGCGGAACAGATCCGCCGCGAAGAGGCCCGCCTCTTCCCCGCCCGTGCCGGCGCGAATCTCCAGGATGATGTTCTTTTCGTCGTTGGGGTCCTTGGGGAGGAGCAAAACCTTCAGCTCCGCCTCCAGACGCTCGAGGGTCTCCTCGAGGCCCTGGATCTCGTCCCGGGCCAGCTTTCGGATCTCGGGGTCCGCGTCCGCCAGGAGGCTCCGGCTGTCTTCGAGCTCTTCCCTGGCGTCCTTGTAAGAGCGATAGGCCGTCACGATGGGCGACAGACCGCTGTGCTCCTTCATGTGTTTCTGATAAACGGTCTGGTCCGAGACCACCTCCGGCCTGGCCAGCGCCGTCTCCAGGTGCTCGAATCGGGTTTCGATCTCTCTGAGCTTCTCGAACATGGAAGGGGTGTCCCGGGCAAAAGAAATTCCCCCTGAACGGGGGAATCATGATGGCGTCGCAACGAGCTCCAGCCTTGAGATCTG
>CAYVVQ010000106.1:0-11294 GCA_964454455.1 uncultured Desulfobacterales bacterium | reverse complement strand
GAGATCTGGGAATGCCCTTCGGCGATCAGACCTGGCTTTTCTCCTTGGTGCTGTACTTGGCGTACTTCTTCTTGAACCGCTCCACGCGCCCGGCCGAGTCCACCAGCTTCTGCTTGCCGGTGAAGAAGGGATGGCAGGCGGAGCATATCTCCACCTTGATCTCCTTGGCCGTGGAAGAGGTCTCGAACTCGTTTCCGCAGGCGCAGTGGACAATGGTCTTGTGAAAATCCGGGTGGATGTCTTTCTTCATGGCCGAACCTCGCTCTTCGTTGGACGACTACTCGCTCATGGATGCCAAAAAGTCTTTATTATCCCTCGTACCTTTCATTTTGTCCAGCAGAAACTCCATGCTGTCCACCGGAGTCAGGGGGGCCAGGAGCTTTCTGAGGATCCAGATCCGGTTCAGGTCCGCCTGCCCGATGAGCAGCTCTTCCTTGCGGGTACCGGACCGGTTGATGTCGATGGAGGGGAACACCCGTCGATCACTCAGCTTTCGGTCCAGGTGGATCTCCATGTTGCCGGTCCCCTTGAACTCCTCGAAGATCACCTCGTCCATCCGGCTTCCCGTGTCGACCAGCGCCGTGGCGATGATGGTCAGGCTTCCTCCCTCCTCCACGTTCCGGGCGGCGCCGAAAAAGCGCTTGGGCTTGTGGAGGGCATTGGAGTCCAGGCCCCCGGACAGGATCTTTCCGCTCGGCGGCACGGTGGCGTTGTAGGCCCGCGCCAGCCTCGTGATGCTGTCCAGAAGAATCAGGACGTCCCGCTTGTGCTCGACGAGCCGCTTGGCCTTCTCGATCACCATCTCGGCCACCTGAACGTGTCGCTGCTGGGGCTCGTCGAAGGTCGAGCTGATCACCTCGGCCCGGACGGAGCGCTGCATGTCCGTGACCTCCTCGGGCCGCTCGTCGATGAGGAGAACGATCTTGTGAATGTCCGGCTGATTGGCGGTCACGCTGTTGGCGATGTTCTGGAGGAGCATGGTCTTGCCGGTCCGGGGCGGGGCCACGATCAGACCGCGCTGTCCCTTTCCGAGCGGTGTCATGAGATCCATGATCCGGGTGGAGTAGTTGTCGGCCGTGGACTCGAGGGTCACCCGTTCCTCCGGGTAGAGGGGGGTGAGGTTGTCGAAGAGGATCTTCTCCCTGGAAACCTCGGGGTTGGCGTGGTTGACCTGCTCCACCTTCAGGAGGGCGAAGTAGCGTTCCGAGTCCTTGGGCGGACGGATCTGACCGGAGACGGTGTCCCCCGTCCTCAGGTTGAAGCGCCGGATCTGGGACGGCGAGATGTAGATGTCGTCGGGTCCCGGCAGGTAGTTGGAGTCTGTGGCCCGCAAGAAGCCGAAGCCGTCCGGAAGGATCTCCAGGACACCCTCCCCGTAAATCAGCCCGTTTCTCTCGGACTGGGCCTGGAGCAGGGAAAAGATCAGCTCCGGCTTGGGCATCCCCGAGGCCCCGTCAATGTTGGCCGCCTTGGCCATCTCGGTCAGCTCGTTGATCTTCATCTGTTTCAGCTCAACAATGTTCATGTTCTCTCTCCAGTGATTGGCGCACGATCCCCTTTTTCCTTTCCGTGCCGGGTGGTTTTCGAATGGCTTGCGCGACTCCTGCGGCCTCTCCGAGCGACGGCCCGAATCGGGCAGGCAGGGCCACTGTCTCGTTGCCCGTGACCTCTTGATCGGCTTCATCCGGGAGGGGGATTTTCCAAGACCGCATTCCGGAGGAAGACGGGCTTTGCCGGAAAGCCCCCCGCAGGCGGGGGTCTACCGCTCTACCTCACACCCTTGTCGTGCATTTTGAGTGAAGACGACGCAGCAGAATACCCGTGAAGTTCCTGTTGATGTCCGGGAAAACCGAATTCTGATGGAGTCGCAAAGAGCCCGAAGCTCCTCGCTCCGCCTCCGGAATGTCAATCAGTGATGGCGTTTTCCAGCGGCGGGTGATCGGGGCTTTACGAATCCGTCAATCCTCTGAAAGGCAGGAAGATATGATCCCCTTGTATATCCATATCCTCTGCTGTGTCAAGGGATTTTGTGTTCCTCTCCGAGCTCGGCAAGAATCTCCGCCACCCGAACCATATCGTCGGGAAGGGATGCGGTGAACTCACAGTACGCTCCGCTTTCCGGATGCGTAAACCCAAGCCGCTCCGCGTGCAGCATCTGCCGCCCCAGCAGTTCCTGAACCATTCCCCTCGCGTGGGGATGGTGCTGCTTCCACCATGTGCGCTTCGGGCCGTACACAGGATCTCCCACGACGGGATGCCCCTCGTGGGACAGGTGAACCCGAATCTGGTGTGTCCTGCCGGTTCGAAGCCGAACGTGCAGCCGGCTGAACCCCCTGCCCCAGCGTTCCCGGACACGCCACTGCGTGACAGCCCATTTGCCCGACTCCGGCACCACGGCCATCCGCTTTCTCTGCTTGGGATGGCGGCCGATGGGAAGATCGATCTCCCCCTCCCTTCGACGCATGGCGCCATGGACGAAGACGGCGTACTCCTTTCGAATTCGGCCTTCCTTGAACTGACGGGCCAGCTCCTCGTGGGCATGATCCGTCTTTGCAACAACCATCAGTCCGGACGTGTCCTTGTCCAGCCGGTGCACGATGCCGGGCCTCAGCACGCCGCCGATTCCCGATAGATCCCTGCAGTGATCCAGGAGCCCGTGGACCAGGGTGCCCTTGGCGTGTCCCGGCGCAGGATGGACCACGAGGCCGGCCGGCTTGCTCAGGACGATCAGGGAGGCGTCCTCGAGAACGATCCCGAAATCCACCCGTTCCGGCTCCAGACGGCAGGGCGTCGGCGGAGGGACCGTCAGGAGGACTCGGTCGTCCGTCTTCAGATGATAACTGCTCTTCATCGCCCGTTCATTGACCGTCGCATGGCCGGTTCGTATGAGGTCCTGGGCCCTGGATCGCGTGAGTTCCTCGACCTGGGAGGCAAGAAAAGCGTCAAGGCGGTCGCCGGCATGATTCACAGAGATGAGGAAGTGATGGTTTCTGCCCTGTTCTTGATTCACGTTTCGCGCTGGGTGTCGTTGGTTCTTCCGGGTTGAAGGCTACCCGAATATTTTGTCCAGGTCCTTTTCGACCTGCGTTTCCTCGACTTTTTTTGCCAGTGAAATCTCTTTGACCAACAGGCTTCGAGCCGTGTCCAGCATCTTCCGTTCGCCGAAGGAGAGCTCCTTCTCCGTCTTCAGCATGAGCAGGTCCCGGTACACCTCGGCGACCTCATAGACCGATCCTGTTTTGATCTTCTCCATGTATTCGCGGTATCGGCGATTCCAGGTCTGGTTGTCGACGATGACATCACGCCTCTTCAGGATGTTGTAGAGCTTGGGGACCTCGCTCTTCCCGATAATCTCTCTGAGCCCCACGTTGTTCACGTTCTTCGTGGGGATCATGATCTTCATGTCGTTTTCGAGAATGCGCATGACATAAAAATCCTGGCACAACCCGGAGATCTCCTGGCTCTCGATCCGCTCGATCACCCCGACGCCGTGCGCCGGGTAGACGGCCAAATCACCTATGCTGAACATTAACAATACCCCCGTTGTCCACAGGGCACAGGGCCCCTCACCGCGGTTGCAGGAAGGCCTCGCCGCATGGGCGTCATCAAGGCCTTCCCCGCAAGGGCGCATTCCGCGGCGGGTGTGAAATTCCATCCACAGGACCGGAAGCGAGGAGCGGGAGCGCGTCCCGCTCCTCGGCCTCCCGGACCTGAGTCGCGTGTGATTGGGCTAGAACAGCCCGGCCCAGCCGGCCAGGATCGGAGCAATGACCAGCGAGACCACCGACATCAGCTTGATCAGGATGTTCATGGCGGGACCCGAGGTGTCCTTAAACGGATCGCCCACGGTGTCGCCGACCACGGCCGCCTTGTGGTTGTCGCTTCCTTTCCCGCCGAAGTGGCCCTCCTCGATGTACTTCTTGGCGTTGTCCCAGGCGCCGCCGGCGTTGGCCATGAAGAGCGCCAGGAACGCGCCCATGGTCGTGGCCCCCAGAAGCATGCCGCCCAGGGTCTCGGGTCCGAGGATGAATCCCACCACCACCGGCGTCAGCACGGCCACCAGACCCGGAAGCACCATCTCCTTCAGGGCCGCTGTCGTGGCGATGTCCACGCAGGCCTCGGGATCCGGCTTGGCGCCTTCCTTGCCTTCCAGCAGCCCCGGGATCTCCCGGAACTGGCGGCGGATCTCCTCCACGATGCTGAAGGCCGCCTTGCCCACCGAGGTCATGGTCAGCGCGGCGCACACCATGGGCACCATGCCGCCGATGAAGACGCCGATGACCACCATCGGGTTCTTGATGTCGATGATTTCCAGACCCACCGCCTGGGTGTAGGCCACGAACAGGGCCAGGGCGGTCAGGGCGGCGGAGCCGATGGCGAACCCCTTGCCGATGGCCGCCGTGGTGTTGCCCAGGGCGTCCAGGCTGTCCGTGATCTTCCGCGTCTCGGGACCCAGCTCGCTCATCTCCGAGATGCCGCCCGCGTTGTCCGCGATGGGGCCGTACGCGTCCACGGTCATGGTGGCCCCGACGGTGGCGAGCATGCCCACGGCGGAGAGGCCGATGCCGTAGATGCCCGCGGCCTTGAAGCCGATGAAGGTCGCCACGCAGATGCCCAGCATGGGCAGCCAGGTGGAGATCATGCCCACGGCCAGGCCCGCGATAATCACCGTGGCGGAACCGGTCTCGGACTGGCCGGCGATGCGGCGGACCGGGGGACCCGAGGTGTAGTACTCGGCCAGCAGGCCGATGGCGATCCCGCAGAGGAGCCCGGAGACGATCGCCCAGAAGCAGCCCCAGGGCATGCCCATGGAGCTCGTGATGATGATGGTCAGGATGACGAAGACGATGGCGGCCACGAAGGTGGTGTACCGGAGCGCGCCCGCCGGATCACCGCCCTGGAAGATCTTGATGGAGAAAACCCCCACGAAGGAGCTCAGGAGACCCGCCATGACCACCAGGATGGGAAAGGCCATGTAGTTCAGCCGGATGGCCTCTGGGGTCAACCCCTGGAGCGCCGGGAACCGGGCCAGGAACTCGGGGGTCAGGGCCAGGGTCGCACCGATGGCGATGGTCGCGATCACCGAGCCCACGAAGGACTCGAAGATGTCCGCCCCCATGCCGGCGATGTCGCCCACGTTGTCGCCCACGTTGTCCGCGATGACGCCGGGGTTGCGGGGATCGTCCTCGGGGATGCCGGCCTCCACCTTCCCCACCAGGTCCGCGCCCACGTCGGCCGCCTTGGTGTAGACGCCGCCGCCCACACGAGCGAACAGGGCGATGGAGCTCGCACCCATGGCGAACCCGTTGATGTACTGGGCCGTCTCAGGCGAGCCGCCCCACATCCAGAACCAGAAGCCCAGCCCGAGCATGCCGAGTCCGGCCACGGCGAGGCCCATGACGGAGCCCGAGAAGTAGGAGACGTTCAGGGCCTTTGCCTGCCCCGATTTGTTGGCCGCTTCGGCCGTCCGACTGTTGCCACGCGTCGCGGCCGTCATTCCGGAGAAACCCGCCAGCATGGAGCAGAGCGCACCCGTCACGAAGGCGAGGGCGGTCTTCCAGGCCACGCCGACGCCCAGCAGCACGAAGACGACGGCGATAAAGAAGATCAGAATGGTGTACTCCCGCTTCAGGAACGTCATCGCTCCCTTGTGAATCTGTTCCTCGAGTTCCTGCATCAGCGGGCTTCCGTTCGGCTGCTTCTTCACGTATCCGAAAATCAGCCAGGCAATGATCAGACTCAGGATCCCCACAAAAGGGGCCAAAACGGTTAGTCCCTGCATCGGCTTCTTTCCTCCTTCGTTTGGATTAAATGTTGACCGTTGACCTCGTTCATCGCCGAATCCAGGCCGAGGACAACAAACGACTCGCATGCTCGAACCCCCAGCCGAATCACTTGCTGTACCAGGTCCTGCTCCTCCCGCGAAAACGGGCTCAGCACGTAGCTCTCTACGGGCTGTCTCCCTTCCGGCCGACCGATTCCGATCTTCAATCGAGAGAACTCCCGGGTGCCCAAGTGCCGTACAACCGAAGTCACGCCCTTGTGGCCGCCGGTCCCCCCGCCTCTGGCGATCCGGACCCGCCCCAGCGGAAGATCGAGATCGTCATGAACGATCAGGATGTCCTCCTCCTCGAGCCGGTAGTAATGCGCGCAAGTCTGCACCGCTTCGCCGCTGCGATTCATGAACGTCCCGGGGCAGAGCAGGAGCAGGCTCCTCCCGTGAAGCACGGCTCGGGCGCTCATGGATCGAAAGCGTCGACCCGACAGCCGGACCCCCAGATCTTCGGACCACGCCTCGAGGACCCTGAAGCCCATGTTGTGACGCGTAAGCCGGTAGTCCGCCCCGGGATTTCCAAGTCCGGCGATCAGATACACGTTCTAAGGACCTCCCCTTCACCCCCTTTCGTTTCGGGTCTACGATTCCTCTGAAGCTTCCCCTTCAGCCTCTGCAGCTGCTTCTTCGCCTTCCTCGAGACCTTCGATCTCCTCGGCTTCCTCTTCCGCCTCTTCCTCGACGGTCGGGGCGGCCACCACGGCCACGGTCAGATGGCCCTCCTGGGCGGTGGAGATCCCCTCGGGCAGCTGGATGTCCTCGATGTGAACGGCGTCGCCGATGTCCAGGCCGGACACGTCCACGTCCACTTGCTCGACGAGCCTGTCGGGCAGGCAGGAGACCGTGATCTCCCGGCGGATGTACTGCAGGATCCCGCCCCGGGTCACCCCCGCGGGCTCGCCGACCAGGTTGATGCCGATGTCGGCGGTGATCTCCTTGTCCATGGAGATCTCGTAGAAGTCCGCATGGAGGTAGTCGCCGCGGAGCGGATCCACCTGGAGCTCCTTGATCATCACGGTGGCGTCCTGAACGTTTCCGTCGGTTCCGGTCATTTTGAGATCGATGATCGCGCTCTCCTGGGTGATCTTCTTCAGGACTCCCTGGAGGTCGACGGTCGTGACCGTGAGGTGCACCGGACCCGCCTTCGGTCCGTAGAACACCGCCGGCATGCGTTTTTCGTTGCGAAGCTTTCTTGCCGCCTCTTTTCCCTTCCGGGTCCGAACATCAGCGGCCAATGCGTAGTGCGCCATTTCCTTCCTCCCGATCCTCCCCGGCTTTCCGGAGCGTATTAATAAAAATTTTCACAAGGCGACAACGACAAAACGCCCTTCGTTGCTCGCGGTCCCACCGCTACACGAAGAGCGTGCTGACGGAATGGGACGTGTGAATCCGTTTGACCGTCTCCCCGAGGAGCTCGGCCACCGAAAGCACCGCAATCTTCGAGCAGGCCGCCGCCTTGCCGTTCAGCGGAATCGTGTCGGCCACGACCAGGCTGTCTATGGACGAGCTCTCGATGCGCTCGATCGCCGGTCCGGAAAGGACCGGGTGGGTGCAGCAGGCGTGTACCCTGGCTGCGTTCCGATTCTTGAGCGCCCCCGCAGCCTGGGTGAGGGTCCCGGCCGTGTCCACCATGTCGTCCAGGACAATGGCCGTCTTTCCGGAGACCTCTCCGATGATGTTCATGGCCTCGGCCACGTTGGGCGCGTCCCTCCGCTTGTCGATGATCGCCAGGCCGCAGTCCAGCCGCTTGGCGAACGCCCGGGCCCTTTCCACGCCGCCCGCATCCGGAGAGACCATGACCAGGTCGTCCTCGAAGTGGGCCCGGATGTGCTTCAGGAGAATCGGTGCGGCGAAGAGATTGTCCACCGGGATGTCGAAGTACCCCTGGATCTGCCCGGCGTGGAGGTCCATGGACACCACGCGGTGCACCCCCGCGGTGGTGATCAGGTCCGCCACGAGCTTTGCGCTGATGGGCACCCGGGGTTTCACCTTCCGGTCCTGCCTTCCATAGCCGTAATAAGGGATCACCGCGGTGATCCGTTTGGCCGACGCCCTCTTGAGGGCGTCGATGATGATCAGCAGCTCCATCAGATTGTCATTGACGGGCGTGCAGGTGGACTGCAAAACGAAGACGTCCATGCCGCGAACGTTTTCGTGGATCTCCACCTGGGTCTCCCCGTCGCTGAACTTCTTCGCGCTGATCTTCCCCGGTTCGATCCCGAGGTAGTCGCAGACCCGTTCCGCCAGTTCCGGATTGGATGTGCCGCTGAACAGTCTCATCGATTCATTTTCTGGCTGGGGTGGGAGGATTCGAACCTCCGAATGCGGGCTCCAAAGGCCCGTGTCTTACCACTTGACGACACCCCAGCACGCCTTTCGGATCCGGGTTCGGAGTAGATTCCGGCGGTTCACGCTGACCATTCCCGAAGCCTGCAGCGTTCACCCACCCAGTTCGTTGCCACAAAAACATCTCCCAGCTCTTGGGAGATGAGTTCCTGCTCCGCGGCTCGCGCCTCGCTTTCCGTCCCGAAGGCGCCGAAGACCGTCGGGCCGCTTCCGGTCATCAGGGCGCCGATGGCACCCGCGTCCATGAGTGCCTGTTTGAGATGCGTCACGACCGGGAACCGGGTCTCGGTCACCCGCTCGAGATCGTTTTCCAGGAGTTCGGCGACGGAGAAATCTTCTGGACCCCAAAACCTATTTATATAATCATTTTCGCGTGTTGTCAACTGAATTCTAAGCTGCCCATAGGCCCAGGCGGTCGAGACTTCAATGGGCGGTTTCACGAGTACATACCACAATTCCGGCCAATAATCCAGGTTTTCCAGAACCTCGCCGATGCCGGTGGCCACGGCCGGAACCGCTGAAAGAAAAAAGGGGACATCCGCCCCGAGCCCCACGGCCATCCGGAAAAGCGCCTTCCGGCCGAGCCGCCCCGGCCAGATCCGGTCCAGCGCCAGCAGCGTGGCCGCCGCGTCGCTGCTGCCCCCGCCGAGACCGGCCGCAACGGGGATCCGCTTGTGGAGACGAATGGAGGCCCCCTGAGGGACCCCCCCCTGGTACAGGAAGTCGCGGGCCGCCCGCCAGACGAGGTTTTCCTCCCCGCCCGCCACCGATCTCCCGGTACAGGCGAGCTCGATGCCCTCCGACGCTGGGCGGATCTCGATCCGATCCGCCAGGTCGATGGGGACCATGACGGAGACCAGCTCGTGGTACCCGTCCGGGCGCCGTCCCGTGACCCGGAGATGAAGGTTGAGCTTGGCCGGAGCCTCCACCGCGACCCGGGCCGGCTGCGCTCCCCCGTCTACTCCCATACCGTTACGGTCAGGTAGAGCGTGTTGCCGCCACGCTGGATGAGAAACAGAATTGTATCGCCCTCTCCGTACCCGGAGATCATCTCCCGGTAGTCGGACAGGTTTCGAACGGCCTTCTGATCGATCTCCAGGATCAGATCGCCGGGCCGTATGCCGGCCTCGCCCGCGGGGGAGCTCGACTCCACCCGAACCACCGCCAGACCCTCATCGCGATCCAGGCTGTACCGCCTCGAGATTTCGGGGGAAATCTCCTCCACCACCATGCCCAGGTCCGTCCGGGCCTCCTCGGGCCGGGAGACCGCAGCCTCCTCTTCCAGCCTGCCCAGGGTCACTTCAATGGTCTTCTCACGGCCGCCCCGGATCACCCCCACCTTCACCTTCTTTCCCACAGGTGTGGCTCCGACAACCAGGGGGAGCTCGGACATCTCCTTCACGGCTTTTCCGTCGAAGGTCACGATGACGTCACCCCGCCTTATGCCGGCCTTGTCGGCCGGCCCGTCCGGCATGACGTCCGCCACCAGCGCGCCGCGCTGATCTTCGAGATCGAGCTTCTCCTGGAGCTCCGGGGTGATCTGCTGGATCATCACGCCGAGCCACCCACGGACCACCTCGCCCTCCTTGAGCTGCGGAAGGAGCTCCTTGGCCAGGTTCACGGGGACGGCGAAGCCGATCCCGATGCTGCCGCCGGTCCGTGAAAAAATAGCGGAGTTGATCCCCACCACCTCGCCCTTCGTGTTCAGCAGGGGTCCCCCGCTGTTCCCGGGATTGATGGAGGCGTCGGTCTGAATGAAGTTGGCGTATGATTCCGTCCCGATCCGGCGGTACTTGGCGCTGACGATCCCCGCGGTCACGGTGGACTCCAGCCCGAACGGGTTGCCGATGGCCACGACCCAGTCCCCCACGTTCAGCGCATCCGAGTCCCCCAGGGGAAGGGCGCTGAGGGGGTTGTCCGCCTCGATCTGAATCAGCGCGAGATCCGTCTTGGGATCCTTCCCGATGATCTCGGCGTCGTACTCGCCGCCGTCGGACAGCACCACCTTGATCTCGTCGGTCTTCTCCACCACGTGGTTGTTCGTGAGGATGAAGCCTTCCTCGTCGATGATGAACCCGCTGCCGAGGCTTTTCTGGCGGTACTCTTTCGGGATCTGGTCACGGAAGAACCGCTCGAAGAAATCCTGGAAAGGATCGTTCTCATCCATGGGGCCGCGGAACATATGGAAGCTCCGCCCCTTGACGATCTTCACCGTGCTGATGTTCACCACGGAGCCCCGGACCTTGGTCACCAGGTCGCTGAACGACCCCGGGGCGCCGGGGACGATGCTGGAGGTCTGGGCCGGGGCACGCTGCGGGAAGCCCGCCGCCGCGAGGAACAACAGGGCCGCAATCGCCAGGAGCCTCGCCCCCCGGGTCGGGCAGGCGGTTTTCCCCGCCCTTTCTGGATTCATCATGGCTTTCTCCCCGCTATTCCGTTCTTCGGTTCCCAGGGTCGCATCCGGCCGTTCGAACTCAACCGGTGGCCTTGACGTACCGCCACCTCAGATCGGCCAGCATGGTGTCGAGGAACTTCTGCTCCTCCTCGGTCAGATTCCCCTTGGTCTTCTCCGCCAGCATGCCGATGGTGTCGATGGTGTGCTTGGCCAGGGGAAGATCCTCGGCCTTCCGTCCGGTCTGGGGATCGGGGATCTCACCCAGGTGATACAGGGCCGATGAGCTCAAGCTCATGATCAGGGTGCTGAAGTTGACCTCCGGAAGGGGGGAGGATTCCCGGGGCCGTTCCGCTCCTTCCCCGGGCCGCTCGCCCTCTTCTTTCGGCGGACGCTGCTCCGGGCCCTTCTCCCCGCCCCTCAGATCCTGCTGCTCCTCGTTCTTTTCCTCCTCGCGGCGATCGCCCCGATCGTCGAACGCCCGCTTGTCCTTCACGACAAATCCTTTTCCTTCGGTTTCCATGGCGTCTCTCCTCGCTCTGCCCTGTCATCAGAGATCGATGCGATGGGCGGTGTGCACGTCCTCCAGCCCCCGGATCTCTCGAAGCACATCCTCGCTCGCCGGGACCTGGGTGTTCAGGATGTTGATGTTCTGTTTTCTAGCCTTTTCCTGCCCCACGTGCATGCGGCTGATGTTGATGCCGTGGGCCCCCAGGGCCGAGC
>CAYVVQ010000105.1:0-13787 GCA_964454455.1 uncultured Desulfobacterales bacterium | reverse complement strand
GCACCGGGGTGGAGACCCACCTCATCCTCTCGGAGGCCGGGCGGAGGAACATCGAGATCGAGACGACCTACAACGCCGACGACGTCGCGGCCATGGCCACGAGGGTTTACGACAACCGCGACGTGGGGGCCGCCCTGGCCAGCGGGTCCTTTCTCACGGACGGCATGGTGGTGGCGCCCTGCACCATCAAGACGCTTTCCGGCATCGCCAACTCCTTCACCACGAACCTGCTCATCCGGGCCGCGGACGTGACCCTGAAGGAGAAACGAAAGCTGGTGCTCGTGGTGAGGGAGACCCCGCTTCACAAGGGGCACCTGAGGCTCATGACCATGGCGGCGGACATGGGGGCCCACATCCTCCCCCCGGTCCCGTCCTTTTACCACGGACCCAAGACCATCGAGGACATTCTGGACCAGACCATCGGAAAGGTGTTCGACCACATCGGGATCGAGCACGACCTGTTCAAACGCTGGGGAAACGAAAATCCTGATGGAGTCGTAAAAAGCCCTGAACCTTGAGATCTGCCATCGAAATATCAATAGGTTATGACGTTTCCAGCGGCGGGTGAGCGGGTTTTTGCGAACCCGTCAATCCTTAGAGGAAAGAGGACCGGCCTGAATCTACACCAAGGGAGGAGAACGTTATGCTGCTGCCCCGCTTCGAGTACCACGAACCCCCGGGCATGAAAGAGGCCTGCCGCCTCATGGGAGACCTCGGAGAGGAGGCCCGGCCGCTGGCCGGGGGCACGGACCTGCTCGTCAACATGAAGAAACGGCTGCTCTCGCCCGGCCACCTGGTCTCGCTCGGCCGGATCGAGGGGCTTCGCACGATGGGTACCGCCGGCGACGGCTTTCGAATCGGGGCCTGCCTGACGGCCGCGGAGCTGGCCGAGTCCGCCGACATCCGCAAGGACTACCCCGCCCTCGCGGACGGAGCGTCGCGACTCGGATCGCCGCTGATCCGCAACCTGGCCACCCTGGCGGGGAACCTGGTCTCTGCCCGTCCTGCCGCGGACCTTCCTCCCTCGCTCATGGCCTACGGGGCCAAGATCCGCCTGGAGGGGGCTTCGGGGGAACGCACCCTCCCGCTGGAGGATTTCTTCCAGGGACCCGGCGTCACGGTCGCCGCCCCGGACGAGATCCTCGAATCCGTTCTTCTGGAGCCGCGGCCCGAGCGCTCCGGGGCGGCCTACCTCAAGATGGGCGTCCGCCGGACCCTGGAGATCTCCATCGTGAACGTGGCGGCCTACCTGGCCCTGGAAGGCGACAAGATCCAAACCGCCCGGGTGGTCCTCGGCGCCGTGGCGCCGACCCCGATTCGAGCCCCCTTTGCGGAGAAGGCCCTGACGGGGGAATCGCCCTCCTCCGAGCTCTTTGCCAAGGCCGCCGGGGAGGCGGCCAGGGACGCCAAGCCCATCGACGACTTCCGCGCCTCGGCCGAGTACCGGCGGGACATGGTGTCCGTGCTCACCCGCAGGGCCCTCGAAACCGCCCTGGAGCGGGCCCGGGCCTAGCCTTCGACCGGCGGGCGTCGAAACCACGCGCACCATCGTTCAACGAACACCCTGGAGGGGAAACCGATGAAGAAGCTCATCAGCTTGACGATCAACGACCGGGAGGTGGAGGTGGCCGTGCCTCCCAACCGGTCCCTGGCGGACATGCTCCGGCAGGATCTCGGCCTCACCGGTACGAAAAAAGGCTGCGACATGGGGGACTGCGGGTCCTGTACGGTCCTCCTGGACGGCCGGCCCGTGAACGCCTGCCTCGTGCTGGCGGTCCAGGCGGGCGGAAGATCCGTGACCACCATCGAGGGCGTGGAGACCGACAACGGGCTCCACCCCATACAGCAGGCCTTCGTGGAACACGGCGCGGTTCAGTGCGGGTTCTGCACGTCGGGCATGATCCTGAGCGGGAAGAGCCTGCTCGAGCGAAACCCGTCCCCGAGCGAGACGGCGGTGCGCACCGCCATCTCGGGCAACCTCTGCCGTTGCACGGGATATCAGAAGATCGTCGAGGCCATCCAGGCCGCCGGCGAGGCCATGCAGCGGTGATCGGCCTTTTCCGGCCTTCGCCGTTCCCGAAGGTCGAGACCGACCCGAAAACCCGTCGAAGGCCCAGCGCCGCGACGACCCATGAAGGAGGATGCAGATGGCTTCCTACAGCGTGATCAACCGGAGAGCGCCCAGGCTGGACGCTCCCGACAAATCCACGGGCCGAGCCAAGTACATCGACGACCTCACCCTGCCGGACATGTTGTACGGGGCCCTTCTCCAGAGCCCCATCGCCCACGGCCGGATCCTGAACATCGACACCTCCGCGGCCCGGAGGCTCCCCGGCGTGAAGTCCGTGGTCACGGCGGAGGACGCCGGTCTGGTGCCCTACGGCGTCAGCCCCGCCCGGTTCGACGAGACGGTCTTCTGCCACGACCGGGTCCGATACGTGGGGGACGAGGTGGCGGCCGTGGCGGCGGTGGATCTGGAGACCGCCCAGGAGGCCGTCTCGCTCATCAAGGTGGACTACGAGGAGCTCCCCGCCCTCCTCACGATCGAGGAGTCCATGGCCGAGGGCGCGCCCCAGCTCCACGAGAAATACGCCGGCAACATCTGCGGCGAGGTGCACCAGGAGTTCGGGGACGTGGAAGCGGCCTTCAAGGAGTGCGACCTGGTCCGGACGGACACCTTTCTCAACAAGCGGCAGGACGGAGCGTTCCTGGAGCCCAACGGCGTGATCGCGAACTACGACCTGAACGGGTACCTGACGCTCTACACCTCCACCCAGGTCCCTCACTACGTCCAGCGGATCGTGGCGATGGTCCTGGGCGTCCCCGTGGGCAAGGTGCGCGTGGTCAAACCTTACGTGGGCGGCGGGTTCGGCCCCAAGGCCGGCACCAACCCCATGGAGCTGGCCTCCTGCCTCCTCTCCATAAAGACCGCCAGGCCGGTCAAGATGAACTACACCCGCGAGCAGGTGTTCCTCTTCTCCCGGGCGCGCCACCAGTTCAGGCACACCCTGACCACCGGCGTCAAGAAGGACGGCAGCCTCATCGCCCTGACCAACGAGTGCTACCTGGACGGCGGGGCCTACACCAGCTTCGGCATCGCCACGGTCTACTACGCCGGCTCCCTGCTCGGCGCCCCCTATCGCCTGCCCAACATGAAGTACGACGGCTGGCGGATCTACACGAACAAGCCGGCCTGCGGGGCCCAGCGCGGGCACGGCGGGGTGGCCGCCCGTGCGGCATGGGAGCAGCAGCTCGACCTCATCGCCGACGAGCTGGGGATCGACCCGCTGGAAATGCGCCTCAAGAACGCCATGGGCGCCGGGGACATCACCTGCAACGACCTCAACGTGAGCAGCTTCGGCATGCGGGAGTGCATCGAGGCCGTGGCCGAGGGCTCGGGCTGGAAGGAGAAGCGGGGCAGGATGCCCAAGGGGCGGGGCGTCGGCATGGCCTGCGGCTTCTTCGTGTCGGGTGCGGGGTACCCCATCTATCGCTCGGACACGGCCCACTCCACCGTGGTGATCAAGCTGAGCGACGACGGCGGCACCGCCCACCTGCTCACCGGGTCGGCCGAGATCGGCCAGGGCTCGGACACGGCCATGGCCATGATCGCGGCCGAGGCCCTGGGCGTTCCCCTGGACCATGTCAAGGTGAGCTCCGGCGACACGGACTACAGCGTGGATCTGGGCGCCTACTCGAGCCGCCAGACCCTGATGACGGGCCACGCCACCAAGCAGGCGGCCGAGGACGTCAAGAGGCAGGTGCTCGAGGTGCTGGCCGACGCCCTGAAGGTCCCCTTTCAGGAGCTGGACGCGAGGGACGGGCACATCGTGTTCAGCGGCGAGACGCCCGATTTCTCCGCGCTCCGCACCCGGTACATCAAGGAGCACCGAGGCTTCCTGGACAACCCGGCCGAAGACGAGGCCCTGACCTTCAAGGAGGCCGCGCGCATCGCCTACCTGGAAAAGGGCTCCATCGTGGGGACCGGGAAGTACAAGCCGGGCGAGCTGGGCGGGAAGTTCAAGGGGGCGGCGGTGGGCACCTCGCCCGCCTACGGCCCGAGCGCCCAGGTGGTGGAGGTGAGCGTGGACATGGAGACGGGCCAGGTCACGGTGGAGCGGATGACCGACGCCCACGACTGCGGCTTCGCCATCAACGTGACCTCGGTGGAGGGCCAGATGCAGGGATCGCTCTCCATGGGCCTGGGAGAGGCCCTGTTCGAGGAGGTCAAGTTCGACGACAAGGGGCGCATCCTGAACGCCAACCTGGCGGAGTACAAGATCCCCACGGCGCTCGACATGCCCAGCGTGGACACCATCATCGTGGAGAGCGATGAACCGAACGGCCCCTTCGGCGCCAAGGAGGTGGGAGAGGGGGCCATCATGCCCACCATCCCCGCGATCCTGAACGCCGTGTCGGACGCCGTCGGGGTCCAGGTCAGCGAGCTTCCCCTGACCCCGGAGCGGGTCTACATGGCCATCAAGAAGGCCCGGGAAGAAGGCGCCTCCTGAGCCCAGACCGCAGGCGGGGGGATGGAACGGGAAGACGCGGGTCAGTCCCGGTTGAACCGGATCTCCCCGATCTTGTTCCCGGAGCGAAGCTTCACGCTGTTTCTCTCGATGGTCGTGACGCTCAGACCGTCCATGGTTCCGCCCTGCCGGAGGATGCTTCCGTTGATTACGGCAAAGCGGCTTCCGGGGTCGCTGGCCCAGACGATGGCCTCCAGCCTGTACCGGCTCGTGTCGATGCGCTCCGGCGAAGCGGGGCCTCGTCCCTCGGGGCCGGGGACTTCGGAGCCGGGCGGGCGACTGCGGCCGCCCCGGCCTGGAGAGAGGGTTTTGCCGGGGGTTCCGCTTGGGCCGGGCGGGCGGGGACCGGCCTCGAGGCCGCTGGAGCGATCTCAGCCGGTTGTTCCGGAGCTGCGGTGACCATTTCCCTGTCTCCGGTCCCGGCCCTTCCCGCCGGACCGGCCGTACCTCCGGATCGCGGCCACTGACCGTAAAGCCACCACCCCCCCACACCGAGGAACACGGCCGCGCAGAGAACCGCCAGCCCCGCTCGAACGGTGCGGGGCCGGCGGGCCTGCTTTCGAATCGCCTCCCTGGAGTCGAAGGCGTGGGACCAGTTCTCCGTCCGCCTCGGCTCGGGCTGAACGTCCTCCACCTTCTTGAGCGCCTTCAGGATGGAACTCACGAGCAATCCTCTCCTTCCGGGGACAGGGCGTGGGGCGGACCGGTGCCCGATCCTGCCGGAGGCCCTACGTCTCCGGCGGTTCCTTCACGATGTGGGGGATATCGAGGTCCTTCTTCTCGTTGTAGAGAACGATCTTGGTGACCGGCCCCACGATGCCGTCCACCTTGATGCCGTTCCGCCTCTGGACCGCTTCCACGGCGTCCCGGACGGGCTCGTCATAATAGGGCGTGACCTGGATGTTCCCGAACCCGATCTCCTGGAGCAGCATTTTCAGCGTGATCACCGACTCCCGGTCGGCCTGAATCGGAATCGTCCCTTCACAGCTCAGGAAGTTCTTCCAGAACAGGTAGGCCTCCCCGGTCCACCGGGAGTAGAGCACGTCGGTCCGGGTTCGGATCATCCCTCCCGCCTCGGCACCCCCCCTCAGGGTCACCTCGTCGCCGTGGATGCCGCTCAGGGTCACGTACCTGGGAACGACCCCCCCGGGAATGGACAACCTCAGGACGGCGGGGACGTTCAGCTTCTCCAGCAGGCGCAGGTCCGCGCGCAAGCGGTGGGCGACCAACTCGTTCTCCTTCGCCGCGAACTCGAAGGCGTCTCCGTTCTGCTCCATGTCGTCCAGGTAGGGGCTCAGGACAGGTTTCGCCGACCAGAGCGCGAGCACGGCGCGGAGGGCCGACCGGCGCGAGGTCATGGCGTCCACTCCCGCCAGGTAACGATCCAGCTCCTCCGGCGTCTCGGCCCGTTCCACGGGCCGCGCCTCGACGTCGGGCCTCACCACCTCGGGCGTCTTCACGGTTTCAGCTCGCGCCGGTTCCTCGGCGGGAGGAGACGGCGACCTGGACCTCTCCACCCCGTCCGGGGGCGGGGTCGAGGCGTTTTCCGCGCCCGCGGTCGCGGGGGGCTCGGGGGTCGACGCCTGAAGACCTGCGGGGTCCCCGCCTCCTCGGAAGTAAATCCCGGCGGCCACGAAGGCCAGCAGGATCGCGGCGGCGGCCAGCAAGGGACGCCAGCGCCATCCGAGGTTCATCCGCTGGATGGATCGCCGGTCGGCCAGCTCCCGCACCGCGGACCGCGCGATTTCGGAGGTCACCTTCCGGCGGTTCAGGCCGAAGGCCGTGAGCAGCGCCCGGTCGCACGCGATGTTGATCAGCCGGGGGATGCCGCCGCTGTAGCGGTGCACCGCACGCATGGCCGCGGGGGTGAACTGGACCACCTCCTTGCGCGAGGCCACGCGAAGCCGGTGGAGGATGTACTCCCGGGTCTCCCGGAACGAGAGGGGGCTCAAGTGGCAGCTCAGGGTGATCCGCTGTCCCAGCTGTCTCAGCTCGTGGCTGTCGAGCATCTCCCCCAGCTCGGGCTGTCCCACCAGGATGATCTGGAGCAGCTTGCTGGTGGTGGTCTCCAGGTTGGACAGGAGGCGGAGCTGCTCCAGCACGTCCTTGCTCAGGTTCTGGGCCTCGTCGATGAGCAGGAGGACCTTGCCGCCTTCGGCCTTCTTCCGGAGGAGGAACTCGTTCAGGGTGTCGATCAGATCCTTGATGCTGTCGGCGCTCGAGTCGATGCCGAACTCGTCGTTGATCGCCTTCAGCAGGTGGAGGGCGTCCAGCTTGGGGTTGAAGATGAAGGCCGCCTCGGTGCCCTCCTGCCCCAGGTTCTCCAGGAAGGCCCTGCAGAGGGTGGTCTTGCCCGTGCCGACCTCGCCGGTGATCTCGACGAACCCGTCCCCCTGGCTGATGGCATAGGTGAGGTGGGCGAGGGCCTCCTCGTGGCCGCGGCTCAGGTAGAGATAGGCCGGGTTGGGCACCAGTTGGAAGGGTCTTTCCTTGAAACCGAAAAAGTTCTTGTACATCTTCGGGCTACCAGCCTTTCAACGGCAAAACGGCGCTCCGGAGTCTCGGGCTTCAGGAGGGCGGACGATCAGGTCCTTCGGGCTCCCCGCCCGGGCTTCGGGTCCGCGTAATGCTTGTGATGGGTCTTCAACCAGTTCTCGATGGCCCGCTTGTCGTGACTCAGGTCCAAGCGAAGGATCCGCTTCTTCGGCGTGTTGGGCCCCTTGTAGACGAAGAGGCGGGCCTTGCGGGAGAGCCGGACCGAGTAAACGTCCTCCACGCCCTGGTACTTGTGGATGTTCGCGCCGGGGGAGGTCATGGTGTCCCGGTCGAACTGGACCAGCTCGTTCACGAGGTGGGTGAAAATGTCGTACTGCTTGTAGTAGATGCCCTCCAGGTCCTCGATGGCATAATCGGTCATCTCCGAGTTCTTGAGGATGTTGTCGATGATCTTCCTCAGGCTCTCGAAGGCCTTCCCGCCGTCCGTACCCCCCAGGCGGTCCCGGATCTTGTCCCGATCCTCCTCGACGCGTCTGACCTCTTCCTCGAGGAGGGTCTGGTAGTCCAGGTGCTCCTGGATCCGCTGCTCCAGCTCATTGATCTCCCGCGCCTCGTGCTCGCCCTTGCCGACGTAGAAGTCGATCATCTTGACGAGCTGCTCGCCGGAGACGGGCTTGGGTATGAAGTAGGTGTTGGCGAAGCCTTCCGCCTCCCGAATGGCCTCCGAGTCCATCCCCGTGAGCAGGATGATGGGAAGGTAGGGCGCCTCCTCCCGGATGAACGGGATCGCGTCGAGGCCGGAGAGCCCGGAGTCCTTGAAGTGGATGTCCAGCAGGATCACGTCCACCGGATCGTCGGCGGTCTTCAGGTACTCGAGGAGATCCAGCGGCGTGAAGAAGGACTTGAGCTCCTCCAGGACCTCGTTTCTTTCCAGGTACAGCCGTATGGTCTGGTGGACCTTTTCTTCGTCGTCGGCCAGGACGACAAAATAGCCTTCCGACATGATCTTCTCAAGCTCCTTGGATGGAATCCGGTTCCCCGGGGGCCGTCTCCTCTTCCACCGGCATTTCCAGGGTCACCCGAAACCCTCTGCCGTGCTCGGTCACCACGTTGCTTCCGCGGACGTCGAACCCCATGCGCTCGGCAAAAAATTTGACGAAGGTGGTGCCCAGCCCGTAGCCGTCCTTCTTGGACGACGGGATCGGCTCCTTGAACATCTTGTCCAGGTACGCCTCGTTGACCCCGCCTCCGTTGTCCGTCACCTCCAGCCTCAGCACGCCGCCCTCCCCTCCCAGCACGATGGAGAGAAAGGGGCGGAAGGCGCGGTAGGTGTCGAAATCCTCCTTCATCATCTCGATCTGCCTCAGCTCGATCGCCTTTTGCGCGTTCTTGACCAGGTTCCTCAGAATCTCCACCAGCTTGTGCGGGTCGCACTGCACCCGACGCCCCCGAAAGCCGTTCCGGCTGGAGAGCCGGACGTCGAGCTCGTAGCGGCCCCGCAGGGAGTTCAGGTCCCCGGTGATCTCCTCCTCGACCGTCCGGCTCAGCTTCCGCACCTCCATGGGCATGGGCTCGAAGGTGAGCTTACGCTCCAATCCCTTGAGATGCTTGAGGATCGCCTCTTGAAACGGCTCGATGATCCGGCGGTACAGGTCGTTCTCCTTGCTCTCCGGGAGATCGTTGATGATGTTGTGGATCTGGGACCGCCAGGCGCCCTGCAGGACCAGGAGCTCGTCCTTGGCGAAGTTGGACTGGGCCACCACGTCCTGGGTGATCTTTCGCTCGGTCACCAGGAACTCCAGGAGCCTCGTCTTCTCCTTCTCCTCCTTGGTCTCCCGGGCGAGGCGCTTTCGCACCCTGTCCGCGGGCGACTCCACCAGCACCATGAGCAGCATGAGGACCACGAAGCTCACGGAGATGATGATGAAGGACCGGCTCAGGAAGAGGGACCCATAGAGGGTCCCCTTGTCGAACAGCGGTTTCGCGTAGACGAAGGTGAAGAACAGGTTGAAGAAGGTGACATAGACGAAGGCGGCCTTTCCCCCCAGGAGCCAGGAGAAGACCAGGCTGGAGACCACCAGGCCGAAGGCGAACAGCATGTACCGCTGCTCGTTCACCACCAGGTGGTCGAACACGACGAACCCGACCACATAGACGAGAAACAACGCCACCGTCAGCAGAAAAAACCGGCTCCTGGAGGCGATCAGGTCGGTGAGCAGTCTCTCGTAGCGGCTCGACTTCATGGTCTCGCTTCGGTTCTCCCCTCGGGTTCCGGCATGGGTCGCGCGTATCGGTTTTCCATTTAACGCGGGCACTTAGAAGGTAATTGATGATGCGGGGTTTGTCAACAACGCCGATGTCCCTAGCCCCGCTCCCACCGGCCGGGAACAGGCGTGCCGCAGGAGGCGCAACGATCCTCCCGAAGCCCCTCCAGCCGAAGGCGGTACCCCTTCCGCTCGACGAGCACGCGGCCGCACTGGTGGCAGTAGGTATGGCCCCCCTCGTGCCCGGGAACGTTGCCCACGTAAACGTGGTGGATTCCTTCGCTCCGGGCGATCCCGCGGAACCGCTCCAGGGTGGCCACCGGGGTGGGCGGCAGGCGGGTGAGCCGGTAGTCGGGGTGGAACCGGGTGAAGTGGAGGGGGCAGTCGGGGCCGATCTCCCGCAGGATCCACCCGCACATCCGGCGGATCATCTCCGGGTCGTCCACGTAGGTGGGGACCACGAGGGTGGTGATCTCCAGCCAGACGCCCTCTTCGTGCAGGGTCTTCAGGGTTCGGAGCACCGGTTCGAGCCGCCCCCCGTTCAGACAGCGGTAGATCCGATCCTCGTAGGATTTCAGGTTGATGTTGGCCCCGTCCAGGACGCGTGCGAGACGCACCAGCGGATCCCGGTTGATGTAGCCGTTGGAGACGAGCACGTTGCGGACGCCCGCCTCCCGGGCCAGGGCGGCGGTGTCGTACATGTACTCGTAGAAGGTGATCGCCTCGGAGTAGGTATAAGCGATGGACAGCGCCTCCCGTCTTCGCGCCTGCCGCACCACCTCGTCGGGAAACATCTCGCCGTGCCGCACGTCCTCCGGCCTTCTCTGGGAGATGTCCCAGTTCTGGCAGTTCAGGCAGCGCAGGTTGCACCCCGTCGTGGCGATGGAGAGGACCTGCGACCCCGGGAAGAAATGGTAGAGGGGCTTTTTCTCGATGGGGTCCAGGTGCACGGCGCACGGGTTCCCGTAAGCCAGGGAGTAGAGCTTGCCGCCGATGTTCACGCGGGACCGGCAGACGCTCCGGTCCCCGGGCTCCAGCACGCAGTGGTTGGGGCAGACGCCGCACTGGACGGTCAGGCCGTCGGAGGCGTAGTCGAACGCCTCGATGGACCATCTCCAGAGCTCCTTGGGCGCATCCCCTTTGAACACGCGCCCCGCCACAGTGCCCTCGCACGGGCTCCGGCCGCCTGCCAGGGCGCCGCTCCCGCACCAGAGGACTCCGGGCACCCCGAACGCCAGCGTCTTCAGAAACGCTTTTCGGGTGAGGCCCTTGTCGCTTCCCGTTTCTCGTCGCTTCATTCCGTGAATCCCGTCGCTGCTCGTCTGGACCGTCCCTCCCGCAGGGCCGTGGCTATCGAGCGCCGGGGCCCCGCACTCGCCGAGAGGAAAAAAAAGGGCGGGCCTGGCGCGGCGCTCAGACCCGGGCGCGCCCGGGGAAGAGCAGCATCACGTTACTGGACACCTTCACGAGGATCAGCAGGACCGCGGCCGTCTGAATGCCCAAAAGGGGAATCAGCATGGCGCCCACCACCAGCGTGCCCACCGCCGCGCCGGTCAGATCGGCCGCCAGGCAGCTGGCCGCCGGCCCCTTGTCCTCGCCGATCAACCCGGCCGCTGCGGGAAACTGGAACCCGCAGAAGAAGGAGAACAGAAACCCGTACGCGAGGAACCAGAAGCCGTGAACCGTTCCCCCGAAGAACCGTACCCAGACGTAGAACCCCACGAGAAGGAGCGCCAGGACCAGGTCCGCCGCCAGGAGCCTGCCGCGGCCCTTTTCCCTGCGGGAGGCACCCAGCAGGGAGCCGGGAAGCAGGCCGGCGAGAAACGCCGTCACGATGGCCCCGATCTTCAGGTAAACGTACCCGTGAAGGACCTGGAACGAGAACAGGACGAGCATCTCGGCCCCCATGGTGGCGAAGCCCGTGGTGAACAGCACGAACTCCTCGCGCCTCGCAAACAGGAGGTAGATCAGGGTGAAGGCCGCCAGCCCCGCGAGAAAAGGCCGCGGGGAGGTCTCGTGCCGGAGGAACCACTCCTGGAAGACGATGTTGATGACCCTGGGCTGGAAGTCGGAGTTCGGGTGCTCGTTCTCCTCGACGGCGCGCTCGAGCATGGCGAACCGGTCCGGTGTTGCATTCCCGGCATAGTAACCCGAGACATACAGGGTTTCAACGGATTTCGCCTCGAGCAGGGCCGGGATGTCCCTGGACAGGGGGCCGTTCCTGCAGAGGAAAAAGGCCCGGTTGCCGGGGATGACGAGGACCTCGCTGAAGTGGAGGCGCGCCGCGTGGTGGATGGAGGAGAGCTTCCTGCGCATGAGATCGGTCAGGTAGTTCGGGTAGTACGCCAGGCTGAAGCAGAGGACCCCGTCGCGGGTCAGCCGCTGCTCGACCGACGCGAAGAACTCCTCCGTGAAGAACCGGTTGACCTGGAAGGTGTCCGGATCGGGCAGGTCCAGGATCACGGCGTCGTAGCGGGCGTCGGTCGTGCGGATGTACCGCCGGCCGTCGGTGTTCTTGACGGACAGTCCGGGATAGGGTTCCAGGAGTCCCAGCTCCCGGGCGTTTCGCGTCAGGTTCGGATCCAGCTCCACGTAGTCCACACGCTCGGGGTTGTGCTTGCGCACCTCCCGGAGTGTCCCCCCGATCCCGCCGGACACCAGCAGGACCCGACCCGCATCCGGGATCTGGCTGAGGGGGTAGTGAACCTTTTCCTCGACGTGGGCCACGTCGGCCCCGGCCGAAAGGGGTACGCCGTTCTCCCACAAGGTGTACGTTTCCGAGTCTCGCGTGATCACGATCCGCCCGTAGGGGGACTCCTCGTAGCGGACGATCTCGCCGAGACCGGGCTCGAGGGTTTCGAGCTCGACCTCCGGGTCCAACCCCACGTACAGGAACGCGCAGATCGGCGCGAGGAGCGCGATCCGCAGCAGCCGGCCGGCCGGGGCCAGCAGAATCATGCCCAGTCCGACCAGGAGGATTGAGGTGAGCACGACGACGGTGAACGGTTTGAACCAGTAGACCAGGAAGAAGCTGAACAGCACGCCCCCGAGAATGTCGCCGATGCTGTCCGTGATGTACAGCCCGCCCGCGGTCAGGGGGCGGGGCTCGTCGCGGAGGACGCCCAGTGCGCAGGGGAGGATGAAACCCGCCAGGAGGCAGTATGGCGCCGTGGTGACCAGAACGAAGGCGAACACGGCGTAGAAGCCGGGATCGCTGCCGTGGAGAAAGACCGCCTCCCTGCCCCAACGGACGGCCAGGAGCTGAACCAGGGGCCAGAGACCCAGGATCACGCACAAGCCCCCGTAGAGCCCGGGACCGGGACGCCGGTGGAGCTTGGCCGCCAGGCTCCCGAGCCCCGTCAGCAGGAGCCAGCTGAACAGGACGAGCGAGATGGTGATCTCGTTGCCGTGGAACTGGGACAGGAACTCCCGGACCGTGAGAAGCTGGACGGGGACCGAGGAGAGTCCGGTCCCGATCACGGACGCCAGGATGAGAGAACGAAGGGCCGGAATTCCGCTCAACGTCCCGCCCGCCTACTCCTCGAAGGCCTGGGCCTGGTAGGTGAAGACCTCCAGCGGCTCCCGCTTCCAGGCATCCCCGGCGAGCCCCGCCTTGAGGCAGAGGTGTGTCAGGAACTCCTCCTTGTCCGGGAGCTGCTCCCAGACCTGGGGAAGGAACGTGGACTGGCAGGGCCCCTTGCGAATGATCAGGCCGTCCACGCCGACGCGCAGCTTCGCCAGCAGGTCCTCGGGCCCGTCGTAGGGCAGGGGCTGGGGGTCCGTGAGAACGGACACCTCCACGTGGACCTGCGCCCACTCCTCCGGGGTGAGCGGCTGAAACCGCGGATCGCGGAATGCGGCATTGACGGCGTTCTCCTTGACCCCTTCGAAGATGGGCTCCTGTGCCACGATGTGGCCGATGCATCCCCTCAGGCCCCCGTTCATGGTCAGGGTCACAAAGGTACCTCCCTTGCGCCGGAGCTTTTCGGGGACCTCCTCCTCCGGGGGCTGCTTTCCCTGCAACCTCGCCTCGATAGTCTTTCGGGCCAGGGAGATGAGCCGTTCGCCTTCCTCACGGGTCAGCTGTTCCGTTTCCACCATGACGTTCTCCTCCTCCGCTGTCGCAGGCAGGGGGCTCCGGTCTGCGTCCGCCCCGGCGATCCGGGGAGCCGGGAGGGCCAAGGACGAAACCAGCAGGGCACAGGCGGTGAGAGCCCAGGCCCGTCCGGCCGTCGTCCGGGCGCAGCGGCGCAGATGCCGGCGATTCGGGCCTCCCTGCCTCCGTTGTTCGTGAACCGTTCCGATTCCTCTGCTCTCCATACCGGAAATGGTATTCGGAATGGCGAGACATTTCAATGGGAACCTGGCCCGGTGTCCCGCGCCGGGCTCGAAACGCCCGACGCGCGGACCCTCGCCCTGGAAGAATAAAAGGCCTCCGGAGTCGGTCCGGGGGCCTGATGGGGTGCTCTCCAGGAGGAGAATGGGAGGAGGGCGGCGT
>CAYVVQ010000104.1:0-13788 GCA_964454455.1 uncultured Desulfobacterales bacterium | reverse complement strand
GGAGGCGGACCACCTCCGTGAAGACGAACGTCTCGGACGCCTTCGGGAACCATAAGAGCACGTAGGCCGTGCGGGGGCAGGCCGAAGACCTCGGGCCACCTTCCGGGGAAAACCGTCCTGTCAAGGACCACCTGTCCGGCTGTCTGACCGGCTCTCCCG
The DNA here is from genome assembly GCA_964454455.1 of uncultured Desulfobacterales bacterium. Lineage (GTDB taxonomy): Bacteria > Desulfobacterota > DSM-4660 > Desulfatiglandales > HGW-15 > JAIPEI01. Next base: position 13,629 of record CAYVVQ010000104.1, on the reverse strand, counting down.
CTCGATGGTCCTCTCCTCCTCGGGGACGGGCGGGGGGACCGGCTCGCCGGTGATCTCCTGCACCGCCCCGAACTTGTCCGGGCAGGCCTCCAGGCAGGTCCCGCACTTGATGCACTTGTCCTGGTCGATCACGTGGATCCGGTTCTTCCCCCCCTCGATCGCCTCGGCCGGGCACCGCCGCGCGCAGATCCCGCACGCCTGGCACTTCTCCGGGTCGATGTAGTAGGACACCACCTCCCGGAACAGGCGTTCCACCTCCTCCGCCGTGAACAGGCCTTCGTACTCTGCCTCGCTCTCGAGCCGCGACTCCAGCTTCTCCCGCTCCGCCATCTTGATGTAGGGCACCAGCTCCCGGACCTCTTGAATGCGCTCCCGCAGACCCTCCAGGTCCGTCTCGTCGCTCGCACCCACCGGGCCCAGCTCCTTCACCTTCCGCGTGAACGCATTCACCTCCTCGACGAACAGGTTGCCCTCCCCCGACGACATGAACGCGATCCGAAGACGCTCCGGGTTCAGACCGATGCGCTCCATGATCCGCTTGCACAAGAGCACCATGTTCAGCGCGTGGTAGTTCCCGTGCGTCGTGTAGTTGCACTCGTTCAGCCGGCACCCGCCGATGAACACCCCTTCCATCCCGTTGGCAAACGCCCTCAGAACGAAGTCCAGGTCCACGCGGCCCGAGCACATCACCCGGATCAGCCGGATCTCACTCGTATATTGCAGTCTGGAAACTCCAGCCAGGTCAGCAGCGCCGTACGCTCACCAGTGGCACACGAAGCCCAGGATGTTCGGCTTGAACTGTCCCGCACCCATGCCTTCTCCTCCTCGGATCCCTCACATTGACAAAGCTCGCCCGCCGCCCGACTCCTTACACGTCCCCCACCGCCGCGTCCATGGTCCGCTCCGCCTCTTTCGCCGGCCCCGCCGCGTCGATCTGGCTCTCGATCTCCTCGTCCGTGAAGTGCTTCAGCACAATGGCCCCGGTCGGGCACTTGACGTTGCACAGACCGTCCCCCTTGCACAGCACCGGGTTCACCACCGCCTTCGGCCCCTGCTTCGTCTTCCGGAACTCGATCGCGCCGTACGCGCACACCTCCGCGCACGCCCCGCAACCCATGCACCTCTTCTCCTCCACCTCGCACACCGCGCCCGACACCGTCACGATGTCGTGAGAGAGGAGCGTCAGCACACGTCCCGCCGCCCCGTACGCCTGGTTGATCGTCTCCGGGATGTGCTTCGGGTAGTGCGCCGTCCCGCACAGGTACACCCCCTCCGTGCCGAACTCCACCGGCCTCAGCTTCACGTGGGCCTCCTTGAAAAACCCGTCCGGGCCCAGCGACACCTTGAACCGCCCCGCCAGATCCTCCGCCCCCGCGGGCGGGATCACCGCCGCCGCCAGCACCACCGCGTCCGCGTCGATCGCCAGACGCTCGCCCAGGATCGCATCCGCCACGCTCACCCGCAGCCCTTCCCCCTCCGCTTCCACCTGCGGCGGATCCTCCGGCTCCCACCGGATGAACTTCACGTCCCGCTCCGATGCCTCCCGGTACGCGTCCTCCATCAACCCGTACGTCCGCACGTCCCGGAACAGGATGTAGACGTCCGTCTCCGGGTTCCGCTCCTTGAGCTTGAGCGCGTTCTTCACCGACTCCCCGCAGCAGATTCGGCTGCAGTAGTCCCGTTCCTCGTTCCGGCACCCCACGCACTGGATCATCACCACCGACTTGGCCCCGCTCACCTTCTCGTCCCCGGCCGCGATCCGCTCCTCCAGCTCCAGTTGGGTCATCACCCGATCGTCCTCGCCGTAGAGGTACTCCCTGGGCTCGTACACCTCCGCACCCGCCGCGATCACCACGGCCCCGTGCTCGATCTCCCGCAAACCCCGCTCCGAGTCCACCTTGGTCACGAAGTTCCCCACGTAGCCCGTCGCCTCGGTGATCTCCGCCTCCGTGTAGACCCGGATCCCCTGGTGTGCATGCACCCGCCGCACCAGGTCCGCCACAAACGCCTGCACGTCCATCCCGTCCAGCGTGTCCTGGATCCTTCGCGCGATTCCCCCCAGCTCCTCGGCCCGCTCCACCAGGTGCACCTCGTGACCCTGGTTCGCGATGGAGAGCGCCGCCGTCATGCCCCCGATGCCGCCCCCGACCACCAGAGCCGACTTGGTCACCGGAAGGTCGATCTCCTGCAAAGGCTCCAGGAACCCCGCCCGCGCCACCGACATCCGGATGATGTCCTTGGCCTTCTCTGTCGCCTCACCCGGCTCCTTCGAGTGCACCCACGAGTCGTGCTCCCGGATGTTCGCCATCTCGTAGTAGTACTGGTTGATCCCCGCCTCCCGGAGCGTGTCCCGGAACAAAGGCTCCAGCGTCCGCGGGCTGCACGCCGCCACCACCACCCGATTGAGATCCTTTTCCCGGATCATGTCCGTGATCTCCTGCGCCGAGTTCGTCGCGCAGCTGAACAGCTGCTCCTGCGCGTAGACCACGTTCGGGAGCGTCAGCGAGTAGTCCACCGTGGACGGCACGTCCACCACCCGGCCGATGTTCGCCCCGCAGTGGCACACGAACACCCCGATCCGAGGCTCCTCACCCGAGACGTCCCGCTCCTCCGGGTAGACCCGCTCCCGGGTCAGCTGCCCCCGCCGGCGGTCCAGGTACTCCCCGCATTGCGACCCCGCGCCGCTCGCCGTGAACACCGACTCCGGGATGTCCATGGGCCCCAGGAACGCACCGCTCACGAACACCCCCTCTCGAGACGTCTCCATGGGGTTCGCCGTCGCGCCCCGGCAGAACCCGTGTGCCTCCAGCTCCACCCCGAACCGCTCCGAGAGCGCCCCGGCGTCCGCCGGCGGGTTCAGTCCCACCGACAGCACCACCATGTCGAACGACTCCTCCTTCACCCCCTCGTCCGTGGTCGCGTACCGAACCCGGACGTTCTTCGTCTCCGGGTCCTCCCCCACCACCGACGCGTAGCTCCGGATGAACCGCGTGTTCGAGAGCTCCGCCGTCCGACGGTAGTACGGCTCGAAGTCCTTGCCGTAGCTCCGGATGTCGTTGTGGAAGATCGTGCAGTCCGCCTCCGCGTCGTGGTCCTTCATCAGGATCACCTGCTTCTGCGTGTACGTGCAGCAGACCGCCGAGCAGTAGGAGTTGTCCCCCTCCGTCACACGCCGCGAGCCCACGCACTGAATCCAGGCGACCTTCCGCGGATGCTCCTTGTCCGAGGCCCGAAGGATCTCCCCCTCGTACGGGCCCGTCGCGCACAACAGACGCTCGAAGTCCAGGCTCGTCACCACGTTCTCGTAACGCCCGTAGCCGTACTCCTCCCGAACGCTCGGGTCGAACGGCTCGTAGCCCGGCGACAGGATCACCGCCCCCACCTTCACCTTCACCTTCTCCGGCTTCTGGGTCAGGTCGATCGCGTCGTTCTTACACACCCCCTCGCAGATCCGGCACTTCTTCTCCTTCAGGTACAGGCAGCTCTCGTCGATGTAGGCGATCAGCGGGATGGCCTGCGCAAAGTAGATGTGCACGGCCTTGTTCTCCGAGATCCCCTGGTTGAACGCGTCCGGGTACTGCACCGGGCAGTACTCCACGCACGTCGTGCAGCCCGTGCACTTGTCCTCGATGACGTACCGGGGCTTCTTGGTGAGCGTCACCCGGAAGTCCCCCGCTTCCCCCTCCACGTCCGTCACGTCCGTGTACGTCAGAACCTCGATGTTCGGATGCCGGCCGACCTCGACCAGTTTGGGAGAGAGAATTCACATCGAGCAGTCGTTCGTCGGGTACGTCTTGTCCAGCTGCGCCATGTGGCCGCCGATGGCCGGGCTCTTCTCCACCAGAACCACCCGGTACCCCGCCGTCGCCAGGTCCAGCGACGCCTGGATGCCGCTCACGCCGCCTCCCACCACCATCACGTCCGCGAACTCGCCCTCTTCGCCGTGCCGCTTCCGCAGCTCCCTGATCCTCTCCTGAATCGCCTGTTCCACCTTGAAGCTCCTCAATGATTCGTGTGGCCGGGCCGCCAATACACCCCTCGAGCGCCCGGCGTAGCGCGGCATTTTACATGCCGCTTCGAGGTTGTTGGCATGCACGGCGGGGTATCAACCCCCGCCCTACGAAAACAGTCCGTCTTTTGAACGCAGGCGCCCTCCCAAGCACAGCTCGGGTCATGTGCGGCCGGATCACGCATGCCCTCCGAAACGGGGCACCTCTTGTTGTTCTTACTCGTCGCCCCCCATCGCCTCAAAGACGATCTCCGTGATATCCTTGACCTCGATCTCGTCCACCACGCCCAGGGTCAGCTTGCTGTCCTCGAAGTTCGAGATGCAGTAGGGGCACGCCGTCGCCAGCACCTGCGCCCCCGTCTCCATGGCCTGATCCACCCGAAGGTCGCAGAACCGCTGCCCCTTGGGCGTCTCCATCCAGATCCGGCCGCCGCCCCCGCCGCAGCAGAGGCTCTCCGCACGCGACTCCGGCAGCTCCAGAAGCTCCAGCCCCGGCACCGCCTTCAGCGCCTCCCGCGGCTCCTCGTACACCCCGTTGTGGCGACCCAGGTAGCACGGGTCGTGGTACGTCACCCGCTTCTCGTAGGAACCGCCCAGCTCCAGCTTCCCCTCCCGGATCAGCTCCAGCAGCAGCTCCGACACGTGCACCACCTCGAACTCCACCATGAACTCCGGGTACTCGGTCCGGAACGTGTGATAGCAGTGCGGCGACGACACCAGGATCTTCTTCACCCCGTGGTCCACGAACGCCTTGATGTTCTCCCGCGCCAACCGCTTGAACAGCTCCTCGTCCCCGGTCTTGCGGATGCTCTCCCCGCAGCAGTTCTCCTGCGGGCCCAGGATCCCGAACTCCACTCCCGCCTTCTTCAGCACCCCCGCCGTGGCTCGCGCCACCTTCTTCAGCCTCGGGTCGTAGCAGAGGTAGCACCCCGGGAAGTACAAAACCTCCATCCCCTCCGCGAACGTCTCCACCCCAAGACCTTCCGCCCAGTCCGCGCGCTTCTTCCGCTCCTCGCTCAGCGGGTTCCCCTCCCCCACCAGGCTCCCGCTGATGGTCCGAACCGGCTGGACCGACTGCGGGAACACCCCGTACTCCGTCGCGATCCTCCGAAGCGCCACACCGCTCTCGATCTGCCGCACGTCCCGCGGGCACTGCTGCGGGCACTTGCCGCAAGTCGTGCACAGCCACATCTCCTCGCTCTCGATGTCCGTCATCCCGAAGGTCGCCTGCCGCACGATCCGGCGCATGCTGAACTCCCGCACCCGGTTCCACGGGCAGACCGCGTCGCACAGACCGCACTGGAAGCACCGCTTGAACAGGTCCCCCCCGCTCTCCTTGATGACCTCGACGATCTCCTTGTAGTCCGCTACGTTCTCCACGTCTCTCCTCGCCCTTTTCCTTCCGCTGCCGGGCTCAGCCCCGCTTCGACTCGCTCATCCGCGCCAGGGTGTCCACGATCTTCTCCAGACCGTACTGGTCCGCCAGGGCCTCCAGCCCGGTCTCCAGCTTCTCCTGCTCCAGCTCCTCCTCCACCTCCTCCTCGCGCTCCTCGTAGGTCAGAGCATCGGTGATGCACCACTTGACGCAGAGGGGCTCGTCCCCGTCCTCGTCCTCGCACATGTCGCACTTGAGGGGGAGGCCCGAGTCGGGCTCCTTGAACAGCTCCCTCGACGGGCAGGCCGCCCGGCAGAAGGTACACTCGTCGTACTCCTTGCCGTCGATCACGTACTTGTCCCGGCCCATGCACTCGGCCGGCGCGTACTCGCCCGCGAACACCGGGATGTACATGTCCCTGAGGGGGTCGCGACGGACCCGGACGCGGGATCTGGCCGGGTTGTTGCTGCTGTACTTCGGCATCGAGTGGGAGGCGGAGCAGACGACCTCGCAGGCCCGGCAGCCGTTGCACTGGTCCGCATCCACCTTGATGGTCTTGACGGTCTTGGTGTTCTTCTCTTTCGCTGCTTCCACGACTAGGCCTCCTTCTCCTGCCCCACTGAGGTCTCCCCGGCGGCCGGTTCCCCGCCGTTCGAATAGACACCCCGCCTCTCCAGCTCCTCGTACACGTAGCCCAGGCCCAGCTCCTGCAGGGACTCCTTGGTGGGGATCCCCTGCTCGTTCCACCCCTTGTAATCGTAATAGGTATCCAGAAGCTCCTTCTCGAGCTCGGGGAACCGCTTCTTCCAGTGGTTCTGCGGGGGCTGCTCGTCCTCTCTTCTCATACCCCTTCGAATGTTGATGGCCCTCACCAGGGTGCGGTACCGCTTGACCGCCTGCGTCAGCTTTTCCTCATCCATGTCGAACCCCGCCCCCGAGGAGATCAGCCTGGGGTAGTTGTGGATGTGGTAGGGGGGCTTCAGGGGAAAGGAAGAGAGCCCCGCGCACATCCCGAGGGCGTCGTCGATGTAGTGCATCGTCTCCTGCCAGTCGACGATGTCGGCGCACATCTGGGGCGTGGGATAGTAGGGAAACGAGTTTTCACCGCGGAGCTCCCAGTCCACGAAGTACTGCTTGAACTTCTCGTCCGGGACCTGAACCCAGTCCTCGACGAACTCCTCCCGCTGCTCCCGCTTGGGGAAGGGCATCTGGGGGAACTGTCCCTCGATCTGGGTGATGTTGATCTTCTCACCGGTCGCGTACATGAGGAAGTAGATGGGGTTCAGCATGGAGAGCTTCAGCGGCAGCTGCTCGTGCTTCTTGATGTTGTTGTGGGCGTACTCCTCGGCGCCGTTTCCGATGGCCTTGGCCGCCCAGTAGGTGCCGTCGGCCAGGATGTCCCCGATCCCCTCCCGGCGGACGATACGGTCGAGCAGCCAGTAGAAGCGCCCCTCGTTGTCTTCCGGCATGCCGGGAAAGTCGTCGTCCTTCAGGATGCCGTTCTCCAGGAGCTCCAGGGCGAAGGCCATCACCTGCGGGGTGGTGAAGGCGTCCACGCCGTACTCCGTGGCGCTCTGGGCGATGCCCAGCCCGAACTCCAGGTCGGAGAAGGCCGCCATGGTGTAGGTCAGCTTGGAGAAGCATTTCATCATGTAGGTGGGGATGCCCGGCATGGAGAGGGTGGCCCCGCACTTCATGGGGCAGTTGTAGCAGCTGATCAGCCGCGTCCGGGCGTTCTCCATGGTCTCGGTCCAGTCCTTCGCGATCTCCTCGTTCCAGAAGTCCTTTCTTCGGACACGGGAGTTCCCCCAGCGAAAGTTCTCGGTGTGCCACTTCTCGTCGTGGACCTTCATCTCCTGGGGAGACCCGAGCCCGGCCAGGATGGGCATGACGCCCGGGATGGGCCGCTCGTTCCGCCATGCGATGTACTCCAGCACCTCGTTGCAGAGCTCGATGAACTCCAGGGGCTGCGCGATGTTGATGTCCTTGGTCCCGCGAACCGCGATCGCCTTCAGCCCCTTGTCTCCCATGACGGCGCCGATCCCGCCCCGGCTGGCACTGGACCTGCCCTGCTCGATGGAGGCATAGTAGACCCGGCTTTCGCCCGCCAGACCGATGGCCGCCACCTGGGCCTCGGGCTCCTTCAGCTCCTGCTTGATCAGCTCCGCCGTCTCGACGGCGCCCTTTCCCTGCAGGTGGGAGGCGTCCCGAATCTCCACGTGGTCGTTGTGGATCCAGAGGTAGACCAGGTCGGGCGACTTGCCGCGAAGGATCACCTTGTCGTAGCCGGCATACTTCAGCTCCGGCGCCCAGAACCCGCCCATCATGGAGAAGGCCAGGAAGAGCGTCTGGGGCGAGATGGTGGAGACGATGGTCCGGTTGCAGCCGGTGGCCGGCGTCCCGCACAGGAGCCCCGCGCTGAAGATGAGCAGGTTGTCCGGCGAAAAGGGTTCGACCTCGGGCGGGACCCGGTCCCACAGGATCTTGGCGTTCGTACCGAGCCCGCCGAGATAAAGCTCCGTATCTTTAGGATCGCTCATATCCTTTTCAATGCTTCCTCGGGACAGATCGATCTCCAAATTGACGCCTGTTTCTGCGTACCTCATCTTTTTTCCTCTCCGATTGAACGGTATGTGCGGTCTGCTGTTCCTTTTACTGGGGTGGCAGACCCGACTCGAGCCCGCGTTCGCCCCAACCGGGGCGACCGGGCCGGTGATCCCGGATATGGTTACAATTTAGCTACATCGTAACTGCGTGTCAAGGGAAAATCCAACCTCTTTAGGGCCTTGAATCACCCCTGATACAAAGACAGGAGGCCTCCGCGGGCCCAATGTCCATGTGCCCAGAGAGATGAGCCGTCTCCTTGGAGGGAGAGGAACTTTCGCAGTGGAGGTGGAAGGGTCGGAGGGGGGAATCCGGGCCCGGCCGCTTCGGCAGGGGAGGCGCCACGGCTGTCTGCGGCCCACTACATCCGTATCCGCTTTTCTCCGCATGGCACGATGAAGCCGGAGCTCTTGTCCAGGCAGACCAGGGTCATGTTGAGCCTCAGTCCCAGCTCCACGGCCATGCTGGTCGGGTTGGACTTGCTGACCAGGATCGCGATTCCGGCACGCGCCGCCTTCTGGATCATCTCGAAGCTGATCCTGGAGGAGAGGACGGCCAGGTGCACACGGGAAAGCCGGTTCGCCAGAAAGGCGCCGCCGATCGATTTGTCCATGGCATTGTGACGCCCCACGTCCTCGGCCTTGACCAGGAGCTCGCGTTGCGAATCGAAGAGCATGACGGCGTGGGTCCCGCGGGTCCGGTCGTAGTGCTCCTGCTTCTCGAGAAAGGCGTCGAAGCAGTCGAACACGTGTTCGTACTCGAGCACGGCCCCCTCCCCGGCCGCCTTCAGGTTGTCGGTCAAGTCCTCGATCATCTCCCGCCCGCAGATCCCGCAGCTGGTCTGGCTGAGGAACCCCCGGCTCTCGAGCTTCTCGGAGACCCGGGCACTTCTCTGCTCGGTGAGCCGTACCGTCACGCTGTTTTCATCGAGATCGCTGCAGAAACCGATCGAGGCGATGTCTTCGGGCGATTCCACCAGGCCTTCCGAGAGGCAGAACCCGGCGGCGTGCGCGATCTCGTCACCCGGGGTCCTCATCACCACGGCATAGGGACGATCCTCCACCCGGATCGAGAGCGGTTCCTCCCTCACGAAATCACGCGGCTCCTCGACGACGGAGCCGTCTACGTAGCGCATCGGGTGGTATGTCTTGTAGGTCTTGATTCCCTGCTCCATGCGTCTTCTTTCCCCCTCCAGCCTCGCCGCCCCGTCCCTAGAGGTCCAGCTCGAGGTGGACCATGTCCCCCGTCTGGAAGCCCATCCGGTTGAAGAACTTCAACAGCCTCCAATCCCGTCGGGGCACGAAGGTGTAGATGGTGTCCACGCCCGCCTCTTTCAGGTTGCCGGCCATTTCCCTGAACAACCGCCTTGCGATGCCCGATTTCCGATGGTCGGGATCGACGCCGATCGTGTCGATCAAGCCGACGTTCTCCGGGACGCCGTACTCCCAGCTGCTGACATCCCCGATAATGAAACCGACCACCTCGCCGTTCAGCTCGGCCACGAGCGAGGACACCTGCGCCCGCTTCCGGGCCAAATCGAGCTTCATTTCCCAATACTCCGGACGGGATTTTCCGAGCACCTTCACGTCGATCTCGACGATTCGGTCCAGGTCCGACGGCAACATGCTCCGGATGACGGGGGAAAAAGCAAACCCATCGCTCATTGGTTCCTCCTCTGTGGGATCCCCGCGGGGGCCCTCCGCGAAAGGAACGGGTCCCGTGAACATCCCCGGATCGTCTCCAGAATACCCCAAATCCCCCGGGTTGAAAAGCCGAAGGATGGACGGCGGATTTTTTGCGAACCCGTCAAACCATGATGTGATAATCTGGTGGCTTGATCACACTGACGGGAGCGATACCATGAAAGAGCGTTCCGGTTCGGGGGAGAAGTTCGAGGCTTTGCGCGCACGCGCGGAGCGGCTTCTGAAAAGCAGTGACAGCAGCGAAATCGATACCGAAACGCAAGATTTTGCGAAGCTGCTCCATGAACTCGAAGTCCAACAGATAGAGTTGGAACTCCAGAACCAGGAGCTGCGACGCACACAATCGGAGCTCGAAGCCGCCCGGGACGAGTTCGCGGATCTCTACGAATCTGCGCCCTTGGGATATGTGACTTTGAACCGCAACGGCCTCATCGAGAGAGCCAACGCGGCGGCTCATGCGCTCCTGGGAATCGAGAGTGAGCTCATGGGGAAACCCTTCTCGAACCATCTCGAAAAGGCTGACCTCCCTGCATACTATGCATACCTGAACTCGCTGGCCTCGAATCGACGCCCCTCCCCGATCGAGGTCCGGATCCCGGGCCCTGATGGAGCGGCACATGTCAGGCTCGAGGCGACGACCGAACACGATGAAAACGCCAAGCTGAGACGCTGGCGGCTGTCCCTCGTGAACATCACGAAGAGCAAGCTGGCTGAGCGGATGCTTCGCAACAGCCAGGAGGCCATGCTGGAGCGGACGGAAAGGATTGCAAAGGTCGGTAGCTGGGAATGGGACATCGCAGCGGACACGGTGTCCTGGTCCAAGGGCCTGTTCCGCATCTTCGAGCGGAACCCAGGAAAAGGCGCCCCGAGCTGGGCTGAGCACTCCGTACTGTATCATCCTGATGACATGGTTCGGCTCAGGGATGCCGTCGAAACGGCATTGGCGGAGGGAACACCCTATGAGCTGGAGCTCCGTGGCTTCCGAAAGGACGGTCACATCAGGGATGTCCTGGCCTGGGGATTTGTTGAAAAAGGTCCCGAGGGCGACCCCGTTCGCCTCCACGGATCCGTCCAGGACATCACCGAACGCAAGCAGGTCGAGGAGGCGCTGAGGGACAGCGAGGAGAGGTTTCGAAGCATCTTTCAGCATCACTCGGCCGTCGAGCTGCTCATGGACCCGGACAGCGGAAGCATTGTGGAAGCCAACGAAGCGGCAGCCCGTTTCTACGGATGGCCGGCGGAGAAGCTCAAGACCATGCAGATCCGGGAAATCAACGCACTCTCGGACGACGAGGTCGAGAAGAAAATGCCGAAGGCCAAGTCCCGTGAGCGCACCCACTTCGAGTTTCAGCATCGTCTGGCGGATGGATCCGTCAGGGATGTCGAGATCTACAGCAGCACCATCGAGGTGAATGGCAAGGGGCTCCTCCACGCCATCGTTCATGACATCACGGAGCAGAAGGAAAGAGAGCTCGAGTATGCCCAGATCCTGAAGACCGCCATCGACGGTTTCTGGGTCATCGACATGGAGGGGCGCCTCTTGGAGGTGAACACCTCCGCCGCCATCCAGCTCGGCTACACGCAGGAGGAAATGACCCGGTTGACCATCGGTGACATCGACGCGAACGAGACCCCGGAGGAGACGAAACGGCACATCAAACGCTTGCAAGAGGAGGGTTCCGTTCTTTTCGAAACCCGACACAGGAGAAAAGACGGGACCCTGATCGATGTGGAGGTCAGTGCCAGCTTCACCCCGAGCGGAGGCGGGCGGTTTGTGGTGTTCACCAGGGACATCACCGAGCGAAAACGAGCGGAACGGGAAGGCCAGCTGAACAAGACTCGCCTGGAAATCTTGCACAAATTGGCGACCATGCCGGAGGCGACCGAGAAGGACATCTGCGATTCTGCCTTAGAGAGCATGCTCGCGCTCACCGACAGCGCCATCGGGTTCATCGGCTTCATGACCGACGACGAGGCGGTCATGCAGATCCATGCGTGGTCCTCCTCGGCCATGACCGAGTGCGCCATCCACGACAAGCCCATCGAGTTCCCCGTCGCGAAGGCGGGCCTGTGGGGGGAACCGATCCGAAACCGTGGGCCCGTTATTGTCAACGACTACGGACGACCGCATCCCGCAAAGAAGGGGCGCCCCGAGGGGCATGTGGATATTTCCCGTTTTATGGCGGTCCCGGTACTCAGGGGAGATCGCATTGCGGCCATCGGTGCCGTGGGAAACAGAGAGATGCCCTATGAAGAGGCCGATGCTCGGCAGCTCATGCTGCTGATGGACGGCTGGTGGGAGCAGGTTCGGCGTAAGCGTGAGATCAGGGAGAAGGAAGCGCTTCAGGCCCGTCTTCAGCAAGCCCAAAGGTTGGAAGCCATCGGGACGCTGGCGGGGGGCATTGCGCATGACTTCAACAACATCCTCAGCGTCATCCTCGGGAATGCGGAGATGGTCATGCACGATCTCCAGGAGTCGAGCTTTGCCCGGGAGAGCCTGAACGAGGTGCGCGAGGCGAGCTTGAGGGCCCGTGATCTCGTGACCCAGATCCTTCTTTTCGCCAAGCAGCAGGAGCAGAAGGTTTCCAACATCCGATTGGAGCCCATCGCAAAAGAGTGCCTGAACATGCTTCGGGCCTCGATCCCCACGACCGTCCAGATTCGGCGGAAGATCGAGGAGGGCTTGCCCCTGGTCCATGCGGATCCCTCCCAGATCCAACAGGTCATCATGAACCTGTGCACCAATGCGGGACAGGTGATGGAGGCCGAAGGCGGTACCCTGGAGGTCATTCTTGATTCGATCGCGCTCGAGTCCCCCCTGGAAACCTTGACCGGTCCCCTTCCCGAAGGACGCTACGTGCGTCTTCGGGTTCGGGATACCGGGGCAGGGATCGAACCGGAGGACATGGAGCGGGTCTTCGAGCCGTTTTTCACCACCAAAGGGGTGGGAGAAGGAACGGGGCTCGGTTTGGCGGTGGTCCATGGAATCGTTACAGAAAGAAACGGCGGAATCTCGGTCGACAGCGAAAAGGGAAAAGGAACGACCTTTCGGGTCTACCTGCCCGCCTTGGAAAAGGAACACGCCGAAGAGTTGCCGGAGGAAAAACCCGCACTTCCCAAGGGCTCGGAAAGGATTCTACTCGTGGACGACGAGCCGATGATCCTGAAGCTGGGGCAAAGGATGCTCGAGCGTCAAGGTTATGTGGTGGAGACCCGTGCAAGCGGCGCCGATGCGCTCGAATGCTTCAAGCATGATCCCGAGCGATTCGATCTCGTCGTAACGGACATGACCATGCCCGGCATGAGAGGGGACAGGCTCGCGCAGGAGATGATGACGGTCCGCGACGACATCCCTGTGATCCTGAGCACGGGATACAGCAAACAGATCTCCGAGGAGAAGGCCGAGGAACTCGGCATCCGGGCATTCGTCATGAAACCACTCACCCAGCAGGAATTGGCGAACACCGTGCGAAGGGTTCTGGACGGGAGCTAGTTTCCATTCTGAACTGGAAACTCAACAGTGCCCAAAATTTGTTCATGGCCGTCTCGACGGCAATCCCATCAAACGCATTGACACAGCGTGGAAGAGAGTGCGAGAATACGCAGGCTTCAGGGATCGACACTTCCATGAATTGCGTCATACTCACTGCTCCAGCTTGCCCCTGTCAGGGTCTGACCTCAAGGACGTGAAGGAGATGATCGGACACAAAGACCTGGCCATGACGCACAGCCACGCTCATTTGTGCGTCGCCGGGAGCCTGAAGCGACAGGAGAAGCCGGCTTTCGGGCCGAGCAGGGAACACAGAGGAAGAAAAGAGATGATAAGGACAAAAAAGAGCAGGCCGGAATTTTCTCCCAACCTGCTCTTTTTACTGTCTTTTTCTGGTCGGGACGAGAGGATTTGAACCTCCGACCCCCTGAACCCCATTCAGGTGCGC
>CAYVVQ010000103.1:5576-13889 GCA_964454455.1 uncultured Desulfobacterales bacterium | reverse complement strand
GAGTTATCGAATTATGCAAAAACGTCCCCTATTTTTTCAGGAGCACGTACAGATCCCCCTCGTGCTTCATGTGGCCGGCGGCGGTCTCGGCGTAGGGACCGCGGCCCCAGAAGATGTCGGCCCGCCCCGCGCCCCGGATGGCCCCGCCCGTGTCCTGGTTGACCATGAACCGCTTCAGATCGACCCACTCCAGGATTTTGCCGTCCTCCACCACGGGCTTCTTGGCCGAGACGAAGCAGAGGGCGCCCTTGGGGAACAGGTCGTCGTCCAGCGCCACGGACCGGCCCGGGGTCAGCTGCACGTTGATGTTCCCGAAGGGGCCGTTCGGCTTGGGGCTGAAGAAGACGTAGGAGGGGTTGTGGTTGAGCACCACCTGTCGCATGTCGCGATGGGTTGCCAGGAAACGCCGGATGGCCTGCATGGACATCTCCTCCCGGGTGAGCAGGGACCGGTCGATGAGATAGCGCCCGATGCTCCGGTAGGGCCGTCCGTTGGATGCGGCGTAGCCCACGGAAAGGGCGCTCCCGTCCGGCAAAGCGATCCGGCCGGAGCCCTGGATGTGGAGAAAGGCCACGTCCACCGGGTCTCGGAGCCAGGCGAGCTCCAGCTCCCTTCCCTCGAGCGCCCCCCCCTGCTCGATCTCGCTCCGGGAGTAGTAGGGCAGCACCTCCCGGCCCTCGATCCGGGCGGTGATGCGCTTTCCGCGGAACGCGTCGCCGAAGGGGGTGAGGTCGATGCGCACGAGATCATCGGGCCGGCGGTAGAGGGGGTGCCGGTAGGTGTCGTCCGGGGTGAGACTCCCCCGGTAGACCGGCTCGAAGTAACCGGTGAAGAGAACCCGCCGGTTCCCCTGCCGGCCGGCTGCGCGAAGGAGGAGGTAGTCCTCCTCGATGGTGCGCCTCAGGTCGTCCGAGGAGGGGCGTTCCCGGAGGAGGGCGAGGAACGACTCCTGGGTTTCCAGGACGCGGCGGCAGGGCACGGATCGGTCTCCGTACTGAAACAGCCGGTCCGGGTCGAGACGGGAGAGGTAGTCGAGATTCTTCCGGAGGGCGTTCTCCAGGGAGCGGAGGGGGTGGTCGTCCCGCATATCCGGGTGGAAAAACCGGACCGGCCGAAGGGCCTCGCCGGGGGTGCGGGCCTCCTGTCCGAGGGTCGGGAAGAGGACGTGGGCGTACACGATGTAGACCGCCAGCGCGCAGACGAGAAGACCCAGGGCGATCCAGAGGGACGTTTTCGACCTGAGCCGGTTCGGGATGCGGTTCTTCCAGGGGCTGAGAGGTTTCATGGGGCCCTTTCGGATGGTGGATGACAAGGATGGGACGCGAAATCGCTCCGTATCATATCCACGAACCGGTCGCAACACAAGACACAAGGCGTGTCGAGACGGGCACGAAAGGGCCTTCCCCACGGCACGCGGGCGTATGGGGAACGGGGGACACAGTCGGGCCCGGAGTGTGGTCGATTTGCAACACCCGCCCGGGGGACGAGGGGGCGAGGCCGCCTCCCGCCTAGGGTCTCGCAAAAAAGTCGCGTTATTGCAAGGTCTTACGCATGCGTTTTTTTCGTTGTCCGGGCGGGGAGATTGGTACGCAGTTTGCTAAAGGATTCACAAACGGTCCCACACCACCTCACGCGGAGCAAGGAGAATCGATTGGACTACAGACAGCGAACACTGAGATCCGAGGTCAGCTGCACCGGAATCGGACTGCACTCGGGCGCCAAGGCCGGACTGACCCTCAGGCCCGCCCCCCCGGACACCGGGGTCCGTTTCGTCAGGGGGGACCTTCCCGGCCGCCCGGAGATCCCCGCCGTGAACGGCAATGTAACGGAAACGAACCTGTCCACCTCCGTCGGACGAAACGGCAGCGGGGTGTCCACGGTGGAGCATCTCATGGCGGCCCTCTACGGCCTCGGGATCGACAACGTCGCCGTGGAGGTGGACGGCCCCGAGGTCCCTATCATGGACGGGAGCTCCGCACCCTTCGTCTTTCTCATCAAGAGCGCCGGCATCCGGGAGCAGAAGACCCCCAAGCGATTTCTCGTGGTTCGCAAGCGATTCTGCGTGGAGGACGGGAACCGGTCCATCACGATCCATCCGTCCCGTGAGCTGAAGATCACCTACACCATCGATTTCAACCATCCTCTCCTCCAGAACCAGACCCACGAGCTGCGCTTCTCCGGAGGGGACTTCGTCCGGGAGATCAGCCGCGCCCGGACCTTCGGGTTCCTCAAGGACATTCAGCTCCTCTGGGACAACGGCCTGGCCATGGGCGGCTCCCTGGACAACGCCATCGTGATCGACGACTTCCGGGTCCTCAACGAGGACGGGCTGAGGTACCCGGACGAGTTCGTTCGACACAAGATCCTGGACTTCCTGGGAGACCTGGCTCTCCTGGGGAAGCCGGTCATCGGCCACTTCGTGGTGGAGAAGTCCGGCCACTTTCTCAACCAGGTCATGCTGCGGGAGCTGATCCGCGCCGGGAAGCATTGGAAGATCTGCTCGTTCGAGGGCCCCGAAGAGGTGGTCGAGAACCGGCTCCGCATCCCCGCGTTCGGAGCGCTCGAACCGCTCCCGGCCTGAACCCACCGAATATTCCTCCATCCGGGGACGAACCACAAAGGCAGGGAGACCGGACCACCGGTCTCCCTGTCTTGGTTGACGCCCGGCCGGCACGGGGCTGGACGGCCGATATCTGTTGCTTTTCCCCCAGCGCTCGGTTAACATATCCGACCTGAAATTCTTGGTTTTGCAAGCCATTCTGTTGGAAATGAAAACACTCCCAAAGGGCCTGCTGCTCCTTTTCCCGTTGATGCTGCTGGTGTTCGCGCCGTCGCCGGTCTGTGGCCGGCAGGCGCGCCTGTCGGACATCGTGGTGACCAACGCGGCGGAGCACCTGATCGTCTACTTCAGCGTGGAGGACTGCTTCACCGCCGAGATGATCCAGGCCATCGAGAGCGGGCTTCCGACGACGTTCACCTTTTACGTGCAGCTCGACGAGCGGCGCGATTTCTGGTGGGACCGCACCGTGGCCGAGCTCGAGGTTCGGCACACCGTCCGGTACGATCAGCTCAAGAAGCACTACGAGCTGCGTTTCTCGGAGGGAGACGACGAGGTGATCACGGTCCAGGACTTCGCGGATGCGAGGCGGCTCATGTCCGAGGTGGTGGCCCTCGAGGTGATCTCCCTCGACCGGCTGGAGAAGGGGGGACGCTACCGGCTCGAGATGATGGCGGAGCTGGACAAGATCCGCCTTCCCCTGTATCTCCACTACGTTTTCTTTTTCCTCTCCCTGTGGGATTTCGAGACGGACTGGTATGCCGTCGATTTCCTATACTGACGACGTCACGAAAACCTGCTCAGCCGCCGCCGTGACACTGCAACCTGTTGAAACAAAAGGAAAAGACGCCTTGATTGCAGTGGTTTTGTCGTGTTCCCCGTTAAGGGCGCTTTTCCCGGTCGTTCGAACCGGACCCGGACGCCGGGCGCCGTGCGGGAACGGGTCCGGGGCCGCGCCCGCGCCGGAGGAGCGGCCGAAGCCGAGGGACCCCGGTTGAGAAGCACGATGTCCTCATACCTGGAAGCGGAACGGCAGGACCTCCGACGGCGGAGGCGGGAGAGGTACATCATCGCCTCGCTCATGCTGCTGGTGGTGGTGCTCACCACCCTCGGCTTTCGGGTCCTGGATCTCGGCATCGATCTGCCCCTGCCCCACAGCGTCCTGGTGTTCGCCCTCATCAACCTGAACATCATCCTCCTGCTCCTGCTCCTCTTCCTCATCGTCCGGAACCTGGTCAAGCTTCTCTTCGAGCGCAGGAAGCGGATCATGGGGGCGAAGCTGCGGGTCAAGCTGGTGCTCGCCTTCATCCTCCTCTCCCTTCTTCCGACCATTCTGCTGTTTTTCGTGTCGGTCCAGTTCATCTCCATCTCCATCGAGTACTGGACCAAGCTGCCCATCGAGCGGTCTCTGAGGACCTCCCTGGAGGTGGGCCAGGGCTACTACGACCGGGAGGCCGAGGAGCTCTTCGGCTTCGGGAATCACCTCAGCCGCCTGATCACCTACCACGGGTACATGCTCGTCTCCCGCCAGGATCAGCTGGAGAAGTTCATCGCCGAGAAGCGGCGGGAGTACGGGCTCGCCTCCATCAAGGTGTACAGCCGCAGCCTGGAGCTGCGAGCCCGGACCCACGACGAGGGGATCGACCTGAGCCCCTTCGAGGAGGCCAAGGAGGCGTTCCTCACCCGGGCCCTCGAGGAGGGGGCGGAGTACCAGGACCGGCAGTTCTCGGCCCACGGTCACCTGATCGAGTGCATCCTCCCGGTCTTTTCCAGGACCGAGTCCAAGGCCGTGGTAGGCCTGGTGACCCTGTCCGGGTTCATCCCGGGCTCCTTCGTGACCCGACTGGAGGCCATCAGCCGCGGCCTGGAGGAGTACAAGCAGTTCAAGGTCCTGAAGCGGCCCGTCAAGATCAGCCACCTGATCACCCTCTCCATCGTCACGCTCCTGATCATCTTTTCGTCCATCTGGTTCGGGTTCTACCTCTCCAAGGGCATCACGGTCCCCATCCAGGAGCTGGCCGAGGGGACCAAGCGCATCGCGGCCGGCGACTACGACGTGTTTATCGACCTGGAGTCCCACGACGAGATCGGGGACCTGGTCCACTCCTTCAACCGCATGACCATGGACCTGAAGAACAGCAAGGTCCAGCTGGAGCGGGCCAACGAGGAGCTGATCCGGAGCAACATCGAGATCGAGCGCCGCCGCCTCTACATGGAGATTGTGCTCGCCAACGTGGCGGCCGGCGTGGTGTCCGCCAGCACCGACGGGAGAATCCAGACCATCAACAAGTCGGCCGAGCGCATGCTCCGGGTCCGCCGGGAGGAGATGGTCGGGCGGCACTACCGGGAGGTGATCGGCGAGAAGTATGTCAAGCTGATCAACGGGCTCTTCCAGGACGGGACCCTCTTCCGGAAGGGTTTCCTGGAGCGGACCATCCGCCTTCCCGTGGGGGACCGGACCCTGACCCTCCTGGTCCACCTGAACGTTCTCCTGGACGACAAGGGCGACTACGTGGGGCTTGTGGCCGTGTTCGAGGACCTGACCGAGATCGAGAAGGCCCAGAGGATGGCGGCCTGGCGGGAGGTCGCCCGGAGGATCGCCCACGAGGTGAAGAACCCCCTCACCCCGATCCAGCTTTCGGCGCAGCGGCTTCGGCGCAAGTACGGCGAGAGGCTGTCCCGGGAGGACGGGAAGGTGTTCGAGGAGTGCACCGGCATGATCATCGACCAGGTGGAGGCGCTCAAGGGACTCGTGAACGAGTTCTCCAGCTTCGCCCGCATGCCGGCCCTGGACCCCAGGCCCGAGGGCGTCCCCGGGATCATCCGCGAGGCGGTGAGCCTCTACAAGGAGGCGGAGACCGGCGTGCGCATCGGGTTCGACGAGCAGGAGGGCGTCCCCCCGGTCAGGGTGGACCGCGAGCAGATGAAGCGGGTGATGATCAACCTCCTGGACAACGCCATCGCCGCCATGGAGGGGCGGGGCGAGATCCGGATCGGGCTCGAGACCGATCCGGATCGCCGGGCGGTCCGGATCATCGTGGAGGACAGCGGCAAGGGCATTCCGGCCGATCACAAGAGCCGGCTGTTCGAGCCCTACTTCTCCACCAAGAAGCAGGGGACCGGGCTGGGTTTGGCCATTGTCAACACCATCGTGAGCGAGCACCGGGGCCGCATTCGCGTGGAGGACAACGAACCGCAGGGCAGCCGGTTCATCATCGAACTCCCCGTGTAGGGGACGTTTTTGCATCATTGACGCATTCGCAAAACCCCGCTCACGCGCCGCGGGAAGCGCTATAACTCTTGTTTCCGGGTTTTGTCGTTCGATGTGCTCGTCCCCTCTTGCCTGCCGGACGCCATCGTGCAGTGACCGTGCTGGAGCATAGATTTTGATGAGGCAGACCGATCGACGGGCGCGAGTTATCGAATTATGCAAATACGTCCCCTATCACGCGCTCTGGACGCTGGCGGTCCTTTGTGGTCTGCCCGCGCTTCCCTTTCAGGGGGCGAAACGGCTGCGCGCGCGCATTGCGCCCCGGCTGCCCGCCTTCACGCCGCCGCCCGGCTGCTTCTGGGTCCACGCCCTGAGCGTGGGGGAGGTCCTGTCGGCCGTTCCCCTCGTGCGCCGTCTCGCGGAGGCCTGCCCGGGGAGGCCGCGGGTCCTGACCGTGACCACCGGGCAGGGGTGGGAGGTGGCCCGGCGCGAGGCGCGCCGGCACGTGGACCTGATGCTGCCCATGCCGCTGGACTTCTGGGCCGCCTACCGCAGGCTGGCCCGTTTCCTCCGTCCCGCCGTCTACATCCCGGTGGAGACGGACCTGTGGCCTGGGCTGATCCGCAGCCTCGGGGGCGACGGGGTCCCCACCGTGGTGGTGAACGGACGGGTCTCCCCCCGGACCGCGGCCGGGTATCGGCGGCTGGGGCCCTTGAGCCGGATCCTGCTGGAAGGCCCCGCGCTCTGGCTCGTGCAGTCCGACCTCGACGCCCGGCGGCTCGTGGAAAGCGGCGTTCCCCGGGAGCGCGTGCGCACGGCCGGGAACATCAAGTTCGACGCCCCCTGGGAGCCCATGGGGGACGGCGAGCGGCAGGGGCTCCTCCGGGCCCTGGGCCTGGAACGGGACGACGCCGTCTGGGTCGCGGGGAGCACGCACCCCGGTGAGGAGGAGGCGGTCCTGAACGCGTTCCAGCGTCTCTTGAACCGGTTCCCCGGGCTGCGGCTCGTCCTGGCCCCCCGCCGCGTGGAGCGGGCCGGCGGTCTCTTGGAGGCGGTCCGTGCCCGCGGCCTCCGGGCGGCCGCGCGGTCCGGACCCGATCCCGGGAAGCGGGCCGCTCAGGTGGTGGTGCTGGACACCCTGGGCGAGCTGGGGCGCGTTTACGGGGTGGGGACCGTCGCCTTCGTGGGGGGGAGCCTCGTCCCCGTCGGGGGCCACAACCTGCTGGAGCCCGCCCGGTTCGGCCTGCCCGTGCTGTTCGGCCCGCACACCCACAACTTCGCGGCCATGTCCGCCATGCTGCTGGAGGCCGGGGGCGGCCGCCGCGTGGAGGACGGGGAGGCCCTGGAACGGGCCTTGGCCGGTCTGCTGGCCCGTCCCGGGGAGGCCCGGGAGACCGGGGAACGCGCCCTGTCCTTCGTCCGGGCCAACACCGGCGCCCTGGACAGGGTCCTGGCGGCCCTGAAGGAGCAGACGGCCCATGGCGCCTGACTGGCAGCGCATCCACGCAGGGCGCGTTTCGCCGGTCGCGGTCCCGCCGCTGGCCCTGGCCTCGGCGCTCTACCGCCTGGGTCTCCGGATTGACCGGGCCGCCCACCGTCTGCGCGGGCCCTCCCGCCTGCCCGGGCTGGTGGTGAGCGTGGGCGGGCTCACCGCGGGCGGCGCCGGGAAGACCCCCGTGACGGCCGCAGTGGCCGCCTGGGCCCGCGATCGCGGCTTCCGCACGGCCGTGCTCTCGCGCGGGTACAAGAGAAAGAGCCGCGACCGGGTGATCGCGGTTTCCGACGGCGAACGCATTCTCGCCGACGCGGCCCGGGCGGGCGACGAGCCGTGCATGCTGGCCTGCATGCTCCCCGGCGTTCCCGTGGTCGTGGCCGGAAGACGCGCCCTGGCCGGCCGGGCGGCCAGGCAGGCGTGGGGCACGGAGCTCTTCGTCCTGGACGACGGCTTCCAGCACTGGGGCCTCGAGCGGGACCTGGACGTGGTCCTCCTGGACGCGACCCGCCCGCTGGGAAACGGCCGGCTTCTCCCGTGGGGGCCGCTGAGGGAGCCGGCGAGCGGGCTCGAGCGCGCGCACGCGGTCGTGCTCACCCGCTGCGGCGCACCCGACGAAGCGGTTACGGAGCCTGTGGACGCCCTGCTGGCGCGTTTCCCGAGTCTCCCCCGCGTCAAGAGCCTTCACGTCCCGGAAGCGCTGTTTCTGCCGGGGCGGTCCCGGGAGCTGCCCCCTTCGAGCCTTCGCGGCCGGCGGGTGGCGGCCTTCTGCGGCATCGCAGGGCCGGGTGGGTTCCGAGAGACCCTGGCCGGGCTCGGCGCGGAGGTGGCGGCCTTCCGGTCGTTCCAGGACCACCATGACTACACCCGGACGGACATGGGCGCCGTGCTGGAGCAGTTCCGGAGGAGCGGGGCGGACCTCCTCCTCACCACGGAGAAGGACTGGATGCGCGCGGGGCCGCTCCTGGAAGGGGAGCCCGACGCGGGCTTCCTGCGGATCCGGCTGGCCTTCCCCTCCGGCGGGGACGCGCTGTTCGACCTGCTGGAGAGGGC
>CAYVVQ010000103.1:0-5476 GCA_964454455.1 uncultured Desulfobacterales bacterium | reverse complement strand
TCCGGCTGGCCTTCCCCTCCGGCGGGGACGCGCTGTTCGACCTGCTGGAGAGGGCCGCCGAGGAGAAGGGGCTGGGTGGTTGAGTTGATGAGTCGGTAAGTTGATGAGTTGATGAAGGGAAAGCAGGTGGTGAGGTGTTGAGGTGTTAAGGGAAAATCACACCGATTGTAGACCGGTTGTCGGGTCGATGAAATCGATGCGTTTCCGAGGGATCAGGCTGACCAGGATCCTGCGGCGGCCTGTGAAATGCCGCCCTGCACCCCCCGGATGCCCCCCGGCATCTCTTCACGGCAAGCCGGCAAAGTCAACCCCTGCCTTTCCACCCTCAACACCTCAACACCTCAACACCTATCCCCCTTATGTCTTATGACGATGGATCACGCCGCATACAAGCTCCTCCACCTCCTGATCCGGGCCCTGGCCCGCATCCCGCGTCCCGTGGGCGGGTTTCTCGGTCGAATGGCGGGGACCGCCGCGGCCCTGGCACCGGTGCCGCGGCTTCGGGTGGCCCTGGACAACATGCGGTTCTGCCTGGGCGACGAGCTGGACGAAGCGGCCCTGAGGCGGCTGTACCGCAGGATGTTCCGCCACTTCGGCCGCATGCTCTTCGAGGTGCCGCACATCCTGAACCTCGACCGGACCGGCCCGTCGGACTACGTGACCTTCGAGGGGGAGGAGCACCTGCTGGAGGCCCTCGGGCGGGGAAAGGGCGCGTTCGTGCTCACGGCCCACTTCGGAAACTGGGAGCTCATGTCCGCCGCCTTCACGGAGCGGTACCACGGGGGGGCCATCGTGGCGAGGCCGGTGGACTTCCGCCCCGCCGACCGGGTCCTGAACGAGCTCCGGGGCCGTTACGGGGGCGAGATCATCCCCAAGCAGCGGGGTATGCGGCGGATCCTGGCGGCGCTCTCCGAGGGCAAGCCCGTGGGCATTCTCCTGGACCAGAACGTGGACTGGTACGAGGGCGCCTTCGTCCCCTTTCTCGGCCGGACGGCCTGCACGAACAAGGGCCTGGCCCTCCTGGCCCTGAGGACCGGGGCGCCCGTGGTCCCCATGTTCAACGTCCGGCGGCCCGGCGGCGGGTATCGGGTGGTCCTCGAGCCGGCCGTAAAGCTCCAGGTCACGGGCGACAAGCTCCGGGACGTGGACGACAACACGGCCCGGTTCGCCGAGGTGATCTCGCGCTGGATCCGCGCCCACCCGGGCCACTGGTTCTGGTTCCATCGGCGCTGGAAGACGCGGAGCTACTGCCCGCTTCCCCGGGAAGGAGCGCACCGGAAGCGATGAAGAGCGCGCCCCCCGTTCAGCAGGCGCCTCCCGGCGTCCCCCTCCTCCGGGTCCCTCCCTTGGGAAGGAAGCCCATCCTGGTGCGGGCCACCAACTGGATCGGCGACGTGGTCATGACCCTGCCCGCCCTGGAGGCCCTGCGGGAGCGCTATCCCGAAAACCGGCTCGTCGTGCTGGCCCGGCCGTGGGTGCGGGAGATCCTGGCCTCCCATCCCGCTGTGGACGGCGTGATCGACCTGGCGCGGGGGAGGGGGCGGGTCCGGGACCTGGCAGAGCTCTGGCTCGCGGTCGGCCGCGTCCGCCGGTCCGGCTTCGGCATGGCCGTCCTGTTCCAGAACGCCTTCGAGGCGGCCCTGATCACCCGTTTGGCGGGCGTCCCCGTCCGCGTGGGGTACGACACGGACGGCCGGCGGCTTCTACTGACCCATCCGCTGCCCCGGAAAAGCGCCCCCAGGGGCGTCCACCAGACGAACCACTACCTGAGCCTGGTCCGGGCCCTGGGATGGCGGGGGGAGCCCGGGGAGCCCAGCCTCCATGCGGCCGCGGAGGAGCGGGAGGCGGCCGCGCTCCTGCTCGAAAGGGAGGGCGTGCGGCCGGGAAGGCGGATCGTGGGGCTGGCGCCCGGCGCCGCCTTCGGCCCGGCCAAGCGCTGGCCGCCGGAGCGGTTCGCCGCCGCGGCCGATCGGGCCGCGGGCGCCTGGGACGCAGACGTCGTCATCCTGGGAAGCGCGGGGGACCGGGAATCCTGCCGGGCCGTGGCCTCGGCCATGCACCGGCGGCCCCTGGACTTCTGCGGTCGGACCGGCCTGGGACGGGCCGTGGCCCTGATCGCGTCCTGCGACCTGTTTCTGACCAACGACTCGGGCCTGATGCACGTGGCCTCGGCCCTGGACGTGCCCACGGTGGCCGTGTTCGGATCCACGGACGCGGCGGCCACGGGGCCGATGGGGTCCAGGTCCAGGGTGGTGCGCAACCCGGTTTCCTGCGCGCCCTGCCTGCGTAAGGTCTGCCCGGAAGACTACCGCTGCCTGACGGGCGTCTCCGTCGACGACGTCTGGAGGGAGATGAGCGGGCTCATGGAGGATGCCGTTTGAAGCGACCTGCCGTGTTCCTGGACCGTGACGGAACCATCAACGAGCAGATGGGCTACGTCAATCACCCGAGCCGCTTCATCCTGCTCCCGGGGGCGGCCCGGGCCATCCGCCTCCTCAACGAGGCCGGTTTTCTCGCGATCGTGGTGTCCAACCAGTCCGGCGTGGCCAGGGGGTACTTCCCCATCGACCTGGTGCACGAGGTGCACGACCTGATGCAGCGGGGGCTCGCGGAGCAGGGGGCCCGGGTGGACGGGGTGTTCTTCTGTCCCCACCACCCCGGGGGCAGGGTGGAGGAGTACGCGGTGCCGTGCGACTGTCGAAAGCCGGGGCCGGGCCTGATCCGCCGGGCCGGGTCGCAGTTCGACATTGACATGTCCCGCTCCTACGTGGTAGGGGACCGCTTCTCCGACGTGGAGCTCGCGGTCGGTTGCGGCCTGAAGAGCGTGCTGGTGGAGACGGGGTACGGCCGGGGGGACCGGCGCTGGGTGCTGCCCGGGCGAGAGTTTCAGCCGGATCACATCGCCCCGGACCTGGAGGCGGCGGTCCGCTGGATCCTGGAGCGGGAAGGGGCCGGGACCGCCCCGGGCTTGTAAGGCGATCCCGGAGCGTGGTAAATTCAAGAGAGCCGGACGAAAGGAAACAACACATGGCGATCAGCAAAGAGCTGCTGGAGATCCTGGCGTGCCCCAAGTGCAAGGGCGACATCCACCTCAACGAGGACGGTTCCGGTCTGATCTGCGACCAGTGCAAGCTCCTGTACGAGATCCGGGACGACATTCCCATCATGCTCATCGACGAGGCCAAGCCGATCGAGTAGCCCGTCCGAAACGCCGGGAAGCAACCGTGCGCGGCGAGACATTGCGACACGGCGGGCGACGCGGCGGCCTTTGCTGCTTCAACGAGGAGGCACCATGACCCATCGGAACATCATGTTCGTCTTTCCCGGACAGGGCTCCCAGTACGTGGGAATGGGAAAGGAGTTCTACGACGAGTTTCAGGAGGTGAGGGACATCTTCGACGAGGCCGGCGAGGTTCTGGGCTACGACCTCTCGGATCTCTGCTTCAAGAAGCACAGCTTCGGGAAGTTCATGCACCGCGCCGCCGACCTGAACAAGACCATCTACACGCAGCCCGCGGTCATGACCGTCAGCTATGCCTGCTACCGGATCCTGGAGCGGCGGTGCCGCGAGGAGGGCGTCTCCCTGAACCCCTACCTGATGGCCGGGCACAGCGTGGGCGAGTACACCGCCATCCTGGTGTCGGGCGCCATCGACCTGCGCACGGCCCTCCAGCTCATCCAGAAGCGGGCCACCTACATGACCGAGTCCGGAAAGGCCTACCCCAACTCTGGGCTCATGGCCATCGTGGACAAGAACAACGACCTCGATTACGATCACGTCTGCTCGCTCTGCAAGGATTTCGGCGTGTACGTGACCCTGAACAACACCCGGAACCAGATCGTGGTGGGGGGAGCCAAACGGAGGCTCCAGGACCTGGCCAAGGAGCTGAAGAACGAAGGCAAGCTCGCCACGCTCCTCAAGGTGGAGGGACCTTTTCACACCCCCATCATGAAGCCCGCGGCGGACAAGTACCGCAAGGAGCTGAACAAGCACACCATCCGCATCGCCTCCAAGCCCATCATGGCGAACGTCTCCGCGGAGGCCATCGTGGACCCCAACCACATCCGCGGGGAGCTCTACGAGCAGATCTACAAGATCGTGAACTGGCGGGGCGCCGTGGAGAAGGCCATTGACAACGGCGGGAACCTGTTTCTGGAGGTGGGCCCGAAAAAGGTGCTCACCAACATGATCCGCAGCATCGACGGGGGCATCCCGGGGTTGAACGTGGAGGACATGGAATCCCTGGAGGCCACGGTGCGGGCCCTGCGCCGGGAGCCCGAGAAGCCCGAAAAGCCCGAGAAAGTCGAGAAACCCGAAAAGCCCCGAAAGCCTGAGAAGCCCCCGGAGCCCGAGAAACCGGAGAAGCCGCGGAAGTCCAGGAAGGCCAAGAAACCCGAGGAACCCGAGGAACCCGAGGCGTCGTGATCCCGGAGGGCTCATGGAAGGTCCCGCCCCCAAGGTCCTGGTGACCGACGTCACGCTGAGGGAGTTCGGCCAGAACGTCCCCGGGGACCGGTTGGCCGCGTTTCCGCCCGAGACCCGCGTTCACGCGGCCGAGCGTCTCCTCGAGGCGGGCTTCACCTCGCTGGAGCTCCTCTCCTGCGTGCACCCCCAGGTGGCCCCGGCCATGGCTCCGGACCTTCTCGAGCGCGTGGCAAACGCCCTGGGGCGCGCGGCCGGGGCGGAGATCGTCACCCTGGTCCCGAACCGCTCCGGCTACCGGACCTTCCTGGAGCTGGGGCTCGGTCCGGACGGGCACGACCACGCGCTCGGGATGTTCGTCTCCGCCGTGGAGGCCCACAACCAGGCCAACCTGGGCCGCTCCATCGCGGAGACCCTGGAGGCGTACGGGGAGATCGCGCGGGACGCCGTCCCCCGCGGCATCCGGTTGAAAGGCTACGTGTCCGCGGCCTTCGGGTACCGGGAGCGCGACGGGGCGGAGCTCGTGGTCCCCACCGTGGATGCGGTGAGCGGGCTCGTGGACCGGTTCTTCTCCATGGGGGCCCGGACGGTCAACCTGTCCGACCTCCAGGGGGTCGCGGACGAGTCGGTCACGGTCCGGCTCCTGGAGCGGCTCCTGGAGCATCGCAGGGGCGGCGACCTGGACCGACTCGGCTACCATCCCCACCACGTGTCGGGCGAGCGGGCCGTGGACAACAGCCTGGCCGTCCTGGGCCTGGGGATCCGCCGGTTCGATGCCTCCCTGGGCGGGACGGGGGGCTGCGTGACCGGGGCGCCGGGGAACCAGCCCACCGAGCGTCTGGTGCAGCGGCTGCACGAAGCGGGCGCGGAGACCGGGATCGACGAGGGCCGGCTCTTTGCGCTGGCCCGCTGGTTCGAGGGGATAATGGTTAAAGGGGACGTTCTTGCATAATTCGATAACTCCCACAGGCGATCAGGAATGCCATCCATCATGGTCAGGAGTTATCGAATTATGCAAGAACGTCCCCTGTTTTGAGAAGGAGGGTAAGGTCA
>CAYVVQ010000102.1:0-13931 GCA_964454455.1 uncultured Desulfobacterales bacterium | reverse complement strand
AACAACTGGAAGTGGCCGGGGAGCGGTACGGACATCCCCATCCGTTGTTCTGGGGAGCCTTCGTATACATGGGCAATCCGGGCCATTAGCGAGTCGTGAGGGAGTCCCCTCAAGACACGGCGATCTACCATGGGCCTTCCAACAAGCGCGAAGGCCTTCCCGGCCGTGGTTGCGCGGGAGCTTGCGCGGCCTTCGAATGGGGATAGATGCAGAGGGCGTCACACGTCCTCGGCCATGAGCACGGCCTCCGCGATTTGGCGCATGGTCTTCCGGGAGTCCATGCTGCGCTTCTGGATCCAGCGGAAGGCCTCGTGGGCGTCCAGCCCCCGGCGGCGGGCCAGGATCTCCTTGGCCCGTTCCACGAGCTTTCGGGTCTCCAGCTCCTCCTGAACGCCGCGGGTCTCCTCCCGGAGGTGCGCGCTTCGGATCGCCACCGCGGACAGGTTCGCAACGGCCGAGACCATGTGGACCTCGGCGTCGGAAAACTCATGGGGCCGGTTGGTGAACACGTTGAGGACCCCGATCACCTCGTCGTCCCCGACCCGGATGGGAACGCTCAGCATGGAGACGAGGCCGAGCTTCTCGGCCATGGCCTTCTCCTTGTACCGGGGCTCCTTGAGGACGTCGTGGATCCGGAGAACCTGGTTGTGCGTGGCCACGAAGCCCGCCACGCCCTCGACCCTTCCCATGGTGCGGGGTCGGGCGTAGTCCGGGTCCACGGACTGAGTGGCCTCGAGGCGGATGACTCTCGGGGTGGCGTCGTTGTCGACGAGCCAGAGGGAGCAGATCTCGTAGTCCATCAGCCGGGCCGCGGTCATGACGATCCGGTTGAGAAGGATGTCTACGGGCTGCTCCGTGGTGATGGCCCGCGTGATGTCCGCGATGGCCTTGATGTATTTGGCGTGGGTCGAGGGATCGATCGGTTCCATGGATCCAAGGGCTCTGGCCGCTACTTCTGCCACTCCTTGGCGAAGATCCCGCCGATGCGGTCGATCTGGCTCGGGTCGATCTCCAGGGCCTTGGCGACTTCTTTGTAGAGGGCCCTGCGATCCTGGTTCTCGGCGTCCACCAGGCTCTTGACGTCCCGCTTCTGGCGAAGGTCCAGGCCGCCGAGGTCCCCGGTGGAGATGTATCCGTCGTTGCCCTCTTTGATCAGGCCCTTGTCGTAGTACGGCTTCATCTGCTGGTAGCGGGCCTTCATGCGCTCCTTGAGGCCCCGGATGGTGGCGTTGGAGACCTCGGTCACGTCCTGGGCCCAGGCCGCTGCGGGACCCATGCAGGTGCGGATCCTCCGGAGGAGCGAGTCCTTCTCCAGCCCCTGGCCGGACTGATCCTGGGCGCCTTCGCGGCCCCGGATGTCGTCCACGATGTCCTCGGCCACGGTCTCCACCTTTTCCGCCGGAAAGTAGATGTTGATGGTGACGCACGCCAGGGTGAACAGGAAGCCCAGGGATGCGATCCAGATCGGTTTACGAATGCCTTTCATGCCAACCTCCCTCCGGCCTCCGCCGGAAAACGGCCGTTCATATCCAACGAAGGCCGGGTGCGCCCGAAATAAAGGTCTCACAACGGGCAGGGTTCACCGGATGACCGGGCCGCCCTGTGAGGACGTCACCCGCTGGATACGCTTGACCATGTCCTTGAAACGTATCCGATTGTCCGGGTTCTGATTTACAACATCCACGCCTGAAATGCCACCCCTTTTTACCAGGTACTCGGTGTCGTCCTCCCGGATCGTCCCGTTGATCTGGAAGACGTCGTTCTCCAGGACGGCGTGCACGCCGATCCTCTCGTACGGGAACTCGCGGAAGAAGGAGGTGAACAGCCCGGCCAGCCCTGCGAACGGGCTGCCGCCCCCGCCGATCTGGGCGATGTTGTCGACGGCCTTCACGCTGATCCGCTGCGCCACCCCCTTGCGGGGGACGGTCACCATGAGGAGGTCGAAGCGCTGGGGCTGGCCGTAGGCGATCTCGAGGTTGTTCAACCGGCCCTCGAGGATGCCGGTGACCCGGCCGAATGCGGTCCCGGCGGTCATCTCCTCCAAATACAGGTCCTTCCAGCGGGCCTCGAGGCGGAAGTTCGGGGCCGCGGTGAACAGGCCCGACGCGCCCAGGTTCTCGACGCTCACCCGCCCGTCGAACATCCGGGCCTGCATGGCGCCCCGGCTCGTGAGCCGGCCCTCCCGGTACTGGATGGAGGTCAGCTCCCCGCTGATCCGGCCCTCGGGCGACTTGTCCCAGACCCGGCTGAGCAGGGGCTGGAGGTCCGCGTCCTCCAGGCGCAGGCTCGTCTCCATGGAGAGCCCCTCCCCCGGGTCGAGCTCGAGGTCGAGCGGGCCCAGGCGGAGGGTCCCTCCGGGGATGTCGATCGCCGTGGGACCGGGAACACGGATGCGGTTCGGAAGCGCCTCGAGGGGAAGACGGAGCGACTGCTCCGGAAGGAAAGGGACCCGGGCCTCCCGGATCTCGAGCCGGCCGTCGAGCGGCGATTTCGGCTGCTCGTCCGGAAGCGTCCCGTACCGGACGGGGAGGGAAAGGTGCAGGTCTTCCAGGGAGACGGCCGGCTCGGCCACGCGCAGCGTCCCTTCCCGGACGCCGGCCTCCCCGGAGACGAAAAAACCGTCCTCGTTCACGCGCAGCCGCAGGTTCGCGGAGGCGCGGCCTTCGAGGTCGATCTCCTCGAGGATCGGCGCCTCCCTGCGAAAGGGCTCCTGGACGAACAGCCGGAAGACGGGCTCCAGGGGAAACGGCGGGGCGGAAACCTCCAGGCCGGCCCGGATGGCGCCGGGCGCCGCCTCGAGGGAGCCCGAGCCGTGGACCGACAGGACGCCGCCGAGGGCGGCTTCCAGCCTCAGGTCGTCGAAACGCACGGACGCGGCCTCGAACCGCGTGCGGGCGTTCAGAGAGAGGGGATGGGTCTTCAGGTTCAGGTAGAACCGCTCCACCAGGATCTCGCCCTCCGACGCCTCCACGCTCGAGGACTCCAGGAGGACCGTGCGGTCCTCCCGGATGCGGGCCTCGGCGTCCAGGGAGACGCCCACCCCTTCGCCGAAGGCCTCGGCCCCCTCGTTCTCGAAGGCCAGTCCGCTGACCCCGGCGTGAAGGGAGCCCCGCCAGCCCCCGGAGGCGTCCGTCTCGGCCCGGGCGCGGAGCACGTCCTTCCCGGTGGGGGACCACGCCTCGAGGGGCCGGCCCTCCCCGGAGAGAAAGGCGAGGATGCCGGTCCCCTCCCCCTGGAGGGCCAGGGTGGTTTTCCCGTCGCGGAGCTCTCCGTCCAGCAGGAAGGGGCCTATCCCTTCGGCCTCCAGGCGGATCTCGGGCAGGTGAAAGGCCGGCGAGAACGGCTCGAGGCGGCCGTCCTTCAACCGGACCCGAACGTCCCGGATGGAGAGGGGCGTCTCCTCCAATGGAAAGAGCAGCTTCGGCACGGCAAGCTCCGCCTTTTCCAGGCGGACGTCGGCCGGGCGTCCGCCCAGCCGAAGCTCGACCTCGGACGGAGCCGTTCGAAAGGACGGGTGCTCCACAGCCAGCCGGCGGACCCGGATCGTGCCCGAGACGGCCGGATCGGGCCAGTCCCCGCGGAGCCGGACGCGGCCGGCGAGCACGCCGGTCGCCGCGAGCGGCGGGGAGGCGAAGGAGACGGTGTTCCCGGAGAGCGCCAGGGTCAGGTCCGGCGTGACGCGAAAGCGGTCCTTTTCCTGCCGGCCCTCCACCCCGCCTGAGATCGACACCGGGCCGGTCAGCCCCAGCGGGGCCAGCGGCTCTTCGTATGGTCCCGGCAGGAGGGGGATCCAGTCCCCCGGGCGGAACCGGCAGTCCAGGTCGTCGACGGCCAGCTGCAGGGGGGGCGTCCAGGTCGCGTTCACGAGACCCCGGATCTCGAGCTCGGACTCCCCCTCCCGGACCGCGATGAGAAGATCGCCGTCTTCCAGGCGCCCTTTCTCGAAGAGAACCGTGCCGGTCCCCTCGATGCGGGCCTCGGGGGCGCCATCCAGGGCCACGGGCAGAAGGGGGGTCAGATCGGGGAGGCGGACCTCGAAGGATCCGATCCGAACCCTCTTCTGCGCAGGATCCAGGGTCAGCGCGCTCTCCAGGGAGACCCCGGGCACGGTCCTGTCGCCACGCTCCAGGGTGCCGTCTCGGACCGTGATCCGCCCCTCGACAACGCCGTCGTCGCCCGGGGAGCCCTCGACCTCGATCAGGGGGAGGTCGACGATGAGGCCTTGCTCCGAGTGACGCAGGCCGGCCGCGAAGGATGCCTGGAACGCCAGGTCGGGGGCAAGGGAGGCCTCCAGCTTCTCCACCCGGAGGCTCACCGGGCCGCTTTGGACCTGGATTCGGCCCCCCGCCAGATCGGCGCGTTCGATCCGAACGTCCTCGAATAAAAGCTGTTTCACGAGCCAGGCCCCGGCCCGGGCCGGCCAGGACGGGTCGTCCGCTTCCGGGTCCCCGAGCTCCGGCAGGGAGACGGGGCCTTCCAGGGTCAGTTCGAACCCCTGGACCCCGGCGTGGCGGATCACCAGGGTCCGGTCCCCGAGCTCCCCCTCGAGGCCGAGCTCCGCTCCCAGGGAGTCGAGGGTCAGGCGGAGCCCCCGGTTCGGTCCGTTCGAGGAGACCGTGACGCCTTGCAGGCGCAGCCTCAGGGGATTTCGGCCCCACCCCAGGGTCTCGATGCGGGTGTCGTACCCGGAGGCCTCGGACAGGGTGCGGGCCACCACGTCCTTGATGCGGGAGGGGTTCCTGTAGAGGTATCCCGTGACCGCGGCCGCCGCGACCAGGAGCAGGAGGAAGGCCGCCCCGAGGCCCCAGAGGATCGTTTTCGTCCTTCTCTTCACCGGAGCCACTCCTCCGTGGCGCGAACGAGGTCGCCCTCCTGCTCGCTCAACCGTCGGAACAGTTCCAGGGCCTCGGGGATCGAGCCGTCCCGGGCCTCGATCACGGACTCGAACAGGTTGTAGTGCCGGTGGTACAGGGCGACCGCCAGGAGGTAGGCGTTGTTGATCTCGCCGGCACCGAACCCCTCGAAGCGCTCGGTCTCGTACTCCCGCTCCAGGACGCGAAACCGGATGCGGACCTCGGCAAACAGGCGCTCCCTCTCGGAGAGCGCTTCCTCATCGCTCGGTGTCCGGTCGTACAGGGCGGAGAGGCGGGTCATCAGGCGGTCGACGAACCGGGAGAAACGCCGCTCGTCCCGGATGAGGGCGGCGGCCCTCAGGGCCTCGGGCGATTCCGGTCCGAAGTCCTTCTCCAGGAAGGCGTGGGCGCCGCGCCTGCCCACCACCGAGGCCAGGGTCTCGTTGAACGCGGGCTGCCCCTTGGCGTACAGGGTGGCATGGGTCATCTCGTGAAGGAGGGTGTCGGACAGGTCCACGACGTCCTTTCCGAGGAGGTTCCGGTGAACGGGATCCTGGAACCACCCCAGTGTACTGTAAGCCTCGGCCGGCCAGACGACAACGTCCAGCCCCTCTCCTTCCAGCTCGCGCTTCTTCTCCGCGGCGTCTTCCGGGTCGAAGAACCCCAGGTAGGGCATCCGCCCCACCACGGGAAACCACCAGGTCACCAGCTCGAGCCGGGTCCGGTGCGCGGCCGTGACCGTGTAGACGGGGTTGGGCTCGCCCCCCAGGTAGACGGTCTCGTAGTTGTCGCTTCGGGTGAGGCCGAGCTCGCGCTCGCCGAAGGCCTTGATGCGGGCCACGAGCCGGAGCTTCTCCTTCTCCCGGGCGTCGAGGGCCGGGTCCTCGAGCGCCCGTTCCACGGGCACCGAACGGCTTTGAATGCGGAGCTGGTCCATTGCGAGGCGAAGGACGTAGGAGGGCGAGCAGCCCGCGAGCAGGATCGCGAGCAGCAGCAGGAGGGTCGGGACGGCGGGGTAAAGACGGCCCCCGTGGGTCGAGCCGTAGGTCATGGTGATCGGTTCTTCTGTCCTCAGGAGCCGATGTAGGCTCGGTGCCAGTAGCTGAAGACGATCAGGTTCCAGAGGTGCCAGGAGGTGTCCTGGAACCCCCCCATGTGGCGCCGGACCAACTCGGAGACGGCCTCGGGGCGGAACACCCCCTGGCTCCGGATCGTGTCCTCGTTCAGGTAGTCGTCCACGAGGAACCGCAGCTCCCCGCGGAGCCAGGCGTTGATGGGCATCTCGAAGCCCATCTTGGGCCGGTGGAGCAGGGAGGGTGGAAGGAGGGGCCGGAACGCGTCCAGCAGGACGGCCTTTCCGGTCCGCCCACGGAGCTTGACCCCGCCCGGCATGGAGAAGGCGCACGCCACCACGGTGTGGTCGAGCATGGGAACCCGCACCTCCAGCGCGTTGGCCATGCTCATGCGGTCCACCTTGGTGAGCATGTCCGCGTGGAGCAGGCTCCGCACGTCCAGGTAGAGCATCCGGTTGACGGCATCCTCCGGAAACAGCTCGGCGCACCGGGAAGCGGCGCGGCGCGTGTGATCCCGGTATAGGTCGCGCCGGAGGGGTTCCCGCAGCAGGGCCTCCCGCTGGGCCAGGGGGAAGATCTCCCGCCACCCGCAGTACCGGTCCGCGAAGCTCCGGCTCATGCCGCGCACGAACTTTTTGGCCCGCCGGACCGTCTCCAGTCCGGGCGCGTTCCGGCGCTCCGGGAGCAGGCCGACCAGGGGCGCGATCAAACCGTTGCGGAGGAAGCCGGGGATCCTCCCGTACACGCCGGCCCAGGCCTCGCCCCGGTACATCCGGTAGCCGCCGAAGAGCTCGTCCCCCCCGTCCCCGGAGAGTGCCACGGTCACGTGCCGCCGGGTCTCCCGGCTGACGATGTAGGTGGGCACCGCGGAGGAGTCGGCAAAGGGCTCGTCCAGGGCCTTCAACACCTCGGGGAAGGCGTCCAGGACGTCACGGTGATCGAGGCGGAACTCGTGGTGGTCCGTCTTGTGGAATGCGGCCACCTCCCTCGCGTAGGACGTCTCGTCAAAGGCGGGAAGGTCCCGGTAGCCGATGGAGAAGGTCTGCACCGGGCGGTCCATGTGCCGGGCCATCAGCCCCACGATGATGCTCGAGTCCAGCCCCCCGCTCAGGAAGGCGCCCAGGGGCACGTCCGCGATGAGCCGACGGCCCACCGCGGCGTCCAGCGTGTCGAACAGCGTCCGGCCGAACGCCTCGGGGTCGGACCCGGTTCGCGGCGGCCGGTCCCCTCCGGTCAGGGCGGCGTCTCCGGCCGGGACGTCCCAGTAGGGGGTCACGTCGAGCCGTCCCTCCTCCACCGTCAGATGGCAGCCGGGCGGGAGCTTCCGAATGCCGCGGAAGAGGGTCCAGGGCGGGGGCACGTAGTTCAGGGAGAGGTAGAGATCCAGGCCCTCCGGGTCGATCCGCCTGGGCACCTCCGGGTCGGCCAGGATCGCCTTGATCTCCGAGCCGAAGACGAAACGGCGCCCGTCCCAGAAGTAGCAGAGAGGCTTGATGCCGAGCCGGTCGCGTCCCGCCCAGAGCCGCTGTCGCCGGGAGTCCCAGAGGGCGAAGGCGAACATGCCGTTGAGGCGCCGGAGGCAGTCCACGCCCTCGTCCTCGTACAGGTGGATCAGGACCTCTCCGTCGGTGCGGCTCGAGAGCCGGTGCCCGCGGTCCAGGAGCAGGCGCCTGAGGCGCTCGAAGTCGTAGATCTCGCCGTTGTACACCAGCCACACGGTCCCGTCCTCGTTGCTCATGGGCTGGTGCCCGGACGGGGACGGGTCGATGATGCTCAGCCGCTGGTGACCGAGGCCCACGGGGGGATCCACCAGGATCCCGTGGTCGTCCGGGCCCCGGTGGGCGATGGTCCCGCACATCGCCTCGAGGAGGGATTCCGGGACCGGTGTCCCCGTCAGGTCGAGCTTTCCGCAGATGCCGCACATGGGCGCTGGTTTCTCCTTCGTGACTCCGGCCGAGGGCTCCATTATCCCGAGTGTCCGGAGGATGTCAAGGAGCCTGCGGGCCTCGGAAACCCTTGATTTTGAAGGCCCGATCCCTTAGCCTGTTCCCCACCGGAAACGGTCCTGCCCCCCACCTCACGTTCCCGCGCCGCGGGCGCGGAAGCCATTCGACAACGGCTCCTGTGGAGGAGCCCCTGGTGCCGGGCATGGATCGGCATGCCGTCCGGCTCTGGAGGAAACATGTCTTTCTCCGAAGGGTCACCTCGTGGAGCCCGGGGAGAGGAACCGCTCCTGTTCGAGTACCGCTTCACGTTCGAGGATGGCTCGCGAAAGCGGATTCCCATTCGACTCGTGCCCGAGTCCCTGCAGTATCTTCCCGCGCGGGAGCTGGAGCCGGACTCCTGGACGCGGCTGGATTTCCACCGTTGCCGGAACTGCCCCCTGCACGAGGACGATGTGCCGCACTGTCCCGTAGCGCTGTCCATCAAGGACCTGGTCTCGGAGTTCAAGGACCGCGTGTCTCACGAGAAGGCCGAGGTGCGCGTCGAGACGAGCGAGCGGCGATATTACGAGAACACGACCATGCAGCGGGGACTCAGCTCCATCCTCGGGATCGTGATGGTGACCAGCGGATGTCCGATCATGGACAAGCTGAGGCCCATGGTCCGGTTCCATCTCCCGTTTCCCAGCAGGCTGGAGACCACGTTCCGGACCACCAGCACGTATCTCCTCGGGCAGTTCTTCCTGATGAAGCAGGGGAGACCCGCGGACTTCACGTTTCAGGGCCTGGCCGAGATCTACCGCAACGTCAAGCTGGTGAATAAGGCCATGGCCTCCAGGATCCGGGCGCTGAGCAGCGAGGATGCCAGTGTCAACGCCTTGATCCTCCTGGACCTGTTCGCCGTGGACGTGCCCCTGTCCATCGAGGATCAGATCGGGGACCTGGAGCCCTTTTTCCGCTCCTACTTCGAGGGGTGATCCGGCGCCTCCCGGGAGGCGGGACGGAAGAGACCGATGAAGATCAGATTCTGGGGAACGAGAGGATCCATCGCCGTGCCGGGGCGGGACACCACCCTGTACGGCGGCAACACGACCTGTCTGGAGGTCCGGTTCGAGAGCGGCCAGACCGTGATCATCGATGCGGGAACCGGGATCCGCCGCCTCGGAGACGCTCTTCGAAATCGCAGCGGCGTGGACCTGGCGGCGCTCCTGATCACCCACGTCCACTGGGACCACATCATCGGGTTTCCGTTTTTCGCCACGGTGCTCGAGCCGGGGACCGAGCTGCTCGTGGACGGTCATCCCAATGCCGTGATGGGCCTCCGGCACACGCTCGACAACCCCATGGGCGGGGGGTACTTCCCGGTGGACATCGAGGATTTGAAGATTCGCATCAAGCAGGTGAACCGGATCGCCGAGCGGCCCCTGGAGCTGAACGGCGCCAGCGTGGAAAGCATTCCCCTCAGGCACCCTCAGGGAGGGCTGGGGTTTCGACTCCGCGAGGCGGACAGGAGCCTGGCCTTCATCACGGACAACGAACTCGCCGACGAGGAAGCGATCGAGGACTATGTCTCCTTCTGCGCTGGAGTGGACGTCCTCATCCACGACGCCCAGTACGCTCCCGAGGAGATGCCCGCTCACAGGGAATGGGGGCACTCGGACTACGAGGCTGCGATGGAGCTGGCTCGAAGGGCCGAGGTGGGTCGGCTGGTGCTTTTCCACCACGACCCGGGACGCACCGACGCCGAGATCAAGGCCTTCGAGCTGCTCTGCAGGGACCGGGTCGAAAAGCGGAGATGGAACGTCACCGTGGAGGCGGCTCGGGAGGATTCGGAGATCCAGCTGGGAGGCGACGCCCCATGAGCGACCCCGAGCGCGAGATCGTGCTGGTGCTGGGAGGGGCGAGAAGCGGCAAGAGCTCCTGGGCGCTTCGGCACGTGGAGCGGAGCTACCGCTCCCGCCTGTTCCTGGCCACGGCCGAGGTTCTGGACGAGGAGATGGAGGAGCGCGTGCAGCTGCACCGGGAGGCGCGCGGGCCCGAGTGGACGCTCGTCGAGGAGCCCCTGGATCTGGCGGGGGCGCTACGGACCCGGTGCAGAGGAGCGGACGGCGTTCTGGTGGACTGCCTCACGGTCTGGCTCAGCAACGTGATGATCAAGGAAGGCAGGGCCGGGGCCCGGGCCTATCGTGAACGACTGCTCGAAGCACTGGCATCCCGCGAGCGGGGCACCGTGCTGGTTTCGAACGAGGTGGGCATGGGCATCGTGCCGGAGCACCCGCTCGGACGGGCGTTTCGCGACGAGGCGGGAGCCCTCAACCAGGCGGTGGCCGAAGCGGCCGATCAGGTCGTGCTCGTGGCCGCCGGCCTGCCCCTCTGGCTGAAAGGGGAGGATCGGAGCGGGCGATGGTAGCGTTTTCTCGGGGAGGCCGGCGCTCTTCTCGTCCCGCTACGACGCGGAAACGGCCCTGCTCGAGACCTGAACCCGCTCCCCCGCGGAGGAGCGGGTTCAGGTCTCTCCCAGCTCCCGGGCGCTCATGAGAAAGGCGACGAAGAGTCCGGCGAGACCGCCGATGATGAGGACCCCCTTCTGGTAGACCCAGATGTTCTCGGGCGAGAGGCTCAGGCTGGGAATCAGGAAGCTCAGGTAGTGCCCGGCCACGGGAAACAGGAGGATGGCGATCACCGCGATCGAGGCCTCCATGAGCACCACCTTTTTTGAAAACCCCACAGTGAAACGAACCCATCGCCTCAGGTTCTCGAGCCTGCTCACCTTCCGATCCAGCCGGTCCATGATGCCGGAGATCTCCCGGGTCCGGGTCAGGGTCTCCCGAAACTTCTCCAGGGCGTTCGACCGGATCACCTGCCGCACTTCTTCGAGCCCTTTCTCCACAGCGGCCAGCTCCTCGGGCAGGGAGCCCAGGAGGAACCCGTAGGGGTACGCGCGGGCGAAGCGTTCCGCCGCCTCGTGGCGGTCCTTGAGCCGGCCGGTCTCGCTGAGGAGCTTCCTTCGGGCCTGCTCGCTGCTCCTCCGTCCGATCTGGACGATGACCGAGGCGTAGTAGATGATGTCCAGGTAGCCGAAGTAGCTGTCCGTTTCGAGCAGCTCCTGGACCTTGCCGTGATAGGAAACGGCCCTCTTGAGCTCCCCGTCGTCGGATCCCAGCAACCGCTGCATGCGCTCGATCTCCTCCGCGGCCTGCGTGGAGAGGCGATCCGCGCCGGCCATGGCCTTCTCGAGCATGTTGCGGAGCTCGGGGTGGATCTTGTCGCTGTAGTCGGCCAGCTCGGGGTCGATCAGGAAGGCGATGAAGTAGTTTCGATTGTCCTCGACGAGCTTGCGGACGCGGCGCATGGCCTCGGTAGTGCGGTCCTTGTTGAGCTTGTACCGGATGTCCAGGTACAGGGCCTCGTGGCAGAGGGACTCGGCGAACAGGATCTTGCGCGCGTGATCCTCCGCGTGCCGCTGCTCGCCGCTCAGCTCGTGAACGCGCCCGAGGAGGAACCGTGTGAAGATCTGCCTGGGAACGGTGTCCGCGTTCTCCAGCGCATGCTTGAAGAAGCGCTTGGCCTTGGGGAGGTCGCCCTTCTCCACCTGAAGGAAGCCCATGGCGCAAAGCGCGTGAAAATCGCCCGAGTGCTTCTCCAGGCAGTTCACGAGCACGGTCTCGGCCTGCCCCAGGTTGGACACCCGGATGCAGTCCTGCCCGATCCAGATCATCCCGCCCCGCTCGCCATCGTCCTTGCCCGTCTTGACCATGCTCCAGGACTGGGCGTTCGACGCCCACAGGGTCCGAAGGAACCTCAGCTGGAACACGTTCTTGAGCTCGAAGAACGCGTGCCTGGCCAGGTCCTCGGAGTCCGACGCGCAGGCACCGTTCAGGGACTCCAGGAAGACCTCGTTGATCTGCTCCAGGGGAAGGTACCCGAGCCGCTCCATCCCGTGGGTGACGTCGGGCAGCTGCTTGGAGGGGCAGTCCCCGGGGAGGTGGCGGCGGTCGCCGCAGTAGAAGCAGGGCTCGTGCTCGCCCTGGCCCATGGAGTGCTGGTAGAGGAAGAGGCAGGAGTCGTCCCTCTCCGGCGTGTCCTCGGGAACCATCCGGAACAGCCCGGCTTCGTCTCCTTCCCCCGGGGCGATGACCTTGAACCCGGCAGCGCCCTTCATGTCGCCGAAAGCCGCGCGGGACACGCTGATCTCGCCGGGCTTGGCCCGAGCCAGGCCCGGCTCGAGCGCCTCCAGGGCCGGCTTACCAGCCCGCTTGAACTGCCCCTTGTCGATCAGGATCTGAAGCGGCAGGAACGGCATGCGATCGCTGCCGAGGTTTTCCCTCAAAAACCGCAGAGCGTTCCGGCCGACGCCCGGGCCGTCGGTGGGCTCCCTGAGGTAGAGGACGAGGGATCCGTCCTTGAGGGTGGTGTGCTGCCCCGGAGTCCCGGGCCAAAGCCCCGCCTTTCGCTGCAGAAGCCGTTTCCACGCCTCCTCGAACCCCTCCTTGGCCAGGTTCCAGGCGGGCTTGAGCATCAGGACGGTGGCCTGGGACGGACCCAGGTCGGCCTGTTCGTCCCAGGAGACCCGGTAGATGGCAAGCGACTTGAGGACCTCACTGACCTTCAGCTTCAGTTTCTCGAACCGGGCCCAGGAAAGCCCGCGGACCTGCTCCTGGAGCTGGCCGGAGACGAAGATCTCACCCCCCTTCACCAGGGGAAGGAACTTGGCCGTGATGTTCACCACGTCGCCGTAGATGTCCCCTTTTTCGACGATCCCGTCCCCGTAATGAAGGCCGATCCGCACGAGAATCCGCCGCCCGGTGTCCACGCCCCGGTTGTGGCGGGCGAAGCGCTGCTGGATCCGCACGGCCGCTTTGATCGCCTCCTTCGGGTCGGTGAAGTAGGCCATCACCGAGTCGCCCAGGACCTTGACCACGGCCCCGCCGTGCTCGGCAACGGGACCGGAGGCCAGCTCCTGGTGCTTGCGCAGCATCTCGCGGCCGGCCAGGTCCCCGTAGCTCTTGAAGTAGGTGCTGGACCCCACGACGTCCGTGAAGAGAACCGCCATCCTCCGAATGGAGTTGGACCCGCCCCGTCCGGGCTTTCCGGCCGGGACCCGCCGGGCCACCGGCTGATCTGCAGGCTGTGCGCACATGGCTACCGTATCCGTGGGTGGGATTTCCTTCTCAGGTGTCTCATCGGAACAACGGCGGGAAAACTTGATGCCCAACAAAAAAGGCGGCTGTCGGGGGACAGCCGCCTCGAGCCCTCGGGGCACGGTGCGATCCTCTGAAAAAGATGGTGGAGCTGATGGGGATCGAACCCACGACCTCGTGACTGCCAGTCACGCGCTCTCCCAGCTGAGCTACAGCCCCACACAAGGAAACATCAATCCTAACAACGCCCATCCATGCATGTCAACAGGTTATTGACAGGGGACGAGTCGATTTTCTATACTCCTCTAGATGTGCCGGAGTGGCGAAACTGGTAGACGCGCTGGACTCAAAATCCAGTGGTACTTTGTACCGTGTCGGTTCGATTCCGACCTCCGGCACCATCCTTCAAGAATCTTGATGGCGTCGTAAAAAGCCCGAAGCTTCGAGATCTGCCTTAGGGATTTCAAGAGGTTATAGCGTGCCCAGCGGCGCGTGAGCGGGTTTTTGCGAATGCGTCAATCTTGGCGCCGCCGGAAATAATCCTGCTGCTGCCGTCTGTGCCCGCCTGGGAATCCAGGTACTCGGCCTGCTTCCTCGTAGCGGCCTTCAGGTCCTCGTCGCTCACGATGTTGTAGCGGTCGAAGACCGCGCGTGTCTTGTGCCCTGCAATCATCATGGCCACGCGTTCGGGGGTGTACTCCTACGAAGCCCTGGCCTTTCATCTCATCGACTCGGTTTGCTACCGCAACTTCTGCCTCATCCCCTACTCCCACAAGGGGTTCAAGAAGTCCGCTCTGTGTAAGAACATCAAGTCGATCTCGGCCGAGACCCTGGAAGCCATCAACCGCATCGTGATC
Organism: uncultured Desulfobacterales bacterium; assembly: GCA_964454455.1. GTDB lineage: Bacteria > Desulfobacterota > DSM-4660 > Desulfatiglandales > HGW-15 > JAIPEI01. The sequence goes on along the minus strand of CAYVVQ010000102.1, from coordinate 64 downwards.
GCCAATGCCTAGTTTCGCTAACCTAAAATTGACCCACCCAGGGGGCAAACGCTAACCGAAAATT
>CAYVVQ010000101.1:0-13980 GCA_964454455.1 uncultured Desulfobacterales bacterium | reverse complement strand
GGGACCGATCCATCGGGCCCGCTCGGGTCCGGAGCGGGCCGGGGTCGGTTCGGCCGATGGTGCGTTGATAAAATCTTTCACAAGGATTGTCAATTCATTATGATGGCCTCGGAGTCGGCCCGGGAGCCGCGGATCCGCCCCTGAGGCACTCGGGTCGTCATGCTTCCCAGCGGCGGCTGAGCGGAATCCCGGGAATCCGTCCAGATGACGACGTCGGAAAAAGCTCGAGGCCTCGAGATCTCCCCCCGGAGGATCGGAATCGATGACAGCGTTTCCAGCAGCGGGTGAGCGGGTTTTCGCGAACCCGTCGATGATGGAGCATTCCTGCACGAGGCACCCCGGGGCTGATGTTTTTTGTTGACATCTCGGCCCGATTCTGATTTAAATTTCAGTCTGTTTGCTTAAATAACGAGCAAATTCCAGCATTTGCGGTTAGTTGCGCCTGCGGGCGAACCCACGCATAACCGGTCGGGCCCGTTTTGCGGGTCCGGGATGGATTTCATTCTATTTCTGGGGAGGAGGTGAAGAACGCAGCTGTCCATCACACGGGGTTTCCCCTTCGGCCTGAGAGGAACCAACCTTTTGTACCGTAAAAGGAGGCACGGATAATGGCTTTCGAACCAAGAGAGGAACAAACCAAGCTCAAATATCAGGAGCTTCGGATCTACTCGGATGAGGAGCTCAACAACTACACCGAGGACGAGCTCAAGAATTTCAAGGTCAAGCACGACATCCCGGATCTGGACGAGCTCGAAAAGGGCCCCTGGCCGAGCTTCGTGGCCGATTCCAAGCGCGAGGCCCTTCGCCGGCACAAGCTCCCCGAGGACCGGATGATGATCAAGCCCGAGGTCGTCGAGGACATGCTGGGTCAGCTTCAGCTCTCCTTCGACCACGGCGAGACCCACTGGAAGCACGGCGGCATCGTGGGGGTTTTCGGATACGGCGGCGGCGTCATCGGTCGCTACTCCGACATGCAGGACACCTTCCCCTCCATCGCCCACTTCCACACCATGCGGGTGAACCAGCCCGCCAGCAAGTTCTACGACACCGACTACCTCCGCTCCATCTGCGACCTCTGGGAGTACCGGGGCAGCGGCATGATGAACTTTCACGGCTCCACGGGCGACATCATCTTCCTGGGGACCTTCACCGAGCAGCTCGAGCCCATCTTCTTCGAGCTGGGTCACGTGCTCCAGCAGGACCTGGGAGGCTCCGGCTCCAACCTGCGGACGCCCGCCTGCTGCATCGGCAAGGCCCGCTGTGAGTGGTCCTGCTACGACACCCAGGACATGTGCTACGAGCTCACCCACTTCTACCAGGACGAGCTTCACCGGCCGGCCTTCCCCTACAAGTTCAAGTTCAAGTTCGACGGCTGCCCCAACGGCTGCGTGGCCTCCATTGCCCGCTCCGACATGTCCTTCATCGGAAACTGGCGGGACGAGATCCGGATCGATCAGTCCGCGGTCAAGGCCTACATGGGCGGCGAGATCGCGCCCAACGGCGGCGCCCATGCCGGCAGGGACTGGGGCAAGTTCGACATCCAGAAAGAGGTCATCGACCTCTGCCCCACCAGCTGCATGTGGATGGAAGGCGACACCCTCAAGATCGACGACAAGGAGTGCACGCGCTGCATGCACTGCATCAACGTCATGCCCCAGGCCCTGCGGCCGGGCAAGGACACGGGCGTGAGCCTGCTCTTCGGCGCCAAGGCCCCGATCCTCGAAGGCGCCCAGATGTCCGTCCTCACCATCCCGTTCATGAAGGTGGAGAACCCCTACGACAACGTCAAGGAAGTGGTCGAAAAGGTCTGGGACTGGTGGATGGAAGAGGGCAAGAACCGGGAGCGTCTGGGCGAGCTGATCCAGCGCTACGGCATCCCCAAGTTCCTCGAGGTCCTGGAGATTCCGCCCATGCCCCAGATGGTCACCGCGCCCCGCGCAAATCCCTACATCTTCTGGAAGGAAGAGGACGTGGAAGGCGGATGGGATCGAAGCATTGACGACTACCGTTCCAGGCACGCGAGATAGGAGGGAGCGATCATGGCATTATCTCAGGAAAGACTCGGACTGTACAACCCCGACAAGCCGATGGAAAACCGCCTCACGGACCTCGGCCCCCGGCACTTCTGGCAGTATTTTCCGCCGGTCATCCAGAACAACTACGGCAAGTGGACCCACCACGAGATCCTGGAGCCGGGCGTGCTGGTGCACGTCTCCGAGACCGGCGACAAGGTGTTCACCGTGCGCTGCGGCGGCTGCCGGTTCATGACCGTGGAGAACGTCCGCGAGATCTGCGACATCGCGGACAAGCACTGCGACGGCTTCGTCCGGTTCACCACCCGGAACAACATCGAGTTCCTCGTGGACACCCAGGACAAGATGGAGGCCCTGAAGAAGGACCTCCAGAGCCGGAAGCACGTCTCCGGGAGCTACAAGTTCCCCATCGGCGGGACCGGGGCCGGGCTCACCAACATCGTCCACACCCAGGGCTACATCCACTGCCACACCCCGGCCACGGACGCCTCGGCCATGGTGAAGGCCGTGCTGGACGACCTGTTCGAAGAGTTCCAGAGCATGACCTTCCCGGCCCAGGTCCGGATCTCCATGGCCTGCTGCCTGAACATGTGCGGTGCGGTCCACTGCTCGGACATCGCGCTCCTGGGCTACCACCGGAAGCCGCCCATCATCGACAGCCAGGTCCTCGACAACGTGTGCGAGATCCCGCTGGTCATCGCGTCGTGCCCCACGGGCGCCATCTCCCCGGCCAAGACCGAGGACGGCAAGAAGACCGTGAAGATCAAGAACGAGCGCTGCATGTTCTGCGGCAACTGCTACACCATGTGCATGGCGCTTCCGCTCTCGGACAAGGAAGGCGACGGCGTGACCATCCTGGCCGGCGGCAAGATCTCCAACCGGATCTCGCCCCCGAAGTTCTCCAAGGTCGTGGTGCCCTTCCTGCCGAACAACTTTCCCCGGTTCCCCGAGGTCTGCCGGGACGTGAAGAAGATCGTCGAGGCCTACGCGGCGGACGCCAACAAGTACGAGCGCGTCGGCGATTGGGCCGAGCGGATCGGCTGGGAGAAGTTCTTCGAGAAGTGCGATCTTGACTTCAGCGAACACCTCATTGACGACTACCGGCTCCAGTACGACACTTACCGGACCTCCACGCAGTTCAAGTACACCGAGGCTTCCTGGGCGGTGTCCAAGGCGGCCGGCGGCGTCGAGTAGCAGCTTCGCCCGCGCATGCGGACAGAAAGGGAGAAGCCCATGGAAGATCTCAAGAAGGCCATCATGGATTACGCTGAGGGCAGCAAGAAGACCAAGTTCTACTTCAGCGATCTGGAGAAGGCCGTCAGGAAGGTGAAACCCGATGCCAAGGCCCGGGAGGTCAAGAAGGCGGCGACCGCCCTGATCAACGAGGAAAAGCTGATCTACTTCTCCACGGGCAGCAGCACCATGTATGGCATGAAGGGCCGGGGGCAGACGGAAGATCACTAGCCCCGTCGGTGTTTGAAACGAGCAGCGGTGAGAGGTCGCTTCTCCCACGTGGGGTGCGACCTCTTTCCGTCTGCACCCCCGGAAGAAAGATGATAGCGTCGAAAAAAAAGCCCGAAGCCTCGAGATATGCCCTTGGCATTTCAACAGGTTATGGCGTTTCCAGCGGCGGGTGAGCGGGTTTTTGCGAACCCGTCAAAGATCACGACGGTTTCGCAGAATCCCGTTGAGTTCCGGGGCGGCCGGCGGCACGCTTTGCCGCCGATTCTACGTGACCGTATACGGAGAGAGCCATGAAAACCCCGCAGGATGCGGAGAAGTTCATCGCCGAGCAGAAACGGCAGCTCGCCGAGAACCCGGAGTGCGCCAACTCCTCCTACAATCTGGGCGTGGCCCTCATGGAGCAGGGCCGGCTGGATGAGGCGGCCGACGCCTTTCACGAAGCCATCAACGAGAGCGCCCGCATGTTCGAGGGGTATGTGAACCTCGGCTACATCTACTTTCAGAAGGGTGACCTGGAGCGGGTCGTGGACTGCAACCGCAAGGCGGTTGAGCTCGAGCCCCGCTATGCACGGGGTTACGCCAACATCGGGTTCGCCTTTCTGCAGATGCAGCGGAGCGACGAGGCCATCGAGGCCCTGGGGCAGGCCATCGAGCTGAACCCCAGAATCGTGCAGGCGTGGAGCAACCTGACCAACGCCTACCTGCAGAAGGGGGACGTCGACCAGGCTGTGGAGACCGGCGAGAAGCTCGTGGCCCTGGCCCCGGACTTCGGCCTCGGCCACAACAACCTGGCTGCGGCCTACTTCAACCGGGACGAGTTCGGCAAGGCGATCGAGCACGTGGACCGGGCCGCGGCCCTGGGTTTCCAGGTCCACCCCGAGTTCCTCGAGCAACTGGAGCCCCACCGTTGAAAGACGCCGACCTGTCCCAGCTGTTCCGAGGCTACGAGTCCCTGGCCGCCTCAGCGGACCAGGCCTTTGCCAAGATGAGTGACGCCCATGGGGACTGCGTCCGGTGCGAGCGGCACTGCGACGACTGCTGCCACGCGGTGTTCGGGCTCTTTCTCGTGGAGGCGGCCTACCTCCAGCACCGGTTCGCTCTGCTTCCCAGCGAGGAGAAGTCCGGGGCCCTTCTGCGGTGTGCCAAGGCGGACCGGGACCTGGCGCGGGTCCAGCAGAAGCTCCGGGAGCGGGGGGAGGGCGGGGAAGACCCCCTGGCCCTCGGCCGGGTCCGGTGCCCGCTCCTGAACGAGGAACGGGACTGCATGCTCTACGCCGCTCGGCCCGTCACCTGCCGGATCTACGGCGTGCCGACCAAGGTCCAGGGCAAGGCCCGGGTCTGCCGGCTCTCCGGCTTCGAGCCGGGTGTGTCCTACCCGGCCTTCGACCTGGACGGCGTGTTCCGGGACCTCTACGACATGTCAAAGGAGCTCGTGGAGAAGGCCGGGGGCGAGGATCCGGAGCGCGCGGGGCTCCTGATATCCGTGTCCAAGATCCTCACCACCCCGCTCGAGAGCCTCATCCACGAACCCCTCGAAGGACCCGGTGAAGCGCGGTGACGTGATCCTCGAGCCCGGCCTCGACCAGGGTCCGCTCGGACGGGTCGGCGTCGGCGAACCGCCGGAGGATCGGTTCGTGAAGGGCGCGCAGCTCCCCCGGTGAGAACGACCGGAGCAGGCCGGGGAGCTCGGTGTCTCCTTGCAGGAAGGGTCTGTCCGATTCCCGGCACTCGTCCAGGGCCGTGAAAAACCCGTCCGCCGCAGCCTCCAGCGCATCGTCCCCCGCCCACAAGAATGCGCCCAGCCCCTCATCGCGGTCCAGCCGCATCCGAAGCATCATGCCGAGGAAAAAGTAGGTCAGGGCCACGGCCGGATGGAGGCCGCTCTCCACCCCCAGGCCGGGAAGCGGTTCGTACCGGCGGGCCGTGGTGAGCCGGACGTCGAGAGCGCCCCTTCGCGGCCGCACCACGAAGTCCCCGGCCGCGTGGTGCCAGGCCCGGATCTGGCGGAAGCCCTCCGGATCGTAGAGGCGGGTGAGAATCCGGCCCGCCTCCCGAAACAGGGAGCCGGTCTCCCGCCGGGTGGCCCAGCGGTGGCCGCGGGTCTGATCCCAGATCCGCACCCGGGTGGGCTCCCCCTCCTCGACCGGCCCCAGGTGCCACTCGTGAAACCCTTCGAACCAGTCCGCCAGGAGCACCAGAACGGACAGGCCCCGCTCCCGGGGCCCGCAACGTCTCTCCTCGAACCGGACGGGCCGGGGCAGGTACGACGTTCCGAAACGGCGATGGAGCTCTTTGAGGACTCCCGCCTCCCGTGAGAGCCATTTCTTGGCGCGTTCCGAGACGGCCGTGGTGGCGCAGAAGACGAAGCGGTCCCCGCCGGCACGGACCTCCAGGCGGGCGATGTGGTAGAGGGCCCCGTGCTTCTCCGTGCAGATCGACACGGTCTCGATCTCCCCGGGACGGACGCGGCACCGAATCATGGGGCGGCGGTTGGGGAGGCAAGCCGGCCCTTCTTCCAGGACGAACAACCGCAGCATCTCCAGGTAGTCGCCCAGGGTCAGAACGGGGTGGGATTCTTCCGGCGTAATCCGAAAGGGCGCCGACAGGTCGTCGGGAGACAGGGAAAGGTCCCCGTTTGGAGACGATGCGAGGTAGGCGACGTCCACCGGCTACATCCGGTCCAGGGCCTCGCGGGCGAGGCGGCCGACGGTCAAGGAAAGGACCCGGCCGTCTTGGTAGATGCGGAGCTCGCCCGGGTCCTCCAGAAGGCTTTCCAGGTCGTCCCGCATCTCGCGCGCGCCGAGATGTCCGAGAAGCCGGACGGTCTGCCCTCGGACGGCCGGGTCGGGATCGCCCAGGTACCCCAGGAAGTGGAAGGTGTGCTTCCGCAGGAGGTCGGGCCGTGCCTCGGCCGCCGTGGCCATGGCCTCGATGGCGGCCGCGCGTCGGGTCTTGTCTCCCAGAAAGGGATAGAGCTGGGGCAGGTAACCTGCGTAGAGCTCGGGCTTGTGGCGGATGATCTCTCCGATGGCCTCGAACGCCCCCCAGCTGGAGGCCGCCGTGTCCGTGACGGCATAAAAGAGCCCCTGGAGCAGCTTGGATACGGACGCGGGGCGGGTCTCGCCCAGGAGGGCGCTCACCCGTCCCATGGCCTCGGCCGCCCGGCGGCGCACCTCGTCCTCGCCCGTGTAGAGGAGCCGCTGAAGGCTCCTGAGGAGCTTCCGATCCGCGGAAGCGGCCTCGGACAGGGCTTCCAGGTCGTAGTCCCGGACGCGTGCTTCCACGTCACGCTTGGAGAGGGACGGTGTCTTGACGACGCGGGCCTGGGCGGCGGGGGCCGCCGACTGGACCGGCGTGGCCCGGTCCAAACGCTTCCGCACCCCTTCAGCCGTGACCTCCAGCACGTCGTCGTGGAGCCGAACGAAAAGGAGGACCCCCGCGATGCGGCGGCTGTCCAGGAAGGCGCCTGGCACGATCAAGTGGTTCTGCAGGTCGTAGTGCTCGACGATCTCCTGGCGGTAGTCCTCCTCGGGCAGGAGGCTCCAGGCCAGGTCCCAGTCCATGTCGCAGCCGAACACCAGGGCCTCGACCTGGGCGGAGCCCACGTTCCGGCCGCTTTCGTCGCAGGCGTAGACGGCGCCGCAGGCGCATCGGCCCACGGGCATCTCGCCCTGCCGCCGGGTGGTCAGCTCCAGCGGTCTCTCTACGACCACCCCGCAGAAGGGACAGGTGGGCCGCTTGATGAAGTCCCGGCCCTGCAGCTTACGATCCAGCATGGAGTCTTGGTCTCCTCATGGAACGGGGGGCGCGGGTCCCCGGGCCTCAGCGCGGGACCGGCCGCTCAGAGGTCCAGGTCGAGCCCGTCCCCGCCTTCGTCGTACTCCACCTCGGTGATCGCGAAACCGTCCCCGGCGGACCGGAAGTGGAGCGTCCAGACGGCATAGGCCGGACCGGCGAAGCCGCAGTTCAGGGTCCCGACCCGGGCGTGGTGCCGGCGGAGCTTGGGCACGATCTCTTCCTCGAAGACCGCGGCGATGTGGAACAGGTCGTCTTCTTCGAGTTCGAGCTTTTGCGAGGGGGTCTCGTCGATCAAGCGCACGGGGTTGGGTTCCGGGCGGGGTTCAGCGGCTGTGGCCGGGGAGCTCGAGCGTGTGACAGGAGTTGCCCGGTCCGCAGGACTTGCTGTCCAGCCTGGCCTGCTTGCCCTCCGAGCCGACCCCCATGGCATGGTTGGTCACGCTCACCACCCGTTCCACAACGGTGGCGTCGCACTCCGGACAGGCGAGCTCCACGGCCTCGTCGGAAGACTTGAAGATTCTCTCGAACAGTTGACCGCACGAAACGCAGCGGAATTCGTAAATGGGCATGTCTTCTCTCCTTCGAACGGGCACAGCCGTTCGCTTGTGCTATTATTTCCGTGCACTATAATGCCGGAGGGATTCGAAGTCAATTGCAGGCGTCCGGGAGATCGCACCACGCCATGATCTTATCCTTTCACCCCTGCATCACCGCGGACCACCAGGTCATCCTGGGCTCCCGGGCCCCCGATCCGGGGGACGGGCTCCTGGCGGCCCGGGCCGAGGCGGTCCTGCTGCCCCAGACCTGCCCCGAACGGCTTTACCGGCTCTGCCGGGACGGAGGCGCGCGCTGCTTTCCCTGCTATGACCTCCGCTTTTCCCACCCCGGCAAGTCCGGGCAGGCCCGGCTCTTCCATGAGCGCGGCGTACCCCACCCGCAGACCTGCATCTGGGACTCGCCCGGCGCCCTCGAGCAGGCCGCCCGCAACGGCGCCCTCCCCCATGATCCCCCGTTTCTTCTCAAGACCGACGCGGACCACGAAGGCCGGGGCATTTTCCGGGTGGAGCGTGCGGAGGCCCTGGAGACCGCCCTGAGCGATTTGAAGCGCAGGGGATGCGAGGAGGAGCCCGTGCTCACCCAGGAGCTGGTTCCAAACGGGGGAAACGTGCTCCGAGCCGTCATTCTGGGTCACGCAGTCCGCACCTACTGGAAGCGCTCAACAGAGGGGGATGCGGCGCCCGTCACCGTTTCCCGGGGTGCGAGGATCGACGCCTCCTGGCGGGAGGATCTCCAGGAGCGGGGAAAGGAGCTGGCCCGGGAGATTCACCGAGACCTCGGCATCGACCTGGCCGCCGTGGACATGGTGTTCGACATGGAGCGCCGGGATCCGGACCCCAGGGTCCTGGAGATCAACTATGCCTTCGGCCGGCGGGGTCTGGGCGGAAGCGAGGCCTACTACCGACTTCTGTTCGAGGCGGTGTGCGACTGGCTGGAAGAGAACGGGTTGGACTCGAGCCGTGTCGGGGTTGTTTGAGCCGTCGATCCGCTTACGGGGCCTCGACTTTCTTCGCGAAGGTCCCGGCACCCGAAGAAAAGGGGACCGCACGAGGGACACTCGACGGTTTTCAGCGGGCCGAAACGGAGACGTACACCTTGCGCGTGCGAGGGCCGTCGAACTCGCAGAAGAAGATTTTCTGCCAGGTCCCCAGGACCAGGCGGCCGTTCTCGATCATCACCGATACCGAGCCGCCCACGAGGGAGGCCTTCACGTGGCTGTCCGCGTTTCCCTCCATGTGGCGATAGCCGGCGTTCGGTGGGACCAGGGCCTCGAGGCTGTTCAGGATGTCCTCGCAGACCGCCGGGTCGGCTCCTTCGTTGATGGTCACCCCTGCCGTGGTGTGGGGAACGTAGACCGTGCAGAGACCGTCCTGGACACCCGCGTTCGCGACCTCTCCCTGCACGTCCCCGGTGATGTCTTTCATCTGGTTTCTGGAACGGGTGGTGACCTGAATGCTCGCCGGCATGGGCTCCTCCTTTCTTCGGCCGGGCGGGAATGCGATTCACCCGCCCGGGGTCCCCGGGATCAGGGGATGATGAGGCCGGACGGGGGCGAACCCCGACCATCGTCCTCGGGGTCCTGGTCGGGCTCATCCTTTCCGGACGCGCCGTCGGCTCCCGCCTGGAAAAGGCCCAGGGTCCTCGCGGTCAAGGCGCGGAGCAGGGGATGGACGTCCAAAGCCGTCTCCCGCTCCTCGAGGGATCGGGCGCCGATGAAGGCGAGCCTCGCGAGCTCCTCGTCGCCCAGGCGGTGAAGAACGTAGGCGGTTTCCTTCAGCCGGTGGGCGATCCGCTCCCGCTGCGGCCCGGAAAAGTGTTCCCGGATCCATGCCCGGATGATCTCGTCGATCCGTCGCTCCCGCTGGTCGTCCGACAGGTGGATGGGGCTTTCCTCGGCCTCCCGGATCTCCTCGGCCAGGGTGCTCGCCTCACGGGGATCGGCCATCCAGTGGGCCAGGATCTCGTGCTCCAGGAGCCTGCCCGCCATGGCCTCGGTGAAAGGCTGGCCGGTCACATCCTCCTCGGCGACGAGCTCGGGCAGGGGCGGGCTGCCGGCCGGATCGACTCGCCCCAGGATCCAGGGGCGGGCCTGGAGATAAAGGGCCCCGCCCGGAGCCTCCGGCTTGGTCCGGTGGGCCCGTTCCAGCACCGAGACGGCATGCTCGGGGGTGGCGGGCACGACGTGCTGGAAACCCTCCAGGAAGTCGTCCCGGGCCCTCAGGGCTTTCTTCTTGCCGAAGGTGCCCCCGGCGTACTGGAGGATCCCCTCCTCGTCGCTCACCAGGGCTGCGCCCAGCTCGATTCCACGCGGGGCTCGGGGGATGCCGAAGAGGACGCCCCGTACGCCGAGGGCGTCGGCGGGGCTCAGGAAGGCAAAGGGCTCCTCCTCGTCCAAGGCCGCTCGGTGCAGCACCGGGCCCTCGCGGGAGGGCCCTTCCGGCACCGGGAGGCCCCGCTGCTCGAACCGGAAGGCGGTCTTGCGGGCGGCCTTACGCACGGATTTCTCTTCGAAGGCCTCCCGCACGGCCGTGAGGACGGGGATCAGATCGGGGTCGTCCGCAGGGAGACGCTCCAGGAACGCCGCGGCGAGGGTGGGATCGGGAAGGCTGCTGCGGATGTCCTCGGTGTCGACGCGGGCGGGATCCGTCATGAGCGCTTCCAGGCGCTCGCGCTGTTCAGGGGTCAGCGGTACGGCGCTCCGATCCCGCCTCTTTCTGGGGCCTTTCTTCTTCGCCACGATGCGTCAGGCCGCCTCTTTCTCTTCAATGGTGACGTGGTCCTCGTACCCCTCCTCCTCGAGGTAGACGTTGATCGTCTCTTGGGGGGACGTCCGCCACACCCCGCCCACGTAGTTGGCCATGATGGGGAGCTCGCGGTCCTTGTCGCCCCGATCCGCGAGGATGGCCAGCTCGATCTTCTTGGGGCGCCCGTAGTCGATGAGGGCGTCCATGGCCGCCCGGACCGTGCGTCCCGTGAAGAGCACGTCGTCGACCAGGATGACGGTCTTTTCGTCGATGGGGCAGGGCAGCTCGGTCTTGCCTACGATGGGGGTGGCGCCGATCCGCGTCCAGTCGTCCCGGTAGAGGGTGATGTCCAGGACGCCGGCAGGGGGCTCGGGCCTGTCCATCCTGGCGATGGCCTCCTGCAGCCGGTGGGCCAGGTAGTCCCCGCCGGTGCGGATGCCTACCAGGACCACGTCTTCCATGGTCGGGTTTCGTTCCAGGATGTCCCGCGCAATGCGCTGGATGCGTTCGGCAATCTCTTCCTGCTTGAGGATGATTCGTTTTTTCATGCGCTCCACTCCCGGCTTCCGGAAGTAAAAAGCTTGAACTATATTACGGCATCTTGTAAAAATCAATGAAAAACCGGATGGATCGGGCCGAACCGGCTCTCCCATCCGACGAAGACCTGGAGACCGTTCGCCGGGTGGAAAACCGTCTGGACAACTTGACCGTGAAGCTCGGGTACACCTTCCGCAACGAGGGGCTCCTCGAGGAGGCGTTCCGCCACTCCTCTTATGTGAACGAGGTCGGCGACTCCGGTCTGCGGGACAACGAGCGTTTGGAGTTCCTGGGAGATGCCGTCCTGGGCCTCGCCGTCAGTCACCTCCTCATGGACCGGTTCAGGGACGCCCGCGAGGGAGAGCTGTCCAAGTTCCGGGCCATGGTGGTGGACGAGCAGGGCCTCTTTCGCATCGCGCAGGGGTTGAACCTCGGCGACTTTCTCCTCCTGGGCCGAGGGGAGGAGCGGACCGGTGGGCGCTCCAAGCCCTCCATCCTGGCCAACGCCCTGGAGGCGTTGATCGGGGCCCTCTACCTGGACGGCGGGTTCTCCACGACCGACGGGATCGTGAGGCGCCTTTTCACCCCCCTGATCCAGGAGATGGAGGAGGACGTGCCGGTCCGGGACTACAAGAGCCTCCTCCAGGAGTACACGCAGCAGCACCACAGGGTCCGACCCGAGTATGTGCTCGTAAACGAGAAGGGCCCCCCTCACGACCGGGTGTTTCGCATCGCACTTCGACTCCGCGGGCGCGTCGTGGCGGACAGCACGGGCAAGAGCAAAAAGGCGGCCGAGCAGAAGGCGGCCCGGGAGGCCTACCGATGGCTGACGGAAAACGACCCCGTCCTCTGATCGTTCCCCTCTTCCTGCCCAACCAGGGCTGCCCGCACCGCTGCGTCTACTGCCGGCAGGAGCGCATCACCGGCCGGGGAGACACGGTTCTCTCCCCGGAGGGGGTGGAGGAGATCCTTCGCACCGCGGTCGCCTCGACCCGGTTCGATGCCGGTCGAGACCCGGAGATCGCCTTCTACGGGGGGACCTTCACCGGCCTTCCCAGCCACCTCATGGAGGGCCTCTTGAAGGCGGCCTTCCCCTGGGTGGCCGGCGGCCCGTTTCAAACGGTGCGCGTCTCCACGCGGCCGGACGCCCTGGACGGGGAACGGCTGGCCCTCTTGAAACGCTACGGGGTCTCCACGGTGGAGCTGGGCGTGCAGTCCATGGACGACGGGGTGCTCCGGCAAAGCAGGCGGGGGTATGCCTCCGGGGACGTCCGCCGGGCCTTCGTCGACCTCCGCCGCTTCGGCTTCCGGGTGGGGGTCCAGCTCATGCCCGGGCTTCCGGGGGACAGCGTGGAGCGGTTTCTCGAGACCGTGGACCGGTGCCTCGATCTCCAGCCGGACCTGGTCCGCCTGTACCCCACCCTGGTCCTGGAAGGCACCCTGCTCGCCGCCTGGTTCCGGCAGGGCCGCTATCGACCCTTTGGCTTGAACGAGGCCGTGGCCTGCTGCGCCGAGGCCTGCTCCCGGTTCGAGTCCCGGGGGATCCCGGTCGTTCGCATGGGGCTTCTCGCACCGGACGAGCTCCTGGAGGAAGGAGGCGTCCTGGCCGGGCCGTGGCATCCGGCCTTCGGCTTTCTGGTCCGCTCCGCCCTGTACCGCCGAAAGGTCGGTGCGCTTCTTCCCGAACCCTTCGAGGGCAAGGCCCTCCGGATCGCCGTGCATCCCAGGGACGTGCCCCTGGTCCGAGGCTACCGGAATCAAGGTTTGCGCGAGATGCAGGAGAGGACCGGGGCCGATTCGCTGGAGATCGTGCAGGACGAGAGCCTGGCCCCCGGGGCGCCGGCAGTCGAGACCGCCTTTGCGGCCGGCGGTCGGGCGTGAGGAAGGAGACGACCCCATGAATCCGCAGGACCATCCCCCGGGCGGGCAGGAGTACCGCTCGGGATTCGTCGCCCTGGTGGGGCCTCCGAACGCCGGCAAGTCCACGCTCATGAACCGGATTATCGGGCGGAAGGTGGCCATCGTCTCCCCCAAGCCCCAGACCACCCGCAACCGGATCCTGGGGATCTACCACGAGGAGGGGCTCGAGATCGCCTTCGTGGACACACCGGGCATTCACCGGACCCGGACCGCGCTCCACCGGAGCATGGTGACCTCGGCGCAGGAGTCCTTCCGGGAGGTGGACCTGGTGGCCGTGATGATCGACCGGGCCCGCCCCGAGGATCCGGACGTCCCCATCATCCTTTCCCAGCTCCGGGAGACCCGGAGTCCCGCCCTCCTGGTCATCAACAAGATCGACACGGGTCCGCGGGAGACCCTGCTGCCCATCATGGACGACTATCGCAAGCGCTATCCCTTCGAGGCGATCGTGCCCCTCTCGGCCCTGCACGGGGACGGGGTGGACCTGCTTCTGCGGGAGATCAGGGACCGCCTCGAGCCGGGACCCGCCTTCTTCCCACCGGACATGGACACCGATCAGAGCGAGGCCTTCATGGTCGCCGAGATCGTTCGGGAGAAGGTGTACCTGAAGACCGGCCGCGAGCTTCCCTATGCCGCGGCCGTCACCGTGGAGGCCATGGAGGAGCGGGCCGAAAAAGGAATCCGGTACATCGCTGCCGGAATCCACGTCGAGACCCCCAGCCAGAAAAAGATCCTGATCGGGCAGGGCGGACGCATGATCAAGAGGATCGGAGAGGAGGCGAGGCGGGAGGTGGAATCACGCTTCGGCGGCCGCGTCTACCTGGACCTCACCGTCCGCGTGGAGAAGAACTGGACACGGGACACGCGGGCGCTGCGCCGTTTGGGGTACTGATTCCCTGTCTGCTCTCTGTTTCAATGCTATAGTG
>CAYVVQ010000100.1:12702-13988 GCA_964454455.1 uncultured Desulfobacterales bacterium | reverse complement strand
GCCGCCGCCCCCATGCCGAAGCCGATGCACATGGAGACCAGCCCGAAGCGGGCCTTGCGCTCCTGCATCTCGTAGACCAGCTGGGTAGTCAGCTTGCTGCCGGTGCAGCCCAGGGGGTGGCCCAGGGCGATGGCCCCGCCGTTGACGTTGGTGATCTCCTCGTTGATGCCCAGCTCCCGGATGCAGTAGATGGCCTGGGCCGCGAACGCCTCGTTGAGCTCGATCAGGTCGATCTGGTCCAGGCTCATGCCGGCGATCTTCAGGACCCGGGGGATGGCCACGGCCGGACCCACCCCCATGTACTCGGGGGGGCACCCCTCCACGGCGTGCCAGCGGAAGGTGGCCATGGGCCGGAGCCCCAGCTCCCTGGCCTTCTCCTTGCTCATGAGCACCACGCCCGCAGCCGCGTCGCTGGTCTGGGAGGAGTTCCCGGCGGTGACGCTGCCCGTGGGCTTGAACGCGGGCCTCAGGCCGGTGATGCTCTCCTTGGTGGTGCCGGGGCGCATGCCCTCGTCCGTGTCGAAGACGATCTCCTCGAACGCGAACCGGCCGTTGGGAAGCTGCTTCTGCTTCTTGACCGTGAGGGGCACGATCTGCTCCTTGAACTTCCCCGCCTTGATGGCCGCCTCGGACTTCTGCTGGCTCCGGGCGCCGAACTCGTCCTGCTCGTCGCGGGTGATCCCGTACTTCTCGGCCACGTTCTCGGCCGTGAGGCCCATGCCGGTGAAGGCGCCGGGCCGCTCGTCCACCAGGGCGGGGTTGGGGTACATCATGCTCCCGCCCATGGGGATCTGGCTCATGCTCTCCACGCCCCCGGCCACGACCACGTCCGAGTAGCCGCACATGATCTTCTCGGCGCCGATGGCGATGGACTGGAGCCCGGACGAGCAGAACCGGTTCACGGTCATGCCGGGGACCCGGTCCGGCCAGCCCATGGACATGACCAGGACGCGGCCCAGGTTCAGGCCCTGGGTTGCCTCGGGGAAGGTGCACCCGATGATCACGTCGTCGATGAGGTTGGGATCCAGGTCCCCCGCCCGCTTGACCAAGTCGCCCAGCACGGTGCAGCCCATCTGCTCCGGGCGGGTGTCCTTGAGCGTCCCGCGGGGGGCCTTTCCGACCGCCGTTCGGCAGGCGGCGACGATCACGGCTTCTCTCATGGCGTTTCCTCCTTACAGTCCGTTCGACTGATGCTTATCCCGTCCCTCGGCCCCTGGCTCCCGGGCCTCCGGGTTATCCTTCCCTCGGGGTTCAGGGTGTTGCCTTTCCCCTTTCCCCTTTCACCT
>CAYVVQ010000100.1:9894-12602 GCA_964454455.1 uncultured Desulfobacterales bacterium | reverse complement strand
CCTTTCACCTGCACTTACACCTGCACCGCCCTTTCCACTAGTTCCTCAAGGGCTTCCCCGTCTGCAGCATGTGCTGAATCCGCATCTGGGTCTTGGGGTCTCCGCAGAGGCTCAGGAAGGCCTCCCGCTCCAGGTCGAGGAGGTACTGCTCGCTCACCACGGTGTCCGGCAGGACCTCGCCGCCGCAGAGCACCCAGCCCACCTTGGTGGAGACCGTGACGTCGTGGTCCGTGATGAACCCGGACTCGTGCATGGTCCAGAGACCCAGCTTGATCATGGCGAAGGTGTTCTCGCCGGCCACCCGGATCTCGTCCTTGACCATGGGCGGCTGGTAGCCCTCCATGTTCATGGCGATGACGGTCTTCTTGGCGTCCTCGATCTGGAAGTCCCGGTTCGCGGTCATCTTGTCCGTGGGCCGCAGGTAGCCGACCTTGATCGCCTCGGGACCGGAGGTGGCCACCTTGGCCATGGCGATGGTCTCGAAGGCCCGGGCGATGTAGGGCATGAGCTCGATCTGCTTGGGGTAGAGCCCGCCGCGCGGCACCTCGAAGAGGTGCTCGGTGTTCCTGAGGTAGAGCTCCTTGGTGCCGCCGCCGGCCGGGATCAGGCCCACGCCCACCTCCACGAGCCCCATGTAGGTCTCCGCGGCGAAGCGCACCCGGTCCGAGGCCAGGCAGATCTCGCAGCCGCCGCCCAGGGCCATGCCGGCCGGGGCCGCCACCACGGGCTTGTCCAGATACTTGAGCTTCATGAAGGCGTCCTGGAAGGTCTTGATCATCCAGTCGAGATCGTCCCACTCCTCCTCCTGGGCGGTGAAGAGCACCATGGGGAGGTTGGCGCCGGCCGAGAAGTTGGTGCCGTGGTTGGCGATGACCAGGCCGTCGAAATCCTTGCCGACGATGTCCGCCGACTTGTAGACCATGCTGACGATGTCGTCGCCCATGGCGTTCATCTTGGTGTGGAACTCGAGGCAGGCGACGCCGTCGCCCAGGTCCACCAGGGTGGCGCCCTTGTTGCCGGCCACGGTCATGTCCCGGTCCTTGAGGGCGGGGAGGTAGATCACGCCCGGCTTGACCGGCACCTCCCGGTAGGACTTGCCCGCCGGGTCGTAGTAGAGGGACTTGCCGTTCTCCATCTTGTAGAAGGCGTCGTTCCCCGCATCCAGCATCTCCGCCACCCAGCCCGGGATCTCGTAGCCCGCGGCCTTCATCTTCTCCACGCTCTTGGCCACGCCCAGGGCGTCCCAGGCCTCGAAGGGGCCGAGCTTCCAGGCGAAGCCCCACTTCATGGCGTTGTCCACGTTCACGATGTCGTCGGCGATCTCGGGGATGCGGTTGGCCGAGTAGATGAGGGTCTCGGCCGTCTGGCGGAAGGTGAACTCGCCGGCCGGGTCGTCCGCGTAGAAGAGCGCCTTGATCTTGCCGGCCGTGCCGGAGACGTTCTGGGCCGCCTCGAGGGAGGCGAACTTCACCTTCTCCTGGGGCGTGTAGTCGAGGCTCCCCGGGTCGATGGAGAGGATGACCCGCTTGCCCTCCTCGTCCTTGCTCTTCTTGTAGAAGCCCTGCTTGGTCTTCTCGCCCAGGAGCTTCCGGTCGAGCATCTTCCGGAGGAGCTCGGGCGGCTGGAACATCTCCCGCTGCTCGTCGTCGGGCGCGCCGTCGTAGACGTTCTCGGCCACGTGGAGGAGGGTGTCCAGCCCCACCAGGTCGGCCGTCCGGAAGGAGGCGCTCTTGGGGTGGCCGATCACCGGTCCGGTCAGCTTGTCCACGGCCTCGATGGAGAGGCCCATGTCCAGCATGGTGCGGATCACGCGGAGCATGCTGAAGACGCCGATCCGGTTGGCGATGAAGTTGGGGGTGTCCTTGGCCCAGACCACGCCCTTGCCCACCACGCGCTCGCAGGTCTCCGCCAGGGTGTCCAGCACCTCGGGGAGGGTGTCCTCGCAGCCCACGATCTCCAGGAGCTTCATGTAGCGCGGGGGGTTGAAGAAGTGGGTGATGGCGAAATGATTCCGGAAGGTCTCGGACCGTCCCTCGCTCATGGCCGCGGCCGAGATCCCCGAGGTGTTGGAGGTGATGATGGTCCCGGGCTCCAGCACGGACTCGAGCTTCTCGAACACCTGCTGCTTGATGTCCAGCCGCTCCACCACCACCTCGATGATCCAGTCCACCTCACGGAGGCGTTCCAGGTCGTCCTCGAGGTTCCCGACTTCCACCCGCTTGGCGTACTCGGAGATGTAGAAGGACGCCGGCCGGCTCTTGAGCGCGGTCTCCAGTCCCTGCCGGGCGAGCTTGTTGCGGAACGCCTTGCTCTCTTCGGTGAGCCCCTTCTTCCGGTCCTCGTCGGTCAGCTCCCTGGGAACGATGTCCAGGAGCAGGGTCTCGATCCCCACGTTCGCCAGCTGCGCGGCGATGGTCGCTCCCATGACGCCGGCCCCGACGACCCCGGCCCGTTTGATCTTGCTGCTCATAAGGAGACCTCCTTCTCGTCGATCGATGATCCTTCGTCTTCCCTGTCCTCGTCTTTCATTCGGCCGGAATTTCAGCCGAATGGGCTGAATGAACATTCATTCACCACAAAACTAGCACACCCCGTTTTCCCAAGTCAACCCTTTTTCACGAGAGGGAAAACCAGGGGACGTATTTGCATAATTGCATAATTGACGGGTTCGCAAAAAGCCCCAAGCCTTGAGATCCGCCCTCGGCATT
>CAYVVQ010000100.1:0-9794 GCA_964454455.1 uncultured Desulfobacterales bacterium | reverse complement strand
GGCCCGCCGAGGGGCGTTTTCACGGTACGTCCCCTCTTTTTCACAGCACGGCGGAGCCGCCGTCGACGGTCACCACCTCCCCGGTGATGTAGTCCGCCCAGGGCGAGCAGAGGAACAGCACCGCCCCCACCACGTCCCCGGTCTCCGCGATGCGCCCCATGGGGATGGAGGCTGTGATCTGCTCGAGCAGGGCCTCGTTCCCCCAGAACGGCCGGCTGAACCCGGTGCGGACCATGCCCGGCGCCACGGCGTTCACGCGGATCCCGTCCGCGGCCAGATCCGCCGCCAGGACCCGCGTGTACATCTCGAGGGCCGCCTTGGCCACGCAGTAGACCCCCATGCCCCGGGTGGCCCTGCGCGCGGCCACGGACGAGATGTTCACGATGCGCCCGCCGCCCTGCTCCTTCATCAGGGGCACGGCCCGGCCGGAGCCCAGAAAGGCGCTCTTGAGGTTGCCCTCCAGGATCTTGTCCCAGAGCCCCTCCTCCACCTCGGCCGTCGACGGGGTGGGGAGGTTCATGCCCACATTGTTCACCAGGATGTCCAGCCGGCCGAAGGTCTCCCGGACCGCGGTGAAGAGAGCGTCCACCTGGTCCGCCCTTCCCATGTGGGCGGGGTGGGCGGTGACCTGCAGCCCCCTGCCCTCGAGCTCCTGCACGGCCCGGTCCAGGTTCTCCTGCTTCCGGCCGCAGATGGCCACGCGCGCCCCCCCGGCCGCGAAGGCCTCGGCCATGGCCAGCCCCAGCCCGCGGCTGCCTCCCGTGATCAGCGCCGTCTTTCCGGTGAAGTCGATCGTTTCCTCTGCCATGGATCCTCCTCTTCATCGCAAGTCGCCCGGATCTTCCCCGGGCGGTGTTCCCGGGCGGTGTCATGGGATGCGTGCTTCGTGGTTTTGGGATCACTGTATCATGAAAGGAGGCGTCTCCCAAAGCGGGAACCGGGTTTTCCCTTGAACCCGTACGCCGACCTTGACTATGCTCTTCTTGTCGGGGAAGCTTCTCCCAAATCGACGAACCGAGCCGAGAACGCCCCGGCCGGGCTCACCCTGGAGGGACCTTCATGCGATTCCTGATCATCGGAGCGGACGCCGCCGGCATGAGCGCGGCGAGCCGGGCGCGGAGAAACCGGAAGGATCTGGAGATCGTGGTGCTGGAGCAGACCCGGGACGTCTCCTACAGCGCCTGCGGCATGCCCTACAACCTGGCCGACCCGGAGCGGGAGATGGACGACCTCGTGGTGCGCGAGGCCTCGGTCTTCCGCGAGAAGCAGGGCATCGACCTCCGTCTCGGGCACCGGGCCGAGGCCATCAACCGCACCGCCAAGGCGGTGCGCGGCACCCAGGCCGACGGCAAGGAGTTCGAGCTGCCTTACGACAAGCTCCTGATCGCCACCGGCGCCCGGCCCGTGATCCTGGGCGTTTCCGGCACGGACCTCCCCGGCGTGACGGCCCTCAAGTCCCTGGAGGACGGCCGCAGGATCAAGCGGTACATGGCGGAGAACGACGTCCGCCAGGCGGTCATCGCGGGCATGGGCTACATCGGGATGGAGATGGCCGAGGCCTTTTTCGAGCGCGGGGTCCGGGTGGACATGGTCAAGCCCCGGCCGCAGCTCCTGCCCTGGATGCCCGACGACCTCTCCGACGTGGTCCTCCGGGAGCTGGAGTCCCACCTGGTCCGGGTCCACACGGGCGAGGCCCTGCAGTCGATCGAGCGGAGCGGGGACCGGCTCGCGGTCGCCTGCACCCACCTCCGCCTGGAGGCGGACATGGTCCTCTTCGCCGCCGGGGTCCGTCCCAACAGCGAGCTGGCCGCCGAGGCGGGCCTGGACCTGGGACCGGACGACGCCGTCGCCGTGGACCGCGCCTGCCGCACCTCCGACCCCGACATCTACGCCACGGGCGACTGCGCCGACGCCTTTCACGTGGTCACCGGGGAGCGCACCTGGGTGCCCCTGGCGCTCCGGGCCAACCGGGGCGGCCGGGCCGTCGCCGACCACGTCACGGGCCGCGAGGTCGCCCTGGACGGGGTGGCCGGAACGGCCGTCTTCAAGGTGTTCGACCTCCAGGTGGCGCGAACCGGGCTCTCCGTGGCCGAGGCCGAGGAGGCCGGTTTCGACCCGGTCGAGGCGGTCATCTTCGCCCGAAGCCGGGCCCACCGGCACCCCGGGGCCTCGCAGATCGGGGTGCAGATGATCGGGGACCGCGCCTCGGGCAGGCTCCTGGGCGTCCAGATGGTGGGGAGAGAGGGTGCGGCCCACCGCATCGACGCGCCCGCCGTAGCGCTCCACGCCGGCATGACCGTGGAGCAGTTCCACGAGTGCGACCTGGCCTACGCCCCGCCCTTCGGCGCCACCTGGGACCCCCTGCACATCGCCGCCCAGCAGGTCATGAAGAAGCTTTGAGGATCTTGGCGTCCACGGCGGACAGGGGAAAGGGGTCCAGGTCCTCCGGGGCGGTCCAGGCCCAGGCGTCGCAGGTGCGGGTCTCCGGACGGCCGCCCGCCCATGTGCAGGCAAACGCCCGAAGCGTCAGCCGGAAGTGCGTGTAGGCGTGGTTCACCTTGGCCAAGCATGCTCCGGTTGCCTTCACCTCCAGCCCCACCTCGGCCTCCACCAGCGCCTCCAGGGCCCGAGCCGGGTCCTCGCCGTCCCGCAGATCCCCTCCGGGAAGCTTCCAGAGCCCGCCCAGGAGACCGTGGTCGGGCCGTTTGACCAGCAGCACCCTTCCCCGCTTGTCCCGGATCACGGCTCCGGCCGCGTTCCGGTGCGGGACGGGCCCGCGCTTCTTCCTCACGGGCAGGGACTCGGGGTCCCCCTGCCTCGCGGCCTCGCACTCCCGCACCAGCGGGCAGATCAGGCAGCGAGGCCTCCTCGAGGTGCAGATCCCGGAGCCCAGGTCCATGAGGGCCTGGTTGAATGCGCCGGGCCGCTCCTCCGGCACCATGTCGGCGGCCCGCGCCTCCACCTCCCGGAGGGTGGCGGCCCGGTCCAGGGGATCGCGGATGGCATGCAGCCGGCAGACCACCCGGCGGACGTTCCCGTCCACCGCCGCCACGGGCCGGCCGAAGGCGAGGCTCAGGATGGCCCCGGCCGTGTAGGGGCCGATGCCCGGGAGGCCCAGCAGGGCGTCCCGGTCCTGAGGAAGGCGCCCCCCGTGGTCCCGGACCACCGCCTGGGCCGCCCGGTAAAGGTTCCGGGCCCGGGTGTAGTAGCCCAGGTTCTCCCAGGCCTTGAGCACATCCTGGAGATCCGCCACGGCCAGGGCCTGCACATCCGGGAACCGGGCCATGAACCGCTCGAAGTAGGGCCCGGCCGTCTCCACGCGCGTCTGCTGGAGGATGATCTCCGACACCCAGACGGCATAGGGGTCCGCGCACCCCTCCCTCCGCCAGGGCAGCTCCCTCTTGTTTTCGTCGTACCAGGCGAGCAATCGCTCCGCGACACGCCGCTCTCGGCTCTCCATGGCCCCTCCCGTTTCCTTGACCCTGCCCGCCCTTTTACCATATACTCCGGAGCCGGTGAATGGCGGAGGGAAGAAAGGGGACGTTTTTGCATAATTGCATAACTCGACCGCGCTCGGCCCCTTGCGAAACCCGCTCACGGACTCGTCAGCATCCAAGCCCCTGAGCAGCCGGACAGCAATCGACTTATGCAATTATGCAAAAACGTCCCCTGGTTTTCAGGGAGTGGAGATGGAGGAGGAGAGCAAGGACCGTATCCTCAAGGACCTCATCCGGCTGACCGGCGAGGTGTCGCGCGGGCAGTACGACAACGCCCGGGAGATCTTCGAGTTCACCAAGAGCGGCCTCTACCCCGGGCTCGTCTCCGAGCTGGCCGAGTCCTTCGGCATGATGCTCGTCCAGATCGAGGCCCGGGAGTACCGGCTGGAGGGGATGATCGAGGACCTCAACCGGAAGAACATCGAGCTCGAGGAGACTTTGCGCAAGGTGGAGCTCCTGGAGAACATCAAGACCCACCTGGGCAAGTTCGTGCCCGACTCGGTGAGGAAGATCATCGAGTCCACGCCCGACTCCCCCGACCTGGAGAAGCGGGAGGCCGACGTCTCCGTCCTCTTCCTCGACATCGCCGGGTACACCCGCCTGAGCGAGACCGTGCCCCCGGACCGGATGAACACCCTGATCGAGACCTACTTCTCGAGCTTCCTCGACCAGATCCACCAGAACAAGGGCGACATCAACGAGACCGCCGGCGACGGCCTCATGATCATCTTCCAGGACCCGGACGATCGCGCCCACGCCCGGAACGCCCTGGCCACGGCCCTGGCCATCCGGGAGCGGACCTCCCTCATCAACCGGGACCTGGAGGGCCGGTTCGAGCCCGTGGTGGTCAACATCGGGATCAACTCGGGCAGGGCCTCGGTGGGCTCCAGCCGGTTCGAGGGCATCACCGGGACCCGGTGGACCTACACCGCCTCCGGCCCGGTGACCAACGTGGCCGCACGGATCGGATCCCTGGCCCGGAACGGCGAGATCCTCCTGGGCGAGGAGACCGCCCGCCGGGTGGAGGACGCATGCTCCCTGGAGTGCACGGGCGCCCACACCCTCAAGAACGTGAAGGTGCCCATCGAGGTGTTCCGGGTCGAAGAAAAAGGTCGGTGAAAGGTGCAGGTGAGAGGTGAGAAAACCCACACACTCCAGGGACCAAGTTCCAGAGCATGAGACTTTCGTCATGAATGGTCTCCTCATCTCTCCTCTCTCATCTCTCACCTTTCGTGTTGAACTTTTCCGGAGGAAGACGTGAACCAGCGAGCGCGGAGCAAGGCCGTTTCCATGACCCTCCCGGCGGACGCGGGGTTCCTGCCCCTGGCCACGACCTTCGTGGAGAAGGCCGGCACGGGCCTGGGCCTCGGCCGGAACGAGGCCCTGGCGCTGACCCTGGCCACGGAGGAGCTCTTCAGCTACCTCTGCGGCCTGGCCGCCCCGGACCGGGAGGTGGAGATCCACTGCACCGGCGGAGGCTACTACGTGCGGGCCGACTTCCGCTTCCCGGTGGAGGACTTCAACATGCAGGCCTTCAACCTGACGGCCACGGTCTCCTTCGACGACGAGGCCAGCCTCATGGAGATGGGCCTCCTCATCGCGGCCCGCTCCGTGGACCGGTTCCAGGTGGCCGAGGGGGGCGAGGGCGTCCAGCTCACCCTGGTCAAGGAGAAGGTCTACCCCGAGGCCGAGGGGGACGGCCTCCCGCCGGTCCCTCCCCTCGAGACCTTCTCCGTGCGTCCGCCCGCCGCCGAGGAGCTCAAGCTCCTCGTCCGGCTCGTGACCGGCCGCTACCCGTCCCACCTGATGCCCCCGGCCTTCCGCTACCCGGGCAAGGTGGTCGACATGGTGGAGAGCGGCGACTACCGGGCCGCGGCGGCCCTCGGTCCCGGGGGCGAGATCGGCGGGGGCATCCTCTGGCACTGGACGGGCGCCAAGACCGTGGAGTGTTTCGGCCCCTACCTGTTCGACCAGCCCCCGGGGAGCCGCATGGCCGCGGAGCTGCTCGAGGCCTGCCTGGGCGCCATCGCCCGTACCCACGCGGTGGGGCTCATCAGCCGGCTCCCCACCGAGCACCTCCCCGCGGACTGGTTCGAGCCCCTGGGCACGGTCACCCTCCCCAGGGAGGCCGGCGCGCCCCCCCTCGCCCTGGAGGCCCGGTTCCGGCAGATGCAGGAGGACCCGGGCGCCACGGCCTGGTGCCACCCGGAGCTGGAAGCCTTTCTCCGTGACGAGTACCGGCGGCTGGTGCTGCCCCGGGACCTCCGCACGGTGACCGACCTGGGGGAGAGCAAGCCGGACAGCTCGGTCCTGTCCGCCGAGGTGGACCGCGGCCGGGGCGTGGTCACCCTCCGCCCGATCCGGACCGGCCGGGACGCCGGGGAGAACCTGGCCAACCACCTGCGGCTGTTCGAGCGTGAGCCCGGAATGAGCCTCTTCTTCGAGATGGACACGGCCCTCCCCTGGCAGGCCGACTTCACGCCCGCCCTCCTGGCCCAGGGGTTCGCGCCCCGCATGGTGCTCCCTTACGCGGGCACGGGCGACCTGGTGCTCTTCCAGCGGGCGGCGGAGGCCTCATGACCCTGCCGGCCCTGGACAGGCTCGTCCCGGAGCACATCAAGCGCTTCGAGGCCTACATCCCGAGCAAGCCGGACGACGAGCTCCGGAAGCTCTACGGCTGCCCGCGCCTCCACCGCCTGAACAATAACGAGAACCCCCTGGGTCCACCCCCGGCCGCGCGCGCCGTCATCGAGCGCTTCCCCCCGCCCCGCGCCTCCATCTACCCGAGCGGCGACGCCTTCCACCTGCGCCGCCGCCTGGCCGAGACCTTCGACCTCGATCCGGACCAGTTCCTGGTGGGCAACGGCGCCAACGAGGTGATCGCCTTCGTGATCAAGGCCTTCTGCCGCGAGGGGGACAACATCGTCACCGCGGACAAGACCTTCGCCGTGTACGAGTGGGTGGCCGAGTTCTCGGGCTTCGAGGCCCGGCTGGTGCCCCTGGACGGGTTCGGGTTCGACGACGAGGGCATGCTCCGCCAGGCGGACGAGCGCACCAAGGTCCTGTTTCTCTGCAACCCCAACAACCCCACGGGCACCTACTGGGACGAGGCCCGGCTCCGCCGCTTCCTGGACCGGGTCGCGGGCCGCCGGATCGTGGTGGTGGACGAGGCCTACGCCGAGTTCGTGGAGCGGGACGACTACCCGGACGGCCTCCGGCTCATCCGGGACTACCCCAACCTGATCGTCTTCCGCACCTTCTCCAAGATGTACGCCCTGGCCGGCCTCCGCATCGGCTACCTGGCCGGCGACCCCGAGGTGGTGGACGTGGTCCGCCGCACCTGCGTGGTCTACTCGGTGAACGCCCTGGCCCAGGAGGCGGCCCTGGCCGCCCTGGGGGACGACGAGCACATCGCGCGCACCCGGGAGCTGGTGCGGACGGCCAAGGCCTATCTCTCGAGGGAGCTCGGGAGCCTGGGCCTCGAGCCGGTCTCCGGCGAGGGCAACTTCGTCATGGTCCGCCTCCCCATGAGCGACAGCCTGGCCTACCGCAAGCTCATGACCCGGGGCGTCATGGTGCGCACCATGACCGGGTTCCGCTTCCCCAACTTCATCCGCGTGTCCATCGGGCCCATGGAAGCCATGGAGGCCTTCGTGGAGGCCCTGGCGGGGGTCCTGCCCCGACGGGAGCTGTGAGCCGCCACAGGCCGGGGTCCCGTCGAGCCGTCGAGGGCAGCAAGGTGACTGAAAACGCCGATCGGATCCTCACCCGCGAGTTCGTCCTCCTGAACGCCGTCGTCTTCCTGGGGTTCAGCAACATCGCGCTCTTCTTCCAGTTCTACAACTACCTCCAGACCCTGCCCATCGACCCGGCCTGGTTCGGCTTCCTGATCAGCCTGTTCTCCATCCTGGCCCTGGCCCTCCGGCCCCTGATCAGCCCGCTCCTCCACCCCGGGAACGCCCGCGCCTGGATGGCCGCGGGAACGGTCGTCTCGGCCGTGGCCCTCGCGGCCTACGCCGCCGCCCACACCCTGGTCCCCATGGTCCTGGTCCGCTCGCTCCACGGCGTGGGCTTCGTGGTCATGGCGGCCGGGGTCATGGCCATGGTGGTGGCCTTCATCCCCCGGTCCCGCTCCGGCCAGGCCTTCGGCATCATCTCGGTGAACACGCTCCTCCCGAACGCCCTGCTCCCGCCGCTCCTGGACCTCTTCACCCGGGCCCTGGGCGGCTTCGACCGGGTGCTTGCCGCAGCCGGGCTCGCCATGCTCCTGGTGCTTCCCTGCATCCTGGCGATCCGGCCGCCCTCGGCGGAAGCGGCCGGGGGCGGCGCGCCCGGCTTCAGCCCGGAGGCCTTCCGGGAGAACCTCGGCCGCCGCCGGGTCCCTCTGCTCCTGGGGGTGACGCTCCTCTTCTTCACCAGCTACACCATGATCTTCTTCTTCCTCAAGGCGTTCGGCCGGCAGATCGGGGTGCCCAACCCGGGCCTCTTCTACACCATCGCCACGGCCGTCATGATCGGGGTGCGGGTGGCCGCGGGCGCCGTCCTCGATCGCCTCGACAAGATCCGGCTCCTCGGGGCCGTTTTCCTGCTCATGGCCGCCGGCTACGGGGCCCTTCCCCTGGCCCGGGGCCCGGTCCTCTTCTACGCCGTGGCCTGCGTCCTGGGCCTGGCCTGGGGCGCCTCCACGCCGCTCATGAACGCCATCATCTTCGAGGCCTCCCTGCCCAGGTACCGCGGCCTGAACCTGAACCTCTCCACCTGGATGATCGACGGTGGCTACGTGATCGGGCCCATCCTGGGCGGGCTGGTCCTGGCGGGCGCGGAGAAGCGCTACGGGCTCCTCTACGGCCTCTGCGCGGCCATGATCCTCGCCGCGGCGGCCGTCCTGAGGATCGCCCGCGCGGTCCCCGCGCCGGAGGAGACCGCTGAGGCGTAGCGATTTTCGCGGCACGGTGGGAGCGATTGGCTTTTTCGTAGGACGGGGTTTTACACCGCGCCGCGAAAACATCCGAGGGGGCCCGTTGTATACGAACGGTTTGCGATAGGGCGGGGTTTTACACCACCTCGAAGACATCCGAGAGGCCCCGTTGGGAACGGATGGTTTGCGTAGGGCGGGGTTTACCACCCCGCCGCAACGGCGTCCGCAGCAGATCGACGCCCTGTCAACGGCGGCATGTAAAATGCCGCCCTACAACGGCTGAAATCAACGCCCTTGCTCGGAATGAACCGCAAGGCTCCGGCAAGCCGAGGAGCAACGGCAGGGGCCCGTCAGCCTGGAACCCGTGCGCCCGGAAAGAGGAGGAGCACCATGGACGAAACCCAACCCCTCGAAGCCGTTCCCAAGGCCGAGCTCCACGTCCACCTGGAGGGGAGCCTGGAGCGGGCGGTCCTCGACCGGATCGGCGCGCGCAAGGGGTTGCCGCCCCCGGCGGAGGACTTCTACGTGTTCCGGGGGTTCGAGGGGTTCAACCAGGTCTTCCGATCCCTCGCGCGGTACCTGGAGACCGGGGAGGACTTCGAGGACGCCGCCTTCGCCTTCGCGGAGCGCCAGGCCGGGGACCGGATCGTTTACACCGAGGCCTTCGTCATGCCGCTTTTCCACACCTCCCGGGGCGTGGACCCCGAGGTCCTCTTCCAGGGCCTGGAGAGCGGCCTTCGCCGCGGCGAGGAGGAGCACGGCGTCCAAATCCGCCTCCTCTTCTCGGTCCCCCGCATCCTGGGCCCGGAGGCGGGCTTCCGGACCCTGGAGCTCCTGGAGCGCCGCCCCTGGGAGCGGGTGCTGGGGATCGACCTCGCCGGCACGGAGCGGGAGAACGACCCGGCCCCCTTCGCCCCGGTCTTCGAGCGGGCCCGCGCCATGGGCCTCCACACCGTGGCCCACGCCGGCGAGTTCACCACGGCCGAGCACGTCCGCCGGACCCTGGACCTCCTGGGGCCGGAGCGGATCGGCCACGGCATCCGGGCCGTGGACGACCCCGCCCTGACCGCCCGCCTGGCCGGGGAGGGAATCCCGCTCGAGGTGTGCCCGAGCAGCAACCAATGCCTCGGCGCGGCCCCCCTCCCCTGGGCGAGGACCACCCCCTGTGCGGTCTTTTCCGCGCGGGCGTCCCTCTGCTGATCAACACCGACGACCCGGCCCTCTTCCAGACCACCCTCTCCCGGGAGCTCGGGATTCTCGAGAGCTGCATGGGGTTTTCACGCGCCGACGTCCTCTCCCTGATCCGGAACGGTTTCACGTACGCTTTTGCGCCGGGTCAGCTTTTTTCTTGAATCCTGAACCCTTCCCCGTTAATCTCT
>CAYVVQ010000099.1:0-14064 GCA_964454455.1 uncultured Desulfobacterales bacterium | reverse complement strand
TGTGACCGACCGTTCCCACGTTTACGTGCGGCTTCTTCCTGTCGAACTTCTGCTTGGCCATGATCTCCCCCTAGAGTGCAAACGTCTTGATTCCTGCACGGCTTCCGCCGGCTTTCGGCAGACGGAGGACCTACGAGCGGAACCTACCAGCGGTAATGGGCGAACGCCTTGTTGGCCTCGGCCATCCTGTGGGTGTCTTCCTTCTTCTTCATCGCGGATCCCCGTCCGTTGGCCGCGTCCAGCAGCTCGCCGGCCAGTTTTGCGGCCATGCTCTTCTCGCCGCGCTGCCGGGAGTAGGAGATGATCCACCTGAGGCTGAGCGCCTGGCTTCGACCGGGCTTGACCTCGGTGGGCACCTGATAGGTGGAGCCTCCGACCCGGCGCGACTTGACCTCGACGACGGGCTTGACGCTGTTCACGGCCTTCTTGAACAGCGCCAGGGGATCTTCCTTGGTCTTTCGCTCCATGATGTCGAAGGAACCGTAGAGGATCGCCTGGGCCGTGCTCTTCTTTCCGTCGCTCATCAGGTAGTTGATGAACTTGGCGACCAGCTGGCTCTTGTACACCGGGTCCGGAATGATATCCCGTTTTTCAGCAACTCGTTTCCTGGACATTCCATGCTCCTCTAGATGCCCTTGGGTCTCTTCGCCCCGTACTTGGATCGGCCCTGCCGCCGGTCACCGACGCCCGAGGTGTCCATGGTACCCCGGATGATGTGGTACCGAACGCCCGGAAGGTCCTTGACCCGCCCTCCGCGAATCATGACGACGGAGTGCTCCTGGAGGTTGTGACCGACGCCGGGAATGTAGGAGGTGACCTCGATGCCGTTCGTGAGACGCACCCTCGCCACCTTCCGCAGGGCGGAGTTGGGTTTCTTCGGCGTCGAGGTGTACACCCTCACACAGACCCCCCGCTTCTGGGGGCACTGCTGAAGCGCCGGTGTCTTCATCTTCTTCCGGGTCTTCTCGCGTCCCTTCCGAATGAGCTGATTGATGGTCGGCATAAACGGTTCTCCTGCTCTGGTGCTCGGCTCCCGGGCGGCCCGTTTCGAATCCTGCGGGGTGCCGAATTGGCGAAATCACAAAATTCTTCTTTTTAGGTTTCCTCGACTCAAATGTCAAGGGATTTGTGAAGGCCGGAGCCGAAAACAGGGCTCACGCGGCCGAGCCCTCCTCCGCGACGTCGATCTCCTGCTCCCGGTACTCCCTCACGCCGGTCCCCGCCGGGATCAAACGCCCCATGATCACGTTTTCCTTCAGCCCCTTGAGGTAGTCCACCTTCCCGGCGATGCTCGCATCGGAGAGCACCTTGGTGGTCTCCTGGAACGAGGCCGCGGAGATGAAGCTCTCCGTGCTCAGGGAGGCCTTGGTGATGCCGAGCAGCAGGGGCTCGGCGGTGGCCGGTTTGCCTCCCTGCTCGATGAGCTCCCGGTTGGACTCCTCGAACCGCCACTTCTCCACCTGCTCGCCGAGAAGGAATCCGGAGTCCCCGACGCCGGTGACGGTCACCTGCCGTAGCATCTGCCGCACGATCACCTCGATGTGCTTGTCGTTGATGCCCACGCCCTGGAGCCTGTACACCTCCTGCACCTCGTCCACCAGGTACTTGGCCAGCTCCTTGACGCCCCGGATTCGAAGGATGTCGTGGGGGTTGGCCGAGCCGTCCATCAGCGGCTCCCCGGCGCGCACGTAGTCGCCCTCGAGCACGCTCACGTGCTTTCCCTTGGGAATGAAGTAGTCCACCGCGTCGCCGATCTCCGGCGTGATGGTCACCTTCCGCCGGCCCTTGGTGTACTTGCCGAAGGAGACCGTGCCGTCGATATCGCTCAGGATGGCGTTCTCCTTGGGCTTGCGCACCTCGAAGAGCTCGGCCACCCGGGGAAGACCACCCGTGATGTCCTTGGTCTTGGTGGTCTCGCGCGGGATCTTGGCGAGCACGGTGCCGGACCCGACCTCCTGCCCCTCCTCGACCACGATGATGGCCCCGATGGGAAGATAATAGCGCGCTTTGCCCTTGGCGGATCCCGGAAGAGACGCCGTCTTGCCGCCGGAATCCTTGATGGAGACCCGCGGCCTGGCCTCGGTGTCCCGGCTCTCCATGATGACCCGGCTGATCTTGCCCGTCACGTTGTCCCGCCGCTCCTGCATGGTCACGCGGTCGATGATGTCCCCGAACTTGACGGTGCCGGAGACCTCCGTCAGGATGGGGATGGTGAACGGGTCCCACTCGGCCAGGAGCTGGTTCGGCTTGATGCTCCCGTTGTCCTCCACCTTGAGGGTGGCGCCGTAGGGGATGGGGTAGCGTTCGATCTCCCGGGCTCCCTGCCCCAGGACGCTGACCTCCCCGTTCCGGTTCATCACCACGAGGTCGCCCTCGTCATTGCGCACCACCTTCAGGTTGGTCATGCTGATCTTGCCCTTGTTCCTGGACTGGATGGTGGTCTGCTCAACGCTCTTGCTGGCGGTGCCGCCGATGTGAAAGGTCCGCATGGTGAGCTGGGTCCCGGGCTCCCCGATGGACTGGGCGGCCATGATGCCGATGGCCTCGCCGATGTTGACCTCGTGGCCGTGGGCCAGGTCGCGTCCGTAGCACTTCTTGCAGACCCCGTGCCGGGACTGGCAGGTGAGCACCGATCGAATGCGGACCTTCTCGATGCCCGCGCCCTCGATGACCTCCACCCTCTTCTCGTCGATCTCCTCGTTGGAGTGGACCAGGACCTCGCCGTTGATGGGGTCGTAGATGTCCTGGAGCGCCACCCGGCCCAGGATCCGGTCCCCGACGCGCTGGATGATCTCTCCGCCCTCCACGAGCGAGGAGACCCAGATCCCGTCCAGGGTCCCGCAGTCCTCCTCCACGATCACCGTGTCCTGGGCCACGTCCACGAGCCTCCGGGTCAGGTAGCCCGAGTTGGCGGTCTTGAGGGCCGTGTCCGCGAGCCCCTTGCGCGCGCCGTGGGTGGAGATGAAGTACTGGAGGACGGTCAGCCCTTCCCGGAAGTTGGAGGTGATCGGAGTCTCGATGATCTCCCCGCTGGGCTTGGCCATGAGCCCGCGCATCCCGGCCAGCTGGCGCATCTGGTCCTTGCTTCCCCGGGACCCGGAGTCCGACATCATGTAGATGGGGTTGAAGCTCGGGGTCGTCACGGTCTCCCCGTCCCCCTTCTCCACCTCCTCGACCGCCATCTCCTCCATCATCTCCCCGGCGATCTTCTCCGTGGACTGCGCCCAGATGTCCACCACCTTGTTGTACTTCTCTCCGTCCGTGATCAAGCCCCCCTTGTACTGGTCGTCGATCCGGCGAACCTCGGTGTCGGCGCTCTTCAGGATCTCGTCCTTGCGGGACGGGATGATCATGTCGTTCATGGAGATGGAGATGCCCGAGAGGGTCGCGTACTTGTACCCGACGTCCTTGAGCCGGTCGGAGAGGATGACCGTGGCCTTGATGCCCTCCCGCCGGTAGGACTCGTTGACCAGGTTGCGCAGCTCCTTCTTGTTCATCACGCGGTTGACGAGCTCGAAGGGAAGGTGGCTGGGAAAGATCTCGTAGAGCAGGACCCGTCCGGTGGTGGTCTCCTCGAGCTTGCCGTTGACGCGGACCCGGATCATGGTGTGCAGGTCGAGCTCGCCCGCGTCATGTGCGATCCGGACCTCCCTCGGGCTCGAGAAGGCCCTGCCCTCGCCCTTCTGAAACGGCCTTTCCCGGGTCATGTAGTAGATGCCCAGGACGATATCCTGGCTGGGCACGATGATGGGCTCGCCGTTCGCGGGGGACAGGATGTTGTTCGTGGACATCATGAGCACCCGCGCCTCGATCTGGGCCTCGATGGAAAGCGGCACGTGCACCGCCATCTGGTCCCCGTCGAAGTCGGCGTTGAAGGCGGTGCAGACGAGGGGGTGCAGCTGGATGGCCTTTCCCTCGATCAGGGTGGGCTCGAAGGCCTGCATGCCGAGCCTGTGCAGGGTCGGCGCCCGGTTCAGGAGGATGCAGTACTCCTGGACCACCTCGTCCAAGGCGTCCCAGACCTCGTAGGTCTCGCGCTCCACCATCTTCTTGGCGCTCTTGATGGTCGTGGCCAGCCCCTTCTCGTCCAGCTTGTTGTAGATGAACGGCTTGAAGAGCTCCAGGGCCATCTTCTTGGGAAGCCCGCACTGGTGAAGCCGCAGGTCCGGACCCACCACGATGACGGATCGCCCCGAGTAGTCCACACGCTTGCCCAGCAGGTTCTGGCGGAACCGCCCCTGCTTGCCCTTGAGCATGTCGCTCAGGGACTTGAAGGGCCGCTTGTTCGCCCCGGTCACCACCTTGCCGCGGCGGCCGTTGTCGAACAGGACGTCCACCGCCTCCTGCAGCATCCGCTTCTCGTTCCGGACGATGATCTCCGGCGCGTTCAGCTCGAGGAGCCGCTTGAGCCGGTTGTTCCGGTTGATGACCCGGCGGTAGAGGTCGTTGAGATCCGATGTGGCGAACCGCCCGCCGTCCAGAGGAACCAGGGGACGGAGGTCGGGGGGCAGCACGGGGATCACGTCGAGAATGGTCCACTGGGGATGGTTCTTGGAGTCCCGGAAGGCGTCGATCACCTTGAGGCGCTTGGCGAGCTTCTTCCGCTTCGCGTCCGACCGCGTCTCGATCATCTCGGCGCGCAGGGTCCCGGACAGCTCCTCCAGCTCCAGCTCGCCCAGCATCTTCTTGACGGCCTCGGCGCCGATCCCCACCTCGCAGCGGTCGCCGTAGTCCTCGCGGACCCGCATGAGCTGCTCGTCCGTGAGCAGCGTCCCCCGGGTCAGGGGCGTGTCCTTGGGATCGATGACGATGAAGTTCTCGAAGTAGAGCACCCTCTCGAGGTCCTTCAGGGTGAGATCGACGAGGTTCCCGATCTTCGAGGGGAGGCACTTGAGGAACCAGATGTGGGCCACCGGCGCGGCGAGCTCGATGTGGCCCATGCGCTCCCGCCGGACCTTGGACTGGATCACCTCCACGCCGCACTTCTCGCAGACGATTCCCCGGTGCTTCATGCGCTTGTACTTGCCGCAGTTGCACTCGTAGTCCTTGATGGGCCCGAAGATCTTGGAGCAGAAAAGGCCGTCCCGCTCCGGCTTGAAGGTCCGGTAGTTGATGGTCTCGGGTTTCTTCACCTCGCCGTAGCTTCGCTCGCGGATCTTCTCCGGTGAAGAAAGGGAGATCTTGACCGCATTGAAGCTGGACGGGTCTTTCGGCTTCGAGAAGAAGTTGTAGAGCTCTTCCAATGTCGGCTCCTTTTCCGGAGGGAGGCCTTGTCACGCGATCCCCGCCCCCGTGGTGGAACAGGTTGACCTAGGCCTCGCTGTCCTCGAAAAGCTGAACCTCGAGACCGAGACTCAGGAGCTCCTTGAGCAGAACCTTGAAGGACTCCGGCAGACCGGCCTCGAGGATGTTGTTTCCCTTGACGATGCGCTCGTACATGCGTGTGCGTCCGGCCACATCGTCCGATTTGACGGTGAGGAACTCCTGGAGTGAGTAAGCGGCCCCATAGGCCTCCATGGCCCAGACCTCCATCTCTCCCAGCCGCTGACCTCCGAACTGGGCCTTGCCTCCCAGGGGCTGCTGCGTCACGAGGGAGTAAGGTCCGATGGAGCGGGCGTGAATCTTGTTGTCCACCAGGTGGTGGAGCTTCATGATGTACATGATGCCCACGGTCACCTGGCGGTCGAAGGGCTCGCCCGTCCTCCCGTCATAGAGCGTGGCCTGCCCGGTCACGGGCAGACCCGCCTTTTCCAGGCAGTCCTGGATCTCGTCCTTGGCCCCGTCGAAGACCGGCGAGGCCATGTGGACGCCCTCGCGGGCGAGACGGGCACCGTCCACGAGATCGTCGTCGCTCAGGTCCTTGAAGTGCTGGTTGTACTCGACAGGGGAAAAGGCGTCCTTCAGCGACTTCCGAATCGCGGTGACTCCCTTTTTCGCCTGTGTCTTGTGAAAGGAGTCCAGAAGCTCTCCCACCTGCCTGCCCAGGGCCTTGGACGCCCAGCCCAGGTGGGTCTCCAGCACCTGGCCCACGTTCATCCGCGAGGGGACCCCGAGGGGATTCAGGATGATGTCCACGGGCGTCCCGTCGTCGAAGTAGGGCATGTCCTCGATGGGGAGGATCCTGGAGAGCACGCCCTTGTTGCCGTGGCGGCCCGCCATCTTGTCTCCCACGGAGAGCTTTCGCTTGATGGCCACGTAGACCTTGACCATCTTGATCACGCCCGGCGCGAGCTCATCCCCCTGGCTGAGCATCTCGAGCTTCAGCTCGAAGAGATCCTCGATCCTGCGAATGCGCTCGAGATAGGCCTCCACGATGGACTCCATCTCCTCGATCAGGTCCATGGAGGCCTTCAGGTCGGCCCCCGCCCACAGGGCCACGGGGATCCGGTCCACGTCTTCTTCGGTGATGCTCTTGCGGTTGCTCAGGACCGCCTTGGTCTTGCCCTTCTCACGCAGGTTCGTCTTGAGCTTGTTTCCGACGAGGATCTCCTTGAGCCGGGTGCGCGCGCTCCGCTCGACGATCTTGACCTGGTCGTCCTTGTCCTTCTCGAGCCTGGCACGCTCCGCCCCCTCGATCTCCAGGGTCCGCTGGTCCTTTTCCACGCCTCGACGCGCGAACACGCGGGCGTCGATCACGGTCCCCTCGGCGCCGGGGGGAACGCGCAGGGAGGTGTCCTTGACGTCCCCGGCCTTGTCCCCGAAGATGGCCCGCAGGAGCTTCTCCTCGGGAGAGAGCTGGGTCTCCCCCTTGGGGGTGATCTTCCCCACGAGGATGTCGCCCGGCTTGACCTCGGCTCCGATCTTGACGATGCCGCTCTCGTCGAGGTTCTTGAGCGCTTCCTCCCCCACGTTGGGGATGTCGCGCGTGATCTCCTCCCTGCCGAGCTTGGTGTCCCGGGAGACGACCTCGAACTCCTCGATGTGGATGGAGGTGTAGATGTCCTCCTTGACCACCCGCTCGCTCACGATGATGGAGTCCTCGAAGTTGTAACCGCCCCAGGACATGAAGGCCACCATGACGTTCTGGCCCAGGGCCAGCTCGCCGAGCTCCGTGGCCGGCCCGTCGGCGATGATCTCCCCCGCCTCGACCCACTGTCCCCGCTGGACGATCGGCTTCTGCGTGTAGCAGGTGTTCTGGTTGGACTTCTTGTACTTGACGAGCTTGTAGATCTTCACCTCGTCCTCGCCCTCGCCGGGCTTGTGCGTTCGCACCACGATGCGCGAGGCGTCCACGTCCTCCACGATCCCGGAGGCCTTGGCCACCACGCTCACGCCCGAGTCCTTGGCCACCACGCCCTCGATGCCGGTCCCGATGAGCGGGGACCTGGCCTTGAGAAGGGGCACGGCCTGGCGCTGCATGTTGGACCCCATGAGGGCCCGGTTCGCGTCGTCGTGCTCCAGAAAGGGGATGAGGGAGGCGGAAACGCTCACGAGCTGATCGGGGGAGACGTCCATGTAGCGAACGTCCTGGTTGGGCGTCTTGCCCGCCTCGCCCTCGATCCGAACAGCGACCTCGGGGTTGACGAAGCTCCCTTTCTTGTCGAGGGGGGCGTTCGCCTGGGCTATGGGATAGTCCTTTTCGTCCAGGGCGGACAGGTAGTCGATCTCCTTTCCCACCTTGCCCTCCCCGGCCACCCGGTAGGGCGTCTCGATGAAGCCGAAGTCGTTGACCCGCGCGTAAGTGCTCAGGCTCACGATGAGGCCGATGTTGGGCCCTTCCGGCGTCTCGATGGGACAGATGCGGCCGTAGTGGGTCGGGTGGACGTCCCGGACCTCGAACCCGGCGCGCTCCCGGGTGAGCCCTCCAGGGCCGAGCGCGCTGAGCCTCCGCTTGTGGGTCACCTCGGACAGGGGGTTGGTCTGGTCCATGAACTGGGACAGCTGGCTGGTCCCGAAGAACTCCTTCACCACGGCGGAGACGGGCTTCGAGTTGATCAGGTCGTGCGGCATAAGGGTCTCCACCTCCTGGAGGCTCATGCGCTCCTTGATCGCCCGCTCCATCCGGACCAGGCCGATCCGGTACTGGTTCTCCAGGAGCTCGCCCACGGACCGGACCCGGCGGTTTCCGAGGTTGTCGATGTCGTCCACCATGGCCTCGGAGGTCTTCAAGCGGATCAACTCCTTGACCGTGGCGATGATGTCGTCCTTCACGAGGACCCGCGTCTCGAAAGGCTCACTCCTGTTCAGCCGGTAGTTCAGCTTGAGACGGCCCACCGGGGAAAGGTCGTAGGTGGACAGGGTGAAGAAGAGGCTGTTGAAGAAGTTGTTCGCCACCTCCTGGGTGGGCGGGCTGCTGGGCCGCATCTTCCGGTAGATCTCCAGAATGGCCTCTTCGCCCGTCTCGATCTTGTCGAGGAGAATGGTGTCCCGTATGGCGGTGCTCACCTCGGGACCTTCCAGGACCAGGCAGCTGATCTCGGCGATCCCCTTCTCCTGGATGGTCTCCAGGGTGTCCTGGGTGAGGGGCTGGTTTCCGCTCACCAGGACCTCGCCCGTGGCGGGATCCAACACGTCTTCCGCGACCACCCTGCCTTGCATGTCCTCGAACCGGACCGGAACGGCGTCGATCTTGGCGGCCTCGATCTGCCTGTGAAGCCGCTTGGTGTACTTGTCCCCGGCCTTGGCCAGGACCTTCTTGGTCTTGGGGTGGACGATCTCCTTGCTGAGCCGGTTCTGGTAGAGCACGTCGAGATTCGCAGGCCGCAGGCACTCCGTCTTGCCGATCCGGATGGTCTCGGTGTCGTAGAACTCCCGCAGGAGATCCTCCGTGGAGTATCCCAGGGCCTTGAGAAACGTGGTGGCCGGGAACTTTCTCCTGCGATCGATCCGGACGTAGAGCAGATCCTTGGGATCGAACTCGAAGTCCAGCCAGGACCCCCGGAGCGGAATCACCCTGGCGGAGTAAAGAAACTTTCCGCTGGAGTGGGTCTTCCCTTTGTCGTGGTCGAAGAACACGCCCGGCGACCTGTGCAGCTGGCTGACGATCACCCGCTCCGTCCCGTTGATGATGAAGGTACCCCGATCCGTCATCATGGGGAGGGTGCCGAAATAGATCTCCTGCTCCTTGATGTCCCGGATGCTCTTGGTTCCGTCCTCGACATCCGTGTCAAAGACCAGAAGACGAACGGTCAGCTTGAGAGGGGCCTCGAAGGACATTCCCTTGGCCAGGCACTCCTCCTCGCTGTACTTGTTGTCCTCGAAAGAGTAGCGGACGAACTCGAGCGAAGAGGTCCCGCTGAAGTCCTGGATCGGGAAGACGCTTCGAAAGGCCCCCTGCAGGCCGACCTCCATCCGGTCTTCCTGGAGTGCGTCCTTCTGCAGGAAGCGCTCGTAGGACTCCTTCTGCATTTCGATCAGATTCGGGATTCCGATGATCTTCCGGATCTTCCCGAAGTTCCTTCTCACATGGCGGCTGTAGCCATCATTCGCCTTCATCTGAACTCCTCATGCCTTCCCGGACCGGACTGTTCGAATCGCACAATGGCGATCTTCCAGTACATGTCCTTTGGCCGGCAAAACGACACTCGCAAGGCCCGCAAGCGCAGGGCGGTGTGCGGGGCCGTCGTCTCCCTGCGTTCGGGGCGCCGCCTCGAGGGCGTCGACCCTCCGAAGGCGGCGGGGAACAACCCGCCCGAGGCGGGTATGGCCCCGCCCTACGGAATGGATGAACGACTACTTGACCTCGACCGCGGCCCCGGCTTCCTCGAGCTGCTTCTGGATGTCCTCGGCCTCTTCCTTGTTCACGCCTTCCTTTACCGCTCCGGGGACTCCGTCCACCAAGGCCTTCGCTTCCTTCAGGCCCAGGCCCGTGATGGCCCTGACCACCTTGATGACCTGGATCTTCTTGTCCCCCACACCCGTCAGGACAACGTCGAACTCGGTCTTCTCGGCTTCTGCCTCCTCGGCGGGACCGGCGCCGCCGGGTGCAGCGACCGCCACCGGCGCCGCGGCGCTCACACCGAACTTGTCCTCCAACTCCTTTACGAGCTCCGAGAGCTCGAGCACGGTCATATTGGAAATGAACTCAATCACGTCGTCTTTGGAAATGTTGTCTGCCATTGCTTTGGTTGACCTCCGTCACTCCTTGATGTGTATGGTCTGCACGAAGCCCTTCACCGGCCGGCTTCAGGCCTCGGCGCTCTTCTTGTCTTCCACGGCCTTGAGCACGTTCAGGAACTCCACGGCCACGCCGTTGAGCACCCTCACGAAGGATCCCGGCACGGCCTGCATGGCGGCCAGAACCTGCGCCAGCAGCTCCTCGCGCCCGGGCAGCTTGGCCAGGCGTCGGATCGACTCGGAGTCCATGAGCTTACCCGCCATCTGGCCGGCCTTGATCTCGAGCTTCTTGTTGCCCTTCTCGGTGTCGGCCAGCACCTTGGCGGGCGCCACCACGTCGTCATAAGTGATGGCGAGGGCGCAGGGCCCGGTGAACTGCTCCATCATCACGCCCGTGTCCGTGTCCCGGCTGGCCAGGACCAGCAGTCGGTTCTTGACCACCTGGAACTCGGACCCGGCATCGCGCAGCTCCTTCCGAAGACGGGTCATGGCTGCGACATCGAGCCCCTTGTAGTCCACGAGAAAGGTCGCCTGAGCGCGTCCCAGCCGCTCCTTCACATCGGCCACGAAGGCCTCTTTCTTTTGTCTTTCCAAAAAACAATCACCCCCTCTCTGGATTGGCATCACGACAGGCCAGAGTCAGGGGCGCCCCCGGGAGTGTTCACGTTGATTGTCGTGGTCTCGGTAGGCTTAAGGTTCCGCCCGGAACGATCCGCTTCCCCGCTCCGGAGGGGAGACCCGTCCTTGCCCGGAGGCCGCTGCCGGCCGGGCAGGAACAAGCATTTAAGCCGAAAAGGCACCCACTGTCTTTGACCGCTTTCACGCCCCGGTCCCGCCTTTTTTCTGCGATTCCAGGGCGAATTCCACAAATATCATCAGCCGGTTCTGCATTCATCGCCCCCTCTCCGGATCGACCCGGACAGGGGCCGAACGCCGAACCGGCACCCCAAAAACATCCGCTCGGCCGCCGCCGGCAACGTCGCAGCCTGTGGAGACGAAAAGGTCAGATCTCCCGCTTTCCAGCGCCTTTTACGAAGGCGCCGGTGGTTACGGAGCGGCCAGCTCTTTCATGGTCGCCGGATCGACTTTGATGCCCGGCCCCATGGTCGTGGAGATAGCGATTCCCCGGAGGTAGGTCCCTTTGCTCGCAGGAGGTTTCAGTCGCAGGATGGTGTCCATGAATGCGGCGATGTTCTGTACCAGCCCTTCCATACCGAAGGAGACCTTTCCCATCGGCGCGTGGACGATGCCGGCCTTTTCGACACGAAAGTCGATCTTGCCCGCCTTGACCTCTTTCACGGCCCTGGCCACGTCGAAGGTAACCGTGCCCAGCTTGGCATTGGGCATCAGGCCCCGAGGCCCCAGGACCCGTCCGAGCTTGCCCACCGCCCCCATCATGTCGGGCGTGGCGATCGCCTTGTCGAACTCCAGCCAGCCGTTCTGGATCTTTTCCACGTAGTCGTCGGAACCCACGTAATCGGCGCCCGCCTCAGAGGCCTCCTTCTCCTTCTCGCCCTTGGCGAAGACCAGGACCCGGACCTCTTTTCCGACGCCGTTGGGCAGAACCACGGTCCCTCGGACCATCTGGTCCGCATGCCGTGGATCGACACCCAGCCTGACGGCGATGTCCACGGTTTCGTCGAACTTGCCGTAAGCGCTGTCCAGAGCCGCCTGCACGGCCTCCTTGAAGCCGTACCTTCTGCCCGTGACTACCTTGGCCGCTGCTTCCCTGTACTTCTTTCCTCTTGCAACCATGACCGATGATCCCCTCGAATCGTCCCGTCTCCATCCGGGAATGCATGGCCGACCCGTTTCGCGGCGACCCTCCCTCCGGATTGGAAACCAACAACAGGCGGACTGTTATTCTGGATGGACCCCATACGCGCGGAGCCCGGCATGTATTTTTTTCCCTACGCCTCTGCGGCGTCAATCCGTGACGGTGATTCCCATGCTCCTGGCCGTTCCTGCGATGATCCGGCCCGCATGCTCCACATCGTAGGCGTTCAGATCCTCGAACTTCTGCTTCGCGATCTCCTCCACCTGGGATCGACTCACCTGACCCACCTTTTCCTTGTTGGGTTCGCTCGATCCCTTGGCGATCTTGGCCGCCTGCTTGAGCAGTACCGCAGCGGGCGGCGTCTTGGTGATGAAGGAAAAGGACCGGTCCGCATAGATGGTGATCACCACGGGAATGACCGTTCCCGCCTGATCCTGGGTCTTCGCATTGAACGCCTTGCAGAACTCGGCGATGTTGACGCCGTGCTGGCCCAACGCCGGCCCGATGGGCGGGGACGGGTTCGCCTGTGCACCCTTGACCTGAAGCTTCACGTTGGCAATGATTTTCTTGGCCATGACCTACCCTCTCGGCTCCTCTCGGTTCCGCCCCCGCCCGACTCACCGGGGTCCGGATTTCCCGTTTGACAGTTCCTCAAAGGCCCGCTCAGCCGACGCGGCAAACTCTCGGGCCCGGCCCTTCACGACGCGTCCCGCTTCCGCGGGCGATCAGATCTTGTTCACCTGGATGAAGTCGAGCTCCACGGGCGTGGCACGGCCGAAGATGGTGATGAGCACCCTGAGCTTCTCCTTGTCCGGCTTCACTTCCGAGACGGTCCCCTGGAAGTTGCTGAACGGCCCGTCGACGACCCGCACCTCGTCCCCTTCCTCGAAGGTGAACCTCGGCTTCGGCTTGGTGATTCCCTCCTCCATCTGCCGGATGATTCGATCCGCCTCTTTGTC
Organism: uncultured Desulfobacterales bacterium; assembly: GCA_964454455.1. Classification (GTDB taxonomy): domain Bacteria; phylum Desulfobacterota; class DSM-4660; order Desulfatiglandales; family HGW-15; genus JAIPEI01. The sequence continues at coordinate 1,272 of CAYVVQ010000099.1, read as the reverse complement.
GGGGATGGGGGTAGGCTTCTGCCCGCCGCCGCCTACAAAGCCGGTCACCTTGGCCGTGTTGTTCACGGTGTGCCAGGTGTCATCGTTCAGGACCATTTGAACCAGGATGTAGCCGGGGTAGAACTTTCTCGAGGAGGTCTTTTTCTGCCCCTTTTTCAGCTCCACCACCTGCTCGGTGGGAACGACGACCTTGCCGAACCAGCGCTCCTGCCCGAGGGTTCGGATCCTTTCCTCCAGGTTCAGCTTCACCTTGTGCTCGAACCCCGAGTAGGTGTGCACCACGTACCATTTCAGATCCGGATCGGTCGCGGCATCGTCGGCGGTGGTCCCGGTGTTCTCGTCGTTCTCAGTGTACTCTACCATACCATGCACCCGGAGGGTCGCTTGGCCCCCTTCACCCGCGAGCGGGTCCTGTCCCGGCGGGGTGGAACCGGGGTTTACCCCACGACGGTTCTGATGATCTTGATCAGGCCGAAATCGATCACACCCAGAAAGAGCGCTGCAATGAGGACCAGCAAAATAACCATCGCCGTCGAAGCGAGGAGCTCCTTCCGAGTGGGCCACTTCACCTTCCTGAGCTCGACGCGCGCCTCCCTCAAAAACGTGGTCGCCATGGAGACGTAGGACCCGATGGACTTCTTGTCCTCTTTCTTCTTCTCGGATCGCTTGTCGGCGTCGCGCTTGGGCGTCGGCGGAACGGAAACCCGTTTCTGCTCGCTATTGGGCTTCTCCTGCGGCTCCTCGGCCGCAGGCGCCACCGCCTCCGAACTGGGTGCCTGCGTCCCGGCATCCCCCTGGGACCGCTTCCTGCCGCTCCGTTTCTTTTTTTTCTTGCTCGCCGGCTTCTTCATGTCTCGGTTCAGCCACCCTGGGGAAAAACACCGAGCCCGGTGCCCTCGGACAAAGATGGACGGATTGGCAGGCCAGGAGGGATTCGAACCCCCAACACCCGGATTTGGAGTCCGGTGCTCTAGCCGTTAGAGCTACTGGCCTGCATGCAGCGCGTTCGCCTTACTTTGTCTCCTTGTGCAGGGTGTGCGTCCTGCACGACGGGCAGTACTTCTTGAAAGCAAGCTTGTCCGGTGTCTTTCGCTTGTTCTTCGTCGTTGTGTAGTTCCGTTTTTTGCACTCTTCACAGGCGAGTGTAATGATGTCCCGCATACCCTGTTACTCCGTTTGGGGCTTTCCGCAGGAAGCGTCGCCCCGTCAGCTCTCGCGCTACTCGATGATTTCGGCGATGACGCCGGCGCCCACGGTCCGACCACCCTCGCG
>CAYVVQ010000098.1:7652-14480 GCA_964454455.1 uncultured Desulfobacterales bacterium | reverse complement strand
ACCAGGGTATCTAATCCTGTTTGCTCCCCACGCTTTCGCGTCTCAGCGTCAGTATTGGTCCAGAGAGTCGCCTTCGCCACGGGTGTTCCTCCCGATATCTACGAATTTCACCTCTACACCGGGAATTCCACTCTCCTCTCCCATACTCGAGCGAGGCAGTTTCAAACGCACTTCCCGGGTTAAGCCCAGGGCTTTCACGCCTGACTTACCTTGCCGCCTACACGCTCTTTACGCCCAGTAATTCCGAACAACGCTTGCACCCTCCGTATTACCGCGGCTGCTGGCACGGAGTTAGCCGGTGCTTCCTTCAGTGGTACCGTCAACACCCCAGCCTGTTGGGCCGGGATGGGTTCTTCCCACTTGACAGAGCTTTACGACCCGAAGGCCTTCATCACTCACGCGGCGTTGCTGCGTCAGGGTTTCCCCCATTGCGCAAAATTCCTCACTGCTGCCTCCCGTAGGAGTCTGGCCCGTGTTTCAGTGCCAGTGTGGCTGATCATCCTCTCAGACCAGCTAACCATCGTAGCCTTGGTAGGCCATTACCCCACCAACAAGCTAATGGTACGCGAGCCCCTCCCCGAACGGCAACTTCCATGGAGAGGTCACCTTTCATCCCAGGGACCACGGTCCCTGTGACAACATTCGGTATTAGCACCGCTTTCGCGGAGTTATCCCGAATTCAGGGGCAGGTTACCCACGCGTTACTCACCCGTGCGCCACTTTACTCTCCCACCCGAAGGCGGGATTTCTCGTTCGACTTGCATGTGTTATGCACGCCGCCAGCGTTCATTCTGAGCCAGGATCAAACTCTCCAGTTAAATCCTGAGATCCTCACGGATCCGTTGTTCAAACGGAGACCTGCTCACCAAAGTCGCTATTTAGTTTTCAAAGAGCAAGGCCTTGAAATTCGGCCCGATCCGGCTGCCGCACTCGGCGTTCCCGCCCTTGAGTTCTGCAACCTCGAAAGCCCTAATTAATACTGCCTCGAAAACAGGAAGTCAATACTTTTTTTTCGCTTTCGTGAAAAAATTGTTTGTTCGACCTCCCGCCCCAAACGCCGGCCCGGTTGCTCGCACCCCGAAGTCAGATGAGCGGGGAATGGATATGGGTCCCGGTCCCCGCTCGTTGGTGGTGCGCTCGTCTCGTGCCCAGTGTTCAAATACACTATACATCCGCCCCTCACCGATTTCAAGCAGAAAAAGGGGCTCGGCCTTCGATTTGTGAAAATAATGTGAGCCCTACTCCACGAGCTCGGACACCGTCACGATCTCGGCCGCCCCCTGGAGCCGCTCACCCTCCCCCCTCAGGGCCTTCAGCGTTCCCGGAAACGGATGCGCGATCGCAACGGCCGCCCCCTGGTGCCGGGCGATTCCCAGGAGCCGTTCCACCTGGATCCCAACGGACCGGGCGGTGGGCTCATTGTCCAGGAAGACGCTTCTCGACGCGGCCGGCACCCCCATCTTGCGGGCCAGGGGGTAGGCCACGGAACGGCCCGTGGTCTTGCTGTCCACGAAGAACAGGCCCTTCCTGCGCACCTCCTCCAGCACCACGGCCACCTTGCCCTCCCGCTCCGTGAAGGAGGAGCCCATGTGGTTGTTCACTCCGCGGGCCCCGGGGACCTGATCCAGGTGCCGTGCGACGAGGGTTCGGATCTCCTCGCCGTTCATCCTGTTGAGCAGGGCGCCGGGGCCGGGATTCAGCTCCGGGTACCCCTTGGGCTCCATGGGGAGATGGAGCATCAGCTCGCGGCCATTCTTCCCGGCCGCCGCAGCCGCCTCCGCCGTGTGCGGCGCCATGGGAAGCACCGACAGGGTCACCGGAATGTCCAGGGAGGCGAAGGCCCCGGCCAGAGCGCAGTCGTACCCCAGGTCGTCAATGATGATCGCCACCCTGGGCATGCGTCTCGCCGGAGGCGGCTCCGGCCGCTCCGGGAGAACGAGGCGGATGCGGTGCGTGTACCGATCCCCGGCGCGGACCCGGTAGCCGATCTCGCCCGAGGGCTCCGCTTCGGCTTGAAACGTCACCCTGGGGCTCAGCGCTTCCAGCTCGGACCGGAGCTTTGCACCGACCCGCCGGCGCTGCTCCTCGTCCCCGAGACGCACCGTGATCTCGGTGAAGTCCCAGGAGTCGCCGTCCTCGACCCGATGCGCCACATCCGTGAACAAGATGTCGCTCTCATAGATCCCCCGGCGGTACAGCAGGTCGTAAACGGCCCGATCGATGCGTGCGATCTCTTCCTGGACGGCCGGCAGGCGTGAATGGACCTCTTCGTAGGCGGGTTGGACGCGAGCGACCGTGCGCCGATCCTCGTGATACAGGAAAAGGGCCGCGAGGGCCCCTCCCGACAGGAAGAGGCACCCGGCGGCCCACAGGGCCATCCTGCTCCCCTGGGGCCTCTTCCGCTTGCTCCGCTTTTTCGTGGTCTTCTTTTTCCGCGACATGGCGCAAGCCGCCGCCCAGGCTCCACCGGTTCCACGCTCTCACCTCGGTCGGGCGGCGTCACTCGAAGAAGCGCGTGCGTCGGCTTAGGGTGCGGACTTGATCTGGGAGAAGATGTTCCAGGTCTGGAGCAGCTGAAGCGCGTGCCTGACCTGGTTGTCCCGCTCCATGAGCTCCTCCGCCCTTTCATCCACTTCCCCGGCCTCCTCTTCCTTCGACTCCTGCCCCTCCGGGTCCCTATCGTCCTCCATGTGCCCCTTGAGGTCCTTCTCCCGAAGAAAATGGGGCCGGGCGGGGGCCTCGCCGTCTTCCTTGGGCGGCACGAAGGCAAGCTCGATGTCCGGTATGATCCCCTCGAGCTGGATGGAGTTGCCGCTGGGCGTGTAGTACCTGGCCGTGGTCAGCCGGAGCCCGGAGCCGTCAGACAGGGGCAGGATGGTCTGCACCGATCCCTTCCCGAAGGTCTTGGTCCCCAGGACGAGCGCCCGCTTGTTGTCCTGAAGAGCGCCGGCGACGATCTCCGAAGCGCTTGCGCTGCCCTCATTGACCAGCACGATCATCGGGTAGGTGCGGGGCCGACCGTTCCTCTGAGCCGAGATCTCCATGTTCTGGGAGGAGTCCCTTCCCTTGGTGCTCACGATGAGCCCCTCGTCGAGGAACAGGTCCGACACCTTGATGGCCTGATCGAGCAGCCCTCCGGGGTTGTTTCTGAGATCGAGAATGAGGCCCTCGATCTTCTCTTCCTCCAGTGTCTTCAAGGCGGACTTCAAATCACGCTCCGTCTTGCTCTGGAAGTTGGAGATCCGCACATACCCCACCTCCGGGGTGAGCTGATGGTGCCTCACGCTGCGGAGCGGAATCACGTCCCGGGTGATGCTGAAGTCGAGGGGCTTGTCGCTTCCCTCGCGGCGGACGGTGAGCTTGACGTCGGACCCTTTGGGTCCCCGAATTCGCTTCACGGCGTCGGACAGCGTCATCTCGTTCGTGGGTTCGTCGTTGATCGCGATGATCTGGTCGCCCGCCTTGATGCCCGCCCGGTAAGCCGGCGTCCCCTCGATGGGAGAGACCACGGTGATGAGGTTGTCACGGGTGGTGATCTCGATACCCACCCCCGAGAAACTTCCCTTGGTCTCGATCATCAGGTCCTTGTGCTCCTGCTTGGTCATAAAGGCGGAATGAGGATCGAGGCCTTCCACCATGCCCTTGATCGCGGCGTAGATCAGCTCTTCGGAGTCCTGGGGTTCCACGTAGTTCTCTTCGATCTGCCTCAGCACCTCGGCGAACACCTCGATGTTCTTGTACACCTCGTCGGTGCCGGCCTTGACATCGGAGCCGCTTCCCTGAAGGAAGAGGAGCCCGGAGATGAGAACGCAAAGCCAGAAGGCGCAGACGGAGGCTTTTCCAAATGAACGCTTCATGAATGCTCCTGAATTGATTGGTTTTTCGATCAACCGTGCTCCCTTCGCATCAACCCGTCCCTCCACGCGAAAGCAGACCGGGAGAGCCCGAAGGGATCAGCGCGGACGTAATCAAATATGCTAATCCCATCCGTCACATACGTCAATGAACATTTAGCCAGGCCACCGGATCGAGGGTCTCCCCGGCCTCCCTGAGCTCGAAGTAGAGCCCCGGACCGGACAGGGAGCCGGATTCCCCGGCAAGCCCGATCACGTCTCCCGTGCGAACCAGGTCTCCTTTTTCCACCTTTCTTTCCGACAGATGCGCGCAGACCGAAAAGTATCGGGAACCGTGGTTGATGATGATGATCTGCCCGTAGCCCTTCAACCAGCCCGAGAAATCCACTCGGCCGTCGTAGATCGCCTCCACCGCACCCCCGGACTCCCCCTGGATGAAGACGCCTTTGTGGGTCAGGACGGGACCCGTCCCGAGGGGATGGTAGTTTTCGATCACCTTTCCCTCGAAGGGAAGCCGGAGCTTTCCCTTGAAATCGACGAAATCGGATGCCAGCCTTACGTTTCGTTCCGGTCGATCGTCCAGGTCGTCCAGGGTTTCCTTCAGGCTCCGCGCCGCGGCCTGGAGCTCCTGGACCGCCGTTTCGTAAAACTCCTTCTCTTGATGGATCTTCATGAGCAGGAGGACCTTTTTCTCGAGCTCCTCCTTCAGCATGGCCAGCTGCTCCGACTCCTCTGCCTCCAGGCGGGTGACCACCCGAAGCTTCTCGTCCACGGCATCCAACTGCGCCCTGTGCTCGGACAGCACACCCAGCATCCGTTCGAGCAGGATCCGGTCCCGCTCCATGATGATCCGGAGGTAGTACATCCGTTTTCTCAGCTCGTCGAGATCCCCCGCCGTGGCCAGCAGCTTCACGTAGCCCCTTCTCGCATACTTGTAGTAGGCCACCACCCGACTGCCCAGCCTGGAGCGCACGTCGTCGGCCTCGATCTCCAACCGCTCGAGTTTCCCCTGCTTGACCTCCAGCGCCGAGCGCTGGGCCTGGATCCTTTTCCGGATGGAAACCAGGAGCTCCCGTTTCTCCGCGATGCGTTTCTCGATCTCCGAAAGCTGCCCGAGCAGGTTTTTCTCTTTGACGTCGAACTTCACGTACTGCTCCCGTTCCCTGAACAGCTCCTCCTCGATCTTGCGGATCTGGTCGTCCCGGGGATGCTCCGCCCGCCCGGGGGCCGCGGAGAAAACCAGTGCGACGGCCGCGGAGGCCGCGACAAAACGCCCGAAGGCCGTGCGTGGGGGTATGGAGCGTTCGAATCGCATAGGGAACAGACCGGGTCTGAAACCGAACCTCACTGACCGGGATTGAAGAAGCGGCCCACGGCGATCATCCCCCCGGCGAGACCCAGAATGAGGCTGAGAACGATGAGCCCGGCCGCGATTTCCGGGGGGAGGAACACCACCCGGAGAATCGGAAAGCCCGATGAGTACAACGGTTTCAAGGAAATGAGCCTGTATGCGCCGTACAAGACGGCCAGGGCGGCCGTGCCGCCCACGAGCCCTTGAAGCGCGCCCTCCAGGAGAAACGGAACCTTGACGAAGCGATCCGTCGCCCCCACGAGCTTGTAGATCTCCAGCTCGTCGCGCCGGGCGTAGATGGTCAGCTTGATGGTGTTCGTGGTGATGAACAGCACGGCGAGGCAAAGCAGGCCCCCGATGATGAAGCCGCCCGCCTGGATCATGGCGAGGATCCCCTCGAACCGCTCGATCCACTGCTCGCTGTAGTGCACCTCCTTGACGCCCGGAAGGGACTCCAGCTCGGCCTTGACGGCCTCCGGAGCCAGGTCCCGAAACTCCGCCTCCTTGAACACGAGCTCGAATGAGGCGGGAAGGGGATTTTCCTCGAAGCCGTCCAGGAGGGCCGCCTGGGCCCCGAAGGCCTCTCTCAGGTCCTCCATGGCCTGCTCCTTGCCGACGAAACCGAGCAGCTCCGCGTCCGGGATCCCCTTGAGCGCTTCGCGGATCTCGTCCCTTCGCTTGTCGTCGATGCCGTCCTCCAGGTAGACCGACATGGAAAGGGACTGGCCCCACTCCAGGAGCCAGGAGTTCAGGTTGATCACGACAAGGACAAAGGCCCCGAGCAGCAGGAAGGAGATGGTGATGGTGCCCATGCTGATCATGTGAATGAAGCGCTGCTCGCGGATGTTGGAAAGCGCCTTTTTCGCGAAGTATACCCAGAGACGGGGGATCATGGCGGCGCGTCCTGTGCGGGAAGCGTCTCCCGAACGACGCACCCGTCTTTGAGCAGCACCGTTCGCTGCTCCGTGTCCCGAAGCAGCTCCCGGCTGTGTGTGGCGAGCACGACCGTTGTCCCCCGGAGGTTGATCGTCCGGAAGAGGAGCATGATCTCCTTGGTGATGTCCGGGTCCAGGCTGCCCGTGGGCTCGTCCGCGAGCAGGATGATGGGCTCGTTGATGATCGCCCGGGCGATGGCGATTCGCTGCTGCTCCCCCCCCGAGAGCTCCGGGGGATAGAGGCCTTCCTTTCCGCTCAATCCCACGGCTCGCAGGATCTGCCGGGTCTTCTTCCGGATGATCGACGGGCGTTCGCCGGTGACCTCCAGGGCCAGGGCCACGTTCTGGAAGGCCGTCTTTCCGGGCAGGAGCTTGAAGTCCTGGAACACGAACCCGATTCTTCTCCGCATCAGGTCCAGCTTGTCCCGCCGTATCCGGCTCAAATTGATGTTGCTGATGAGGATGGACCCGTCACTCGGTCTCTGCGCCCCGTAGATCAGGCGGAGGAGCGTTGTCTTGCCCGCGCCGCTCGGGCCGGTGACGAAGACGAACTCGCCCTGCCGAATTCTCAGATTGACGTCGGCGAGGGCCATGTTCTGCCCGAACTGCTTGGAAACGTTGAACAGCTGAATCATGATGAGATCGTAAAAAGCCCTGAACCTTGAGATCTGCCCTGGAAATATCAATA
>CAYVVQ010000098.1:5887-7552 GCA_964454455.1 uncultured Desulfobacterales bacterium | reverse complement strand
GTCATAACGTTTCCAGCGGCGGGTGAGCGGGCTCTTGCGAATCCGTCCGTCACGAAGGCAGCCCGTCCGCCAGCGGGGCGATCACAGGAGGCCGACGGCCCGCTCGAGTCTCGCCCGGGCCAGGTGATGGCTGTAAAGGGCGCGGTAGTAGTTCGTCCTCGCCTTGGTGAGCAGGGTCTGGGCGTCCAGCACCTCGGTGGAGGTGGCGACTTGCGCTTCGTACCTCTCCCGGCTCACCCTCAGGTTCTCCTCGGCCTGCTCGACGGCCTTGGTTGTCGTGGGGATGTTCTTCTCGGCCTCGGCGAGGTCCAGGTAGGCCTGCTTGATCTCCAGGCGGATCTGGTCCTCCAGCGCGGAACGGGTCTGGATCAGCTGCATCCGGACGCTGTCGACCTCGTGCACGGCGCTGCGGGTCTTTCCCCATTCGAAAAACGTCCAGGAGAGGACGGCCATGACCTGCCAGCGATTCGCATCGTGGATGGCGCTCCCCTCCACGTAGGGTTCGTCCCCTTCCTGGATGTAGTCGTACTGGAGCGAGACGTCCGGGTAGTAGCCGCTTCTGGCCAGGCGCCGGCTCTGCGCGGTCTGCTCGAGGCGCACGTCCACCGTCCTGATCTCCGGTCGCTTCTCGAGCGCCTCTTCCACGTACTCGAAAAACACCCCGGTCTCGGGACGAAAGCTCCGGATGTCCTCGATCGTCACCGGCATGGTGATGGGACGGGCCAGGATCGTGTTGAAGGAGGCCCGGGCGAGCTGGGCCGCGTTCTCCGCCTGGATCAGATCGTGCTCCGCGTTGGACAGCTCCACCTCCGCTTTGAGGAGGTCGTTGATGGGGATCATGCCCACCTTGTGAAAGCTGCTGGCGACCTTCACGTGAGACTGGAGGGACTCCACGGCCTTTTCGGCGACTTCGACGAGACGATCCGCCTCGAGGATTCGGAAGTAGGCCTGCTTGACCGCCAGGACCAGGTCCAGCTTCTCCAGCTCCAGCTGCAGCTCGGCCTCGTCGATCCCCAGCTTGCCCAGCTCGTAGGTGCTCACCAGGGCGAACCCGGTGAACAGGGGCTGCGTGACGGTCATCTTCCACTGGTAGTTGTCCCGAACCTGCACAACGCTGCCGGGGATCTGGAACAGTCCCAGGTCCACCGGCTCGGTGGTCTTTCGCTCGTCCATACGGGTGTATCCGTACGTGGTGCTGAGCTTGGGGAAAAAATCGGCCCAGGCCTGGTTCTTGACGGCCTCGGCCTCGTTGATCTGCTCCTTTCGGACCTTCACGTTCCAGTTCCGGTCCAGGGCCGCCAGGACGCTCTCCCGGAGGGTGAACACCCTCTCGCTCCCGCCGGCCGCCTCCCCGGCCCCGGCCGGATGGACCGCCAGGAGGAGCGCGAGCATCGAGGCCCAGAGGATGCAGGCTCCCGTCTTCCACTTCATGCGCCAAACCCTGTTCTCGCCTTCACGTCAACCGAGGCCGGGTCGAAGGCATCACCCGCAGCCCCTCGGTCGGGGGCGCCCATCCGGCATCTTCGCCGTCGCGGCCCCCGCCCCTGCGAACCCTGCATGTTCATTAGAATACGCCCCCTCATATGTCAATCGCATTCCAGCGCGTTCCGAGGCCCGAAGGGGGCTGGACGGCGGCCCGCGATCAACCCGGATCCTCGTGCCCGA
>CAYVVQ010000098.1:4059-5787 GCA_964454455.1 uncultured Desulfobacterales bacterium | reverse complement strand
CTCGTGCCCGAAACCCGCCCCACAGGGAAGCACGGCGTCAGGTTCCGTGTCAATACAGTGCCCTTCGGCTCCAAGGACCGGCTTCAGCCGGCGGACCGTTCCCGGCCGCAACGGGTACCGTTTTTCCCCGGCGGGACTTCCGGCACGGCCGCTCGAACGCACCCACCGAGCGCTTGACACCCGTATGTGATCCGAATATGGTCTGTGTCTGGGCGCCGTGCCGGGCGACAGTCCACGGCGGGCTCGACGGCTCATCGATCCCGCGCATTGGGGGAACCCGACTCATGAAGCTCTCGACTCGCGGCCGCTATGGAATGCGCCTGATGCTGGAGCTGGCTTCCAACTACGGCCAGGGTCCGTTGAGCATGAGCGCCATCTCCCGAAGGCAGGATATCCCTGTGAAGTACCTGGAACAGCTGATCATCCCGCTGAAGAAACAAGGACTCATAGACAGCGTCAGGGGGCCGAAGGGCGGTCACATGCTGACCAGGGCCCCCTCGGAGATCAGTGTCTGGGAGGTGGTGAACCTCCTGGAGACCCGGGTCCTCCTGCTCGACTGCCTCAGCGACCCGGAGGTATGCGACCACGTCGAAGAATGCCTGATCCGCCCGGTCTGGGGGAAAGCGTACGAGGCCATGAAGCGGATCTTCGAGGACACGACCCTAGAGGACATCTTGCGGCACCAGGAACACTGAAGGCTCCCGCCGCCCACAGGAAACCGGGCATGCCATGCAAACCACCGGAGCTTCCTGTGATGCCGAGGAGGTGATCCTTTGAGAAGGCCTCGAACCGACCCGCACCGCCGTATCGACTTCGACCTCCGCCAGCTCGAGATTTTTTGCAAGGTCGTGGAAATGGAGAGCTTCTCGAAGGCCGCCTCGGAGGTTCACCTGGTACAGGCCTCCGTGAGCGAGCGGGTGGCCAACCTGGAGCGCATCGTCGGCACGCGCCTGCTGGATCGCCTGGGTCGCCGGGTGATGCCGACCAGGGCCGGTGAGCGGCTCTACCGGCAGGCCCTTTCGCTCCTGGACATGAAGCGCTCGATCTGCCTGGACATGGAGGACTTCCTCGGCGTCCAGCAGGGGGAGCTCAGCCTGGGCGGCAGCACGATCCCCGGGGAGTACCTCCTCCCCGCCGTGCTCGGGCGTTTCCACGAGCGGTTCCCCTCGGTGGCCGTTCGTCTCGAGATCGCCGACACGGTAGGCATCCACGAGGGGGTGCTGAACGGGCGTTACGAGCTGGGCGTCGTCGGATCGAGGAGCCGGGACAGCCGCCTGGTTCACGAGGTCTTGTGGGAGGACGAGCTCGTGCTGGCGGTGCGGGCCGATCACCCCTGGGCCGGAAGGAAGGAGGTCGCGATGGAGGACCTCTGCGACGAGCCTTTCATCCTGCGGGAGGAAGGCTCCGGCACACAGCGGACGCTGGAGGATCACCTCCGGGAGCCCGGCGGCCGGGGCCTGGACGCTCTCAGGGTGTCCGCCCGCCTCGGAACCTCCACCGCGGTCAAGGAAGGCGTGAAGGCCGGCCTCGGCGTGGCCTTCCTCTCGCATCACGCCCTGGCGACGGACCTCGCTCACGGAACCCTCTCGGCGCTTCGTCTCGAGGGCCGGCGCATGGCGCGGGACTTCTTCATGATCCGGGACAAGCGGCGCGCCTCATCGCCCCTGTCCCGGGCCATGGCATCGTTTCTCCGGGAAACGGCCCGGACGAAAACCGAAAACAACCGCG
>CAYVVQ010000098.1:0-3959 GCA_964454455.1 uncultured Desulfobacterales bacterium | reverse complement strand
GGCCGGCCATGGAACCGCCGTGCCGGACGCGCTCGGGGCGCGACGGAAAGGCTAGGCCTTGCCCTCCTTTTTCACCTTCTCGATCATCTCCTCGACCTCTTGATAGCCGTCCTTGTAAAAGGACTCCTCGTCCGGATCGAGCTCCCTGAGGAGACGCAGGAACTCGCCGGCATGCTCTTTCTCCTCGTTCGCGATGTCCAGCAGGACCTCCCGGGCCAAGGGGTCGTCCGTGCTCTCCGCGGTCTGCTGGTACAGCTGAATGGCCTCGTACTCCGCGGCGATCATGAAGCGGATCGCCCGCACGAGCTCCTCCTTGGTGAGCTTCCTGTCGTTCTTGAGAAGGGTGAAGGGCGAGCTGAACTCAGGCATGGTCCTCTCCTTTCGTCTCCCTGGACCGTCGTCTCGAAGCGCCTCCTCCATGCATTCAGGGCCGGCGCGACGACCGTTCGATTCCTGTTCTCATTTCACACAGTCTGCCACAAACCGGCGGGCGCGTAAAGGGAACGCCTACCCCGGCTCCCCGCACAGGAGCTGCCGGATGCGCTCGCTCAGGAACATGATGGACTCGATGTCGAGGTGCTCCACGACGGTCTCGTCGAAGAGCAGCTTGACGCGGGCATCATAGCCCTCCTCCGGATCCCCGTCCCAAAAGAGCAGCAGCACCGGGACGCGGGGAAGCGACCGAAAAACCAGGGCCGCATCGGCCTCCGATTCGCGGCCCGTCACCTCCTCGCCCCCCAGTCTGCGGCCGGCCTCGACCAGCTCCTCCAGCCGGCCCCGGAACCGCTCGATCAGCGGGTCCTCCACGTGGCGCTTCATCGACTTGATCTTGGAAATGGTATTGGGCAGCTCCACCAGGCCCTTCCACACGCCCGTGGGCTCCCTGGACCCGCCCTGGGCCATGTGGTTGTAGAGGAACACCTGCTCCCAACGGGTGAGCGGCTCCCCGCTCGCCTTCTCCACCCGCCCGTCCCGCACCTTCAACAGCTCCTGGAAGTAGGGAAGCTCGAGCAGGTCCCCGTCATCGTCCTGCACCAGGGTGCCGCCGATGCGTCCGGGCAAATCGGCCGTCCGGACGGAGGCCGCCCGCTCCCGGGCCCAGGCCAGCGCTTCGGAGGCGAGATCCTTCCTCGTCCACTTGCCCTCGGCGCGCTGCGCGTCGATCTCCTCCTGGGCCCCGGCCGCGGTCTCCGCGTCCAGGTGGGGGCACCGGTCCAGCCGCTCCCCTTCGGAGACGACCATGCTGGCGAAGGCCAGGCAGCTGGCTCGGCCGCAGTCCCCGCAGTTGGTCTTGGGCAGCACACGCTTGTAGACGTCCAGCACGGACAACGCCATCTCTTCACCTCTTCGACCGGCCGTCCCGCCGCAGCCGGGATCGCCCGTTCTTCGGCGGGCTCGACCTCGTCTCACGCGTAACCCAGCTCGGCCAGGCGCTCCTCGTCCATCCCGAGAAAATGGGCCACCTCGTGGACCACGGTGATCTCGATCTCCCGCTCGATCTCCTCCAGGGTCTCGCACACCTCCTCCAGGTCCTCCTGGAACAGGACGATCACGTCCGGGTAGAGAGGGGGCTCGAACACAGTACGCTCGGACAGGGGGACCCCTTCGTAGACGCCCAGAAGGAGATCGTCGGGCCGCATGCCCATCTGCTCCAGGAGCTCCTGCGAGGGGCGATCCCGGACCGATATGGACATGTTGCTCAGGTGGGCGCGGATCTCCTCGGGAATCCGTCGAATCGCCCGCTCCACGATCCTGTCGAACGCCTCTTGACTCACCTTTTTCACGTCACGCCCCTCCCTCGACCACCCGCTCCGCCACCGGTTTCGCCCGGATCGGGACCAGCCTGGGGACCTCCCGGCGGTACCGGCGGTAGCCGTCTCCGAAGACGGCCTCCAGGTCCCGCTCCTCCAGGCGGGTGGCGGCGACGATCCAGGCGCTCCACAGGACGTTCAGGAGGAGACGGTCCGCGGTCACGTCCGGGCAGGACCAGAGCAGCACCAGCGTGAAGAGGTAGATCGGGTGCCGGACCCACCGGTACGGCCCTCGGACGACCAGCGGCATGGGCCTTTTCTCCTGCCCGATCAGACGCCTCAGGACCCGTCGAACTCCCAGCGGATCGAAGCCCCCGAGCGCCCGTGCCGCCCAGGCGAACCCGCCGGCGGCCAGGAAGTAGGCCGCCCTGAAGCCCCAGCGCCAGGGACCCTGGACCGAGACCAGCTCGAAGGAGGAACGCTGCCACAGGAGCAGAAGGGTTAGGAGAACGGCTCCGGATGCGAGCGCGAAGAACGCGCCGAACGCCTCCTCCGGCAGGAGACCGCCCAGGAGGCGCCGGAACGGCCTGCGGACCATCCCGCTGTGCTGGAGGGAAAAGCCCAGGACCAGCAGCCCGTCCCAGACGAGGAGTTCCGCGCTCCCGAGGCCCAGGTCGATCACCTCGAACGAACCGTGGAACAGGAAGACGGCCAGGCCCAGGAGGGCTCCTCCGCCCAGAAGACCGCTCGTCGCGGCCAGCGTGAGGGTTCCGATGGGATAGCGCCTCAAGCCGTACCCGTCCCCTTCCCTCCGCGCCCATTCCGCCCACGGAGTCGTTCGGCTGCAAAGGGAGCTCCCGGCCGGTGCCCGCCTCCCTCGCACGCCTGTCTATCATGACGCCCGTGGCCACGCCGCCGAGCGCAAGACCCGAATGGATGGAAATGTCCGCTCCTCGTCCGATTCGCGTCCGGGCTTCTTCCCCGCTGCGATCTCGGTCCGCCTCTCGAAGCGCCCTCCCCTCCCCCCTTCTCGAGCCGGCCCGGCTCGATCCCGACCATCCTAGGTCATGATCCGCCGGTCCGCAAGGGAGGAAGGTCTCCCGGCGGAACCGGAATGGAGGAAACGGGGGGCGGTCCATCGGAAATTCCTTCTCCATCCCCGGCTTCCATCGGAAGAACCTGTTTGACCTCCAGGGGCCGGCCACCTATAACCCGAGGAGGTTCCAAGCGGTTTGACGAATCGCTCCAATCGGCCGCTCATCCCCGGAAAAGGACGCCGTCGAGGATCAATCATGAAGAAGATCGACTGCCGCGGTCTCGCCTGCCCCGCCCCGGTTCTCCAGGCCAAAGAGGCCATAGAAAAGGAACGGCCTTCCGCCCTCGAGGTGGCGGTGGACAACGAGGCCGCCCGCGAGAACGTCACCCGGTTCCTGACGCACCAGGCCTACGAGGTCGCCGTGACCGAGGAGGGCGGTGTCTTTCGGGTCATCGGGACATCGCAGGGGGAAGCCTCGCCTGCGCCGCCTGCCGAAGCAGAGACGCCTTCGGAGGAACGCTCCAAGATCATGATCCTGGTGGGTTCCGACCGCATGGGACGCGGGGACGACGAACTGGGCGCCAAGCTCATGGTCAGCTTTCTCAAAACCGTCAAGGAGATGGGAGAGGAGCTGTGGCGGCTCGTCTTCGTCAACAGCGGCGTCAGGCTCACCATCGAGGGCTCCGAGGTGCTGTCCATCCTGCAGGAGTACGAGCGGGAGGGTCTCCTGATCCTGGTCTGCGGGACCTGCCTGGACCATTTCCGCCTCCTGGATCAGAAGCGGGTGGGAGAGACCACGAACATGCTCGACATCGTGACCGCACTTCAGCTGGCCGACAAGGTGATCAGCCTGTAGTCGCCGGCCTTTCTCTCAACAGGGCTTTCCCCATCGTGCCGTCTCCGAGATCCCCCGGAGCGACACTTCTCGAGCAGAAAAAGGTTTTGGGAGGACGCCCTCCATCGGGTGTGGACAAACGCGACTGCAGCGTCTATACATCTGAACCATGAGCACCGCCACGGTTCAGAGCCTTCTCCCGTCCGGCACCCACTACCTCTCCGGAAACGAGGCCGTGGCCGAGGGCGCCCTCGCCGCGGGCTGCCGCTACTACGCCGGGTACCCCATCACGCCCTCGAGCGAGATCATGGAGCGCATGGCCGACCGGCTGGACGAG
>CAYVVQ010000097.1:0-14865 GCA_964454455.1 uncultured Desulfobacterales bacterium | reverse complement strand
TTAGTTTCGGGTTTGTAGTCCATAGGGTATGGCCTCCATCTCGGAGATCACGCATGGGAAGTCTTCGACCTTGAGAGTGCGATCGCATGTTTTGCCGGTACGGCTTTCTATGTACTTGAAACACAGGCAAACATGAGGTCGTAAACAAGGGATTGATGATCCCAGGCCAGCAGCCTGAGCTCATAGAGGAGTGTAAAGGTCACCAAAAAGTATTCGACGAGTAGAAGCGTTTCTTGTTGACGATCCAGCCAAATCAAAGCCTCATGATTCTGGCATTGAGGGCAACTGCGATGGCCGCAGGAGCGGGGTCGCCATTCGGAGTGATTGCGTTCGGGGCAATGCACGAAGTGTTCCCCGGCTTCTGGTGGACGGTATTTACTGATTGCCTGGATGACACGCAGATGTCCGATGCCGTCGCCGGGTACTACCGGGCTAGAAGGGGCAGAGGGTCGTTCAGCATCCGCCTCACCACGTCCAGGATCCCGGGTCGGAAACGGCCCTCCGGGGTCAGGACCGGCCCGGGGAACACCAGCCGGCCGATGCGCTCGAGCGGATCGGCCTCCGGGCAGCGGGGGGGCGGGTCCCAGTCGAACGGGGGGCCGTCGCAGAGGATGACCTGGCCTTCGTTGCGGATCTCCCGGAGCTCCGCCGCCTCCCCGACCCACCGCAGCGTCTTGGAAGCATCCTCCCGCTGGTAGAGGCCCGCGCGGGGCCGTCGCCTTCCGGGCCCGTCTCCCGGCCCTCGGAAGAGAAGGAGGTGGGCGCCCCGGCGGCCGCCGGAACCGGTTTCCGCCTCGGGAACCGCTTCATCCGGCCCGGGCGGGACCAGGAACGAGAGCAGGTGGAGGAGCTCCAGCGGCGCCTCTCCCCGTGCCGCCTGGATCTGGGTCAGCACGGGGAAGGCCCCGGTGAGGCGGGGGTTCAGCTCCACCGCAACCACTCGGTTCCGGGTCCGGTGCACCAGGAGGTCCACCCCGAACACCCCCCGATACCCCATGGAGGCCAGTGCCCGGCCCACCGACAGGGTCTGCCGCCGGGCCTCTGCCGCTAAGGGCTCCGGCCACCCTTCCCCGCCCCAGGAGTGCCCGCCGAACACCCCATTCGACCCGCCCCCCGCGATCCAGGGAGGATCGATCACCTGCCTCTGGAGGGGGGCGAGCCGGATCCGGCCTCCGAGGATGCAGCCGATCACGCTCGAGGGCTCTCCCTCGACAAAGGTCCGGACGGAGACCCGCCTCAACCGCTTCCCCATCCAGGCGCCCGAGCGGATCCGCTCCAGGACCCGCATGTGGTCCTCCGCGTTCTCCAGGAAGAAGGTGGAACGCCCCCCGCCCTGGAGCACGTCCGGCAGCTGGACGGCCAGCCGCGGTCCCATCTCCCGGACCCAAGACTCGTAAGGCCGCTCCCTGAATCGCCGAAAGGAGACGATGCGCCCCGGGGCGGCCGGAAGCCCCTTCGACGCCGCCAGCCGGTGGAAAAACGCACGATCCGACGCCCGCAACCGGAGGGCCGCCGGGTTGGCCAGGAGGCGCCAGCCTTCCTCCGCGGCGAGCCCTTCGATCTCGAACGTGGACTGGTACAGCAGCAGGCTTACCGGACGGGGAAGCCCGGCCAGGTAGCGGCGGGTGGCCGGGTGGGAGAGGAGGGCCGCGGAGTCCCTGGCCTCCTCGAGGGGCCCTTCCAGCTGTTCCTCGAGGCAGAAGATCTCGGTGGTCCGTCGGAGTGCGGCAAGATCCCCGGTGCGGCGGAGGCAGGCGATCCGGTATCCCGGAAGCCACCTCGCCGGTCCCCACCTGGGATACGCGGTCACGCCGACCCCGACCACCGACCCTTTCAGTCGCTGGAGGCGCTCTGCGAGGGCTCGTTCGCCGTCCGGGGTCACGGACCCTTCCCGCCGGCGCGCCCCCCTTCGTCCCCCGGGTAAAAGCAGGCCACGAACCGTCCCGGCCCCGCCGGCTCCAGCCCGGGGAGGCTCCGGCTGCACCGGGTGCGGTGGGCCTTGCGGCAGCGCACGAAGAAGGGACAGCCCACGGTCTGCCCTCCCTGATCCCGCTCGGTCTCCAGGAGGGTGTCGTATCGGGGGATCTCCCCGGCGAGCCCGAACTTGGGCAGCGCGTCGATCAGGGCCCGGGTGTAGGGATGGAGCGGGCGGTGAATCACCTCCTCCGCCGGTCCCACCTCCATCAGGTGGCCCCGGTAGATCACCGCGATGCGGTCGCACAGGTAGCGGGCGGCGGCCAGGCTGTGGGTGATGAACAGGATGGTGACCCCGAAGCGCTTCCGCATGTCCAGAACGATGTTGAAGATCTGGGCGGAGTACGAGGCGTCCAGCATGGACGTGGGTTCGTCCGCCACCACGAAGTCGGGCTCCAGGACCATGGCCCGGGCAATGGCCACGCGCTGGCGCTGACCGCCGCTGAGCTGATGGGGGTAACGGTGGACGAACGCCTCCGGCGGGGAGAGCCCCACGGTCTGGATCATGCTCAGGACCCGCTCCATGCGTTCCCCGCCCGCGGAGAGCCGGTGGATGGTGAGCGGCTCGACCACGCTTTCGTAGATGGACAGCTGAGGGTTGAGGGACTGGTAGGGGTCCTGGAAGATCATCTGCACCCGCCGCCGATAGGCCTTGAGGCGAGGCCCGCGGAGCTCGGAGATCGTCTCCCCGCTCAGCAGGATCCGGCCCGAGTCCGGCGACTCCAGGTTCACCACGAGGCGACCCGCCGTGGTTTTCCCGCTTCCGCTCTCCCCCACCAGGCCGAAGATCTCCCCCTTCGGGATCTCCAGGCTCACGCACTGGAGCGCCTTGACCAGCCCCTCTTTGCGTCCGCCGAACAGAGAGGCCTTGGTCCGGTACGTCTTGGAGATTTCTTCCAGCTTCAGTATGGGTTCCGGCATGAGGGTGCTCGACTCTCGATAAGTGAAACGGTTTGAACCCGACAGGGGACCCCCCGGTCCTCTTCCCGCCCTGCGCCCCCGGGATCCCTCACGGGGAGAGACACCTGGCGCAGAGAACCCGGTGCGTGGGCGAGACCTCCATCCAGTCGGGCCTCTCCAGGCTGCACGTCTCGGCCGCCGCGTCGCACCGGTCGCAGAACCGGCACCCGGAGGGCGGGTTCACCAGGCTGGGCGTCTCCCCGGGAATCGGAACGAGGTCCCGCTTCTCGCCCGCGAGCGTCGGGTAGGAGGCCAGGAGCGCACGCGTGTAGTAGTGCCTGGGATCGCCGAACACCTCCTCCCGGCTTCCGTACTCGACCAGCTGACCGGCGTACATGACGCCGATGTCGTGGCTCACGTCCGCCACGATGGAGATGTCGTGGGAGATGAAGATGATGCTGATGCCCAGATCGCGCTGAAGGGCCTTGGTCTCCTCCAGGATCTGGTGCTGGACGATGACGTCCAGGGCCGTGGTGGGCTCGTCCGCAATGATGAGGTCCGGGTTGCAGGCCAGGGCCATGGCGATGATGGCCCGCTGCTTCATGCCGCCGCTGTACTGGTGCGGGTAGTCGTGCATCCGGTCGTGGGGCAGGTTCACCATCTGGAACAGGCCCTCCACCTGGCGCAGGGCCTCCTCCTCCGAGAGGTCCGGGGCGTGGGTCAGGATGGCCTCGGCGATCTGCTTTTCCACCCGCTGCACGGGGTTCAGGGCGTTCATGGCCGCCTGGAAGATCATGGCGATCTCCCTCCAGCGCACCCGGCGCATCTCCTCCTCCGTCTTCTGGACGAGGTCCTCCCCCTTGAACAGGATGCGCCCGCTCCGGATCTCGCCGTTCGGCGGAAGGAGCCCCATGAGGGTCATGCCCACCGTGGTTTTTCCGCACCCGGACTCTCCCACCAGGCCCAGGCTGCGACCCTTCCGGACGGAGAAGGAGACCCCGTCCACCGCGCGCATGAAGCCGCGCTTCGTGCGGTATCCCACCGTCAAGCCCTCCACCTGGAGGAGCTCCTCCGTCTCCGGGGTCCGGTTGTCCTCGCCGGCGGTCCGGTCGTTCACGACGCGTCTTCCTCCTTGCGCAGCCGCGGGTCCAGCACCTCGTCCATGGCACGGCCCAGCATGTAGAAGCTCAGGGTGATCAGGGATATGCAGATTCCCGGCGGGAGCAGCCAGTAGGGCGCCTGGAACATGTGCCCCGTCTTCCACACCCACTGGAGCATCATGCCCCAGCTGACCGTCCCCGGGTCTCCGAACCCCAGAAAGGCGAGCGCCGCCTCGATGGTGATGGCCGAGGTGACGCGAAAGGTCATGTAGAGAAAGGAGAGCGGGAGCACGTTGGGCATGATGTGCCGGAAAATGATCCGCAGGTGGCTCGCGCCGGCGACCCTGGCGGCCTCGATGAACGGCCGCTGCTTCAGGGAGAGGGTCTGGGAGCGGATCACCCGGGAGACGCCGGGCCACCGGAAGAGCCCGATGATCAGAACGATGGTCCAGATGTTGAGCTGACCGAAGAGGGCCGCGAGCATCAGCACGAAGAGGAGCGTGGGCATGACCATGATGATGTCGGCCACCCGCATGAGGAGCGTGTCCACGGCCTTGCCCATGTACCCGGCGGTCATGCCGATGGCCGTGCCGAGGACCACGGTCATGAACGCCGCGGACACACCCACCATGAAGGCGATCCGGGCGCCCGCCAGGAGCTGGCTGAAGATGTCCCGCCCCATGAAATCCGTGCCCAGCCAGTGGGTCGCGGAGGGTCCGACCGAGGTGGCGATCTCGGGATCCACGCCCGTCATGGGCTGGTACATGGGGTCGATCCAGGGGGGGATGACGCTGCCGGCGGCCATGAGGCCGAACAGGACCAGGAGGGCCATCCCCGCCTTTCCGAGGGGGTTCTGGATGAACACGGCCCAGCCCTCCAGGAAGTGGGCGAGCCAGTGGGACCGCTTCATCCCGCTGGTGTCGAATCGTTCCACGCTCTCCATGAAGCCCCCGGCCTCCGGCTCAGTATCGGATCCTCGGATCCAGGTAGGCGTACAGCACGTCCACGATCACGTTGGCCACGAGCACGACGATGGCGATCAGCAAAAAGGCCGCCTGGGCCAGAGGGTAGTCGCTGTGGCTCACGGCGAACACGAGCTCCCGGCCGATCCCCGGCCAGGTAAAAACCGTTTCGGTCAGGGCCCCGCCGTTGATGGAGAAGGCCAGGCTCAATCCTATGCCGGTGACCACGGGCAGGGCCGCGTTTCGGGCGGCGTGGCGGTTCCGCACCTCCTTGTCCGTGAGCCCCTTGGCCCGGGCGGTGAGGATGTAGTCCTCCTTCAGGGTGTCGAGCATGCTGCTCCGCATCACCAGCAGGCTGGAGCCGAAGTGGATGAGAAAGAGCGTCGCCAGGGGAAGCACCATGTGATGGCCGATGTCCAGGGTTTTGGTCCACAGCCCCGCGCCCGGATCGAGCCAGACGTCCTCGGAGATCATCCCGGTGATGGGAAACCACCCCAGCCGGTAGGCGAAGACCCAGATGAGGAGGAGCGCCAGCCAGGGGAGGAAGACCGTGTGGGTCACCAGGGAGCCGATGGTGAGCCAGGTGTCCGTCCGCATGCCCTTGCGCCAGGCCGCGATCTTTCCGAGGGTGATCCCCACCAGGGCCGACAGGATGACCGAGGTGGTGAACAGGAGGATGGTGTTGGGCAGCTTGTCCCAGATGATCTCCACCACGGGCTGGCCGTAGTAGAACGAGGTCCCGAACTCCCCCTGGAAGAAATTCTTCAGGTAGATGCCGTACTGGGTCCAGAGCGGCTGGTCCAGCCCCAGGACCGCCACCAGCCGATCCGCATCCTCCGGCGTCATGGTGGGGTCCACCATGCGCTCCACCGGGTCCCCCGGGGCCAGACGAAAGAGCAGAAACAGGGCGGTCTGGATGATGAAGAAGATGACCACCACCTGGATCAGGCGGCGGAAGACGAAGTTCCTGAGCTCCAAGGCCCCTCCGTGCACGGGACGCGGGGGAGTGTTCGCCCCCCGGGTTCGGCGGACCGGACGGCCTCCGGCCTGAGATTCGGGCGTGAATCGCGGGCCGGGGCCGTTCGGAGGCCGTTCGTCATTTGGGTTTCAGGTTGCAGAACGACCAGGTGTTCCCGATTCCCTCGAGCATGGGGACCCACCCCTCGAAGTCGTCCGTCCGCACCGCCTCGATCAGGTGCGGGTTGTAGAGGGGGATGTAGGGTACGTCGCGCATGAGGATCCGCTGCATCTCCCAGATCAGGTCCCGGCGCGCCTCCGGATCCATGGTCCGCGCGCTCTTGTCGGCCAGGTCGTCGTACCGGGGGTTGCGGTAGCCGCTCATGTTCCAGCCCCTCGGCTTGTCGTTCTCCGAGTGAAAGAAGCTCTTCAGGTAGTTCGGGTCCAGGTTCAGGCTCCCGTACCCCAGCACGAACATGTCGAACTCGTGGCGACCCTTGACCCGGTCCAAAAGGGAGCCGAAGGCCATGGGCTTGGCCGAGGCGGGGAGCCCCGCCGCCCGCAGCCACTCCTGGACCATGACCCCGGCCATGGCCCGGGCCGGGTCGTAGTCCGCCGGGGGGGTCAGGATGGTGAAGTCCGCCATGGGGGTCCCGTCCGGCAGCCGGATTCCTTTCCCGTTCTGGACCTCGCCCTCCTCGTTCACCGGCGGCTTTTCCCAGGTGAACCCGGCCTCCTTCAGGAGCTCGTAGGCCTTCTGGAGGCGCTCACCGCGGAGGAGGACCTTGTCCGCGTACTCGGGGACGTCCGGGCAGTGCCAGAAGGTGTTTCCGGGCGGAACGATGGAGGTCATCATGGTCCCGTAGCCCTGGAGGACCCGGAGCATGATGAAGTTCCGATCGATCAGAAAGGCCACGGCCCGCCGGAGAGAGACGTTGTCGAACGGCTCCTTGCGGACGTTGAACCCGAGGTAGTAGAGCGCGCTCCGCTCGTTGGTGAAGAGCTTGACCTCCTCGTCGGCCTCCAGCTCCTCCATGTAGCCGGGCTGGATCCGCCACCAGAACATGTCGACGTCCCCCTTCTTGAGGGCCAGGATGGCCGCGTCCGAGGTGCCGAACACCTTGAAGATGATCCCGTCGACGTACGGGCCGAGCTTCCGGCCGGCGATCTCGAGCCCCTTTCCGAAGAAGTGCTCGTTGGTCTCCATGAAGACGTAGGCGCCCTTCTTCCACTCCTTCAGCACGAAGGGCCCCGTACCCACGGGGCGCTCGATCTGATGGTTCCTCAGGGTGGCCAGGGGATTCTCGGTCTCCATCGCCTCCTCGGCGATGGGGGCCCACTGCTTCTTCTGAACGATCGGCGTGGTCAGGGTCCGCTCCCGGAAGATGGCCATGGGCTCCTCCAAGTGGAAACGGACCGTGCGGTCGTCCACCACCTCCACCTCCTCGACGAACTTCCACTTGTAGTAGCTGCGATCCTTGAAGTCCTTGATCACCTGCACGGTGAAGGCCACGTCCTCGGCCGTGAAGGGGGTCCCGTCCGACCAGCGGGCCTCGCGCAGCTTGACCGTGTAGGTGAGCGTCTCCTCGTCGAACACCGGCATGCTTTCCGCCAGCCACGGGGTGAGCTCCATGTTCTCGGGCTCGTGGATGTAGAGCGGATAGTACATGAGGCCGATGACCTTTCTGGACCAGGTGTCGGTCCCCAGCCAGACGTTCAGGGTCTTGGGCTCTTCCAGCAGCCCGACCTTGACGTGGTCGGCCGCCTGCACCCCGGGCGCGCACACCCCGCCGCCCGCCAGGAGGAAGACCCCCAGCGCAACGAGGCATAGAACGGAGAAACGACGGCGATGAGGCTTCGTAGACGGCATGGTGGATCCTCCTTGCTGGTGTTCAGGTCCCCGTCTTCATGTCGGAGACCTTCTGTTCGATGAAGTCGATGACGTTCTCCTCCAGACGGACGCCTTCGAGACGATTGATGCGGGGGATCCCCCCCGGGCTCACGCAGTTGATCTCCACGAGCTTGTTCCCGATGATGTCGATGCCCACGAAAAACAGGCCGTCCCGGACCAGCCGCGGCTTGAGCACCTCGCAGATACGACGCTCCTCGTCGGTCACGGTGTGCTGGAACGCCCTCGCGCCTGCGTGAATGTTGGTTCGGAAATCCCCGTCGCGCGGCCTGCGCCGCATGGCGCCCAGGATCTCCCCGTTCAGCAGGAGGATCCGGACGTCCCCCTCCTCCTGGACCACGTCCAGATACTCCTGGACCATGATGGGCTCGCGGTCCGGGTACGCGCGGTAGGCCCGCACGTAGTAGTTGATCAAGGAGTGAAGGTTCTCCCGGTCCCGGACGCTGACCTTGATGACGCCCTCTCCCCCGAAGCGCTGGAGGGGCTTGACCACCATGGAGCCGCCGAACTCGTCGATGATCTTCTTCAGCCGCCCGGGGTCGCGCGAGATGTGGGTTTCCGGGATGATCTCCGGGAAGTTCAGGGTGTAGAGCTTGCTGTTGGCGAAGAGCTGCCCGCGGGCGCTGTTGATCATGAACACCCGATGGTTGACCGGGTCCAGGAACTCCATGGCCTGGTAGTTGAGCGGGGGGTTCTTGCGAAGGAACAGGGCGGCGAGGTCCGTGATGGTCTCGAAGATGAGCTCGTCCCGCTTGAGACAGTGGATCAGGGACCTCCAGTACCGCTTCATGGACTGGTCGGGCGGCACGGTGATGTTCCGCATGCGGGCCACGACCTCGTTCCTGCGGATGTAGATGTCGTGGGGCTCCAGGAAGCAGACGGTGTGTCCCCTCTGATTGCACTCGTACATCAGGTGGCTGGTGGTCTCGTTGGTCGGATCAATGGAGTCCAGCCGGTCCATGAGGAAAGCGATTCTCATTCACCCGTCCTTAGGGAGATGTGGCGAATGCGATGATGCGGGAGGCGACGTCATCGCCGGTACAGCCTTCCAGCCCCTTGAAGCCGGGGCTGTAGTTCACGTCAACCACCAGGAGAGCGTCATTCTTCCTGTGTATCACATCCACTCCCGCGATATCAAGCCCGAGGGCCCCTGCGGCGCTCAGGGCGACGCGCTCCATGGCTCCCGAGGGGTGAAGCGTCTCGGCCTGCCCCCGCAGATGGATGTTCGCCCGGAACTCCCCCCTACGCGGCTTCAGGGCCATGGCCGAGACCACCCGCCCCCCGACCACCAGGATGCGGATGTCGCGCAGCCGGTCCTCCGGGGGGATGTACTCCTGGAGCACCAGGCCGCCCCCCAGGTCCGGCGGGTGCTCGCGAAAGAGATCCAGAACTTCCGCCGGGCGCTCGGCGAGAAACACCCCCCGGCCCTGGCGGCCCTGGGCGGTCTTGACCACGATCGGCAGCGACCCGAGGTCCCGGACGGCCGCGGCCAGGTTCCGTTCGTTGCCGGCGTACCGGGACTCGGGAACCGGAACCCCGTACCAGGCGAGGGCCTGGAGGGTGCGGAACTTGTTGCTGGCGAGAGCCACCGCCCGGGAGCCGTTCACCATGGGAACGCCCATGCCTTCCATCTGGCGCACCAGGGTGAGGGGAAACTCCCGAATGGTCGAACCCATCCTCGGGAGCACGACGTCGGGTGAGAAGGATTTCCCGAGATGCCGAAGCCGGAGCCCCCCCCGGGAGACCGACAGGTAGACCCGGGCGGGGTGCAGCAGGACGGTCCGGTGGTCCCGGGCTCGAGCGGCTTCGGTGAGCCTTCGGTTGGGATGGTACCGGTGATTTCGAAAGGTGAGGATGCCCACAAGCAATTGAAAAGCCCCTCCGCATGGGATACGATCCCGGACAGGTGAAACATGTTGGAGCCGTGAGACGCCTTGGCCGGCCCCGGATCAATCATCCCCGGTGTACCGGAGGTCCCGAACCGATGTCCCGCCCCCCCGAAACAGGCGCCGTGTCGTTCCACTTTCGAACGCCGGAACAGATCCCGGAGAACAACCTTCAGGAGATCCGGGATCTCGTGATTCGCGGCGGCGCCGTCGGCACCTCCTGGATTGACGAGATGCTGCGGGACGCCTTCCTCATCGGGTATGCCGAAAACGCCGCCGGCCGCGTGGTCGGATGCGAGGTCCTCAAGCGTCCCAAGGAGGCCTATCGGGAGAAGATCGAGACCGCCACGGGCCTCGACCTCGCCGGATACCTCGAACGGGGATACGCCGCCGTGGCGGAGGGCTACGAGGGCCGGGGGATCATGGGAACCATCGTCCACGGGCTCGTCCGGCAGGCCGGCGGCCGAAAGGCTTATGTGACCATCCGGATGGACAACCGCCCCGCCCTCCGGCTGACCGAGAAGAACGGCATGCGCCTGGCCGGGCGGTACGTCAACCCGCAAACCGGTCAGGAAATCGGCGTCTTCGTCATGGGGGACCGCCAGGCCGCCGCGCCGGCTTGAATCTCGTCGCGGCCCGGCGCCTCCCGGTCCGTCGGTATCAGCTTGTCTTTTTTCCCTCCTCCAACCGCCCGTGCAGCTTTCGAAGCCTGTGGCTCAGGATCTTGCAGATGTGAAGGGCGATCTGCGGATACTCCCGCACGATCTCCTCGAACTCGCGCTTGTGGAGGACCAGGAGGCGGGACTCCTCCACCGTCCGGATGGTGGCGCTGCGCACCTCGTCCTCGAAGAGGGCCATCTCGCCGAAGTAGTCCCCGGGGTTGATCCTGTCCAGCTCGATCTCTTCCTCCTCCCCCCGCTTCTTGCAGACCGAAACCTGGCCGGAGATGATCATGTACATGGTCTCTCCGGCATCGCCCTCCCGGATCACGTCCTCCCCGGCGGGAAAGACCGTCTCCTCGGTGACCGACGCGATGGCGGCCATCTCTCCCACCGAGAGACCCTCGAAAATCTGAATCCCCTTCAGGTGAAGGATCTTGTCCGGTATGCTGATGCTCGTCTCCATGTCAGTCTCCTTGGAGGAGGATTCGCTTTCGGTGATCTCCCGGGCCACGTGCCGCACGTGGGGGTTCCCCGCCTCGAGAAACGGCTCGCAAGCCTCCTTCCCCACGCCCCTGAACCCGCCCGCCTCGATCACCTCCAGGGTCAGCATCACGGTCACCCAGTCGTGCTTCTCGAGCAGGTGACGGCACAACCCGGCTGCGTCCCCGCGAAACCCCTCGAGCTTGAACTCCTTTCGGGCCACCTCGGTCATCTCGGATTCCGGCGCGTCCTCCAGCAGGGGGATCATGATCTTGGACAGAGCGTGTCCCACGAAGTCGTCCAGGGCCTCCACCGCATTCGACCTCTGACGGGAATCGGCGGAGAAAACCCCTCGCCAGATCATCCGTATCTGACCCGATCGGTCCTGGGTGGAGAGCACTCGAAGAACCGTGTCCAGCCGGTCCCGTTTCTTCTGCAGCAGGTGGTCGATCAGGAGGTCCCGTTGCGGGCTCTCGTCGAGCTCCGTCAGGGCCCCGGCCTCGGCCAGGTTGCGGTAGGCGCGTTCCAGCTGGCCGCGGGCGAACCGAAGCGCCTCCACGTCCTTGATCTCCAGCGTTTCCAGGAGCTCGAACACGTTCTCCCTGAGCCGGGGATCGGGGAGGCCCAGGGCCTCGATGAGGATCTCCGGGCTCTGGTGGTCTGCATCTCGAAGCCGCTTCAGGGCGGCCTCCTGGATCCCCTCGTCGCGATCCCCCAGGAGCGGGATCACCCCCCGAAGCGCCTCGTCATCGGAAACGCGGACCGCCTCGAGGGCCGCCTTGCGCACGACCTCCGACGGGTGCGAGAGGAGGGGGAGAACCCGTTCGTTCAGGTCGGGCGTCTCCAACCGGGCCAGCCCGCGGACGGCGAGCGCCAGGAGCTCCTCTTCTTCTGCGTTCTCCAGGATCGATTCCAGGGCGGGAACGAAGGCGGCGTCCCCGGACCCTCCGGCCGCGATGACCCCGGCCCGTCGCTCCCGCTCGTCGTCCGACTCCAGCCAGGACCGGATGACCCGGCCGTAGGCCTCCGGGTCTTCGCCGTACAGCCCGGCAACGGCCCGGGCCCGGAGCTCCGGCTCCTCGTACTCGTCGTACACGCGATGCATGAACTCCCCGGCCGCGGCCCGGTCCATCCGGCCCGCGGCCCGAAGAATCGCGGCGCTCAGGCGGGGCTTCTCCGGGTCCAGGAGCTCCTCGAACACCTTGATCGCCCGGGGTCCGGCCGACCCCGAGAGCAGGTCCAGGAGCCCGATGCGGGTCTGATCGTCCTGATCCCGCAGCACGGAGAGGATGTGCGCATCCAGGTTCCGGACGCCCAGAGAGCGGATCAGGTGGGCGTACCAGAGACAGGTGCTGCCGGTGGAGTTCAGAAAGGCCTCCAGGAGCTGAATCTG
This sequence comes from uncultured Desulfobacterales bacterium, assembly GCA_964454455.1. Classification (GTDB taxonomy): domain Bacteria; phylum Desulfobacterota; class DSM-4660; order Desulfatiglandales; family HGW-15; genus JAIPEI01. Next base: position 2,642 of record CAYVVQ010000097.1, on the reverse strand, counting down.
GATCTGCTTGTCCTGGAAGATCCCGGTGACGTCCTCCTCCTCGAGGGACTTCATGTCCAGCAGGTTCCGGGAGATGAGGTCCAGAAGGATCCGGGAGTAGTTGCGCTTGAACACCAGGGTGGTGGCGACCCAGACCGTCATGAAGGCCAGGGCCACGATGGAGAGGTGCCGGGGATGGAAAAACCCCTCGCTGGCCAGGATCGTCCCGGAGCCGATCAGGATCCCGATGCGGACCACGGTTCCGCGCAGGAAGGGGCGGATCAGGTTGCGGTACTCCACGGGGAAGAGGCCCATGAGCACGGCGCGGGCCGGGTTGTTGAGGGTGGTGCGGAGGATGTTCGTGGACATGCGCGAGTAGATGGCGGTGACGAGGTCGAAGCGGAACAGGAAGCCCAGGAAGACCACCACGTAGTTGAAGGGGTGGAACATGAGGGCCACCGGCAGCCCCCAGCGCCCGTACACCCTGCCCACGAAGAGGAGGATGACGAAGCTGATGACGTTCAGGAACCCCCGCAGGTAGCCGAAGAAGTCGATCATGCCGCCTTCGGTGGCGAACGACTCGTCGATGGCGAAGTTGAACTGGTAGTTCAGGATCGGGATGACCACGTTGGGGATGAGGGTGAGCAGGATCAGGATCTTCACCAGGGAGGAGTCGCGGACGAGCGGGAGCACCTCTTTGCACTCCCGGGCGAGGCTCTTGCGTTTCTTGACCTTCTTGGTCTTCCCGTCGGAGAGGCTCATGGTCGGGAAAACGGCTGCCATGCGGACGACCACCAGGGCGCCCGCCAGGGCCGTGGCCAGGTAGACCCAGAGCAGGTTGTCGATCCGGAGCCATTGAACGACCAAAGGCGTCCCGAAGCTTCCGATGATGCCGCCGATCACCCCTCCCGCGGTGATGAGCGGGAAGAGGCGCTTGGACTGACGGGTGTCGAAGAGATCGTTGGCCAGGTTCCAGAAGAGGAGCCCCAGGAGCACTTCGTACAAGCTCTTGGCCACGAAGAGCACGGGGTAGATGAGCTCGTATCCGAGGGGAATGATCAGGCGAAAGGCACCCACCGAGACGCCGCAGAGGACGAACATGAAGGCCAGGAGGCGGCTCCCCGGAAGGCGGGCCATGAAGCCGGACATGAAGCCCATGATCACGAACGTGGCGACGGAGTTCACCACGTAGATGATGGGGAGGTACTCCACGCCGAAGCGCTTGAGAAAGGCGGTTTCCGCGAAGTTGTTGAAGAGGATGCTGGATGACCGGATGAGAAAGAGGAGCAGCGTAGCCCAGAGAAACAGCCGGATCTCGTCCTCGTAGATTTTCAACCACTTGGCCATAAGTCGGGTCATCGGCTCCCCCAGCGAACTCCATATCCCGAGCCCCCTGGACTGTCAAGGCTTTAGTGCCCCGATGCCCGCCGTTGCAGCCTGCCAACGGGATCCTCGCCGGCTTGCTCTCCGCCGCCGGCGGAGGACCACCGGGCCTTCCAACAGGACCGGTTTCGGACCGCGGCCCATGGGTGCATGAGAGACACGAAAAACATCCACGTAAAAATCGAACTTCACGCTCATACGGTCCTAACAACCGGAGTGTTATCTTCCCCGGCAAAATGACGAAAGGAAATGGAAATGAACGAAAGTCACTGCATGACCGAATCGGAACGGGAGCGGCCTCTCCACTCACTCATGTCCGTCTTCGACCTAAAGATCCAACGGGCCCTCCGCCTCGAGCAGGGGGTGTCCACGCGGGTGATCTTCTTCTACGACAGGGATCGAGGCATTCATCGTTTCAAGGTGCTCAACCGCAGCATCCCCGCCGGCGTTCTCGCCAGAATCACCGCCTGGCTGGAGGAGAACGTTCGAGATCACGCCACTGTCGTCGCACTGGTCGCGAACGAGATGGACGGCGACAGCCTGAGCGAAAGGTTTTCCACCCTAACAGGATTCTCACGCTCCCCTCACCAGAGCTGAACAGGCCGGGGCCAAGTTGACTCTCCAACGACCCATGCAGGTGTCGTCCGGAGGGCGGCGGGCGGTTCCTGACCGAATGCTCACGCTCTCCTAACGGAAACCTAACAAAAGAAGGAAATCGTACACCCCAATCCAGTTCAAGGAGGAAACAACATGAAGTCAAGAGTCACTGTCGTCCTGATCGCCGCATTCTGTCTCATGGCCGGAACCGCCTGGGCCGGCAACATCGTGATCAAGGGATCCACCACGGTGCTGCCCATCGCCCAGAAGGTCTCCGAGGTCTACATGAAGCAAAACCCGGACGTGAAGATCTCCATCTCGGGGGGCGGTTCGGGCAACGGCATCAAGGCCCTGATCGACGGCTCCACGGACATCGCGGACAGCTCCCGCTTCATCAAGCAGAAGGAGGTCGAGGCCGCGGTCCAGCAGGGACGCTACCCGGTACCCCACGCCGTGGCCTACGACTGCATCATCCCCGTGGTCCACCCCAGCAACAACGTCTCCAACCTGACCATGGCGCAGCTCAAGGCCGTCTACAAGGGCGAGATCAAGAACTGGAAAGAGCTGGGAGGGCCCGACCGCCCCGTGGTGGTGATCTCCCGGGACACCTCCTCGGGCACCTACGAGGTGTGGGCGAAGAAGGTGATGGAAAAGGAACGGGTCTACCCCGGAGCTCTTCTCCA
>CAYVVQ010000096.1:0-14908 GCA_964454455.1 uncultured Desulfobacterales bacterium | reverse complement strand
CCAGAGGAACCAGAACCCGAACAGCCAGAAGCAGAACAGGATCCAGGGCAAGAGGTCGTTCATGCGGTGACCGGATTGCGGATGATTTGAGAACCTGGTGCCTGGGGCGGGACTCGAACCCGCACGGGGCATGGCCCCAAGGGATTTTAAGTCCCTTGCGTCTACCCGTTCCGCCACCCAGGCCCGCCTGACGAAGGAAAGAGAAGCGGTTCACAGAAAGAAGCCTAGCCAAACGAGGCCGCGAAAAGCAAGGGAAAAGACCGGCCGCCGGTATCAGCGAAGGTAGATGGGGTTGGAGTAGATCCAGGGGTACTGACCGAGGCGGAACCGGCGGTCCGCCTCCACCCGGTAGACGCCCGGTTCCTGGACGCGGTGGATGGCCTCCCTACCCTGCCAGGTCGCCTCGACGCGGCCGTTCCTGACGAGCCGGATCTCGGCCTCGGCCGGCACCTCGACCACCAGCTGGCCCGATTGGAACCGGGCCTCCTCCCCCATCATCAGGTCGGAGCCGTCGTCCGAGAGGAAGAAGCAGCGAAACCCCCTGGCCGGCGACAGGCCGTCGTGGGCGATGAAGAGGCGGCCCTCCCGGAGGGCCTGGTACACCTCCCGCTTGGCCTCCTGGAAGGATTTGGGCATCCTTCGGTTCAGGAAGATGTGGACGTTGAGGGTGGTGAGGAGGAACGCGTAGGAGAGAGGCCGGAACTGAAGGAGTCCCAGCCGCAGGGCGTAGCCGTGGGCGTCGGAGCCGCCCATGCCCACCACCCGCCGCTCCCTGCACAAACGGTCCCAGAAGGCCAGGGTCTCGCGGCTCGGGGGGAGGAGGGTGCGACGCTTGAGGGCCAGGCAGTACAGGCCCCGGAAGATCCCCTTGATCCGCTCCTTCCAGCGGGAGCTGTAGTTCCAGATGCAGATCCCGGTGAAGTCGCGAACGGACAGGTCGTTCCAGGTGTAGGCCACGCTCTTCTCCAGGAAGGGCATTCCCCGCTCGAAGGGGTGGGCCAGGTATCCGAAACCGCCCTGCTTGTTCACCTCGTCGATGACCTGTTGGGGGGCCGCGCTGTCGCCCGACACCATGGCCTTCAGGTCGTAGGCCAGATAGTGGTGGTACCGCTTGCCGATCTCGAGCCCTTTGAACAGAAGCAGGCCTCCATAGTCGCCCTCCTCGTCCAGGTAAAGCCCCCCGCTCATGTAGTCGTGATCGTTCAGGCCCACGAAGTCCAGGCCCGCGCGAAGGGCCACCCCGGCGATCTCCGCAGGCGTCAGGGTGCCGTCCGAGTGCCTCGAGTGGACGTGCAGGTTGCCGATGTACTCGTAGTCGAACACGGGAGCCTCTCGGGGCTACTCGTTCTCGTTCAGGGCCCTCATACCCATTCTCATGGGCTTGATCACCGCGAAGACCTGGAGCGCCAGCACCATGCCGAAGGCCGGCACGATCCACAGCCAGTGGCGCAGCGGGAGCGTCTCCCCCCGCACGTCGGCCATGAAGATCACGTAGACCGGGGCCGCCTCCAGCAGGATGACGGCCGCCATGAAGAGGCTGCTCACCATCATGTAGATCAGGCCGCCGAAGCCCGTGGACACCTGGGCGATGTTCTCGTAGCGGAACTTGGGGTAGAGCGCCCCCAGGCCCACGCCCATGGCGACGATGCCGAACACCGAGAAGAACATGGTCACGGCCAGGAGGATCATCATGAACGGGGCCACCTGAAGCAGCCGATTGGTGAACACGACCAGAATCTCCCCCAGCACCAGCATGGGCACCACGTACACGGCGAGCTTCCCCCACAGGAACCGGCGCATGGTCATCGGGGAGCTCTGGAGGATCCAGAACGCCCGCCCCTCGGCACTCACGGCCGGAAAGATGAACCGAACGGAGATGGCCGAGAGCACGAAACCGGCGAGCCCCAGATTGAGAAAGGCGATCTGGTTCTGGAGAAACTCCAGGCGGATGGGGCTCCGCTCCAGGGGAAGGACGCTGAAGTTGTAGAGATAGACCACCACCAGGGCCGCCAGCAGGATGAGCTGGGACCACTGGCTGTTGTCCCGGAAAAAGGTCCGGATGTCCTTGTCCGCGACCGCCGCCAGGTCCCGGCCCAGGGGGGCGGCGAAAACACGCCTCAGCAGGCCCAGGAAAAAGGCCCCGCCCGCCCTTCTCCGCTTCGCCTCCTGGGAGCGGGAGTACCCGTTGAAGTAGATGGCCTCGGCGGTCCAGACGTTGATGACCAGGAGGGCCAGCGCCGTGCTCCAGAGGAGGACCATGTGAAACCCGTAGTAGGACGTGGGAGCGCCCCCCAGGTGACGCCACAGTATCTCGGTGACCCAGTGAGTGGGAAGGTAGGGGCTGTCCGGCGCCTTCAGGGCGCTCATGTACTGGACCGCGCTGAAAAACGCGTCCGGGTCCACGAGCCGCTCGGGGCGGAGGAAGCGGAACAGGAGGTACAGCCCCACCACCATGAGGATCACCAAAAGCATCAGGATGTCGCGGGTGCGGTGGGCCGGGAAGACGCTCACCAGCACCATGGTGAAGAGAATCCCGATCCCGGCGGCGATGAGCACCATGGCGATGCCCGAGTGAGCGAGGGTGAGATAGAAACCCGGTCCGGGACCATACACCCAGGCGTAGGCCATCAGGACCGGGAGCCCGAACACGAGCACCATCCACGAGCTGTCCACGATGGTGTAGAAGACCCGGCTCAGAAAGATCTCCTCCAGGGATGCGGGTGTGGCGTGGCAGAGTTCCAGGTCCTTGGAGAGGTAGAGGTTGGAGAGGGCCGTGATGACGTGACTGAAGATCAGGAGCGAGAAGAAGGTGAGGAGGATCATGGAGAGGAGGTGGTGGGCGAGCACGTCCCCGATCACCTCGACCGACTGGAAGTAGCGCAGCACCCTCGCCGAGATCAGGAACATGGCCGTCCAGAAAGCGATTCCCACGCCGCCCAGGATCCACGTACGTTTTCGCGCCCCCGTTCCGGCCCCTCTCATCTCGTTCCGGACCCCCAGGACGCGGGGGCTGAGCAGGAGTGCGAGGTCTCTCATGGGATGCTCATCCTCTCCCGGGTGATCTTCAGGAATACGTTCTCCAGGGTACCGTCCACGCCGGCCTGCTTCCCGACCTGCTCCGGCGTCCCCCGGGCGATGATCGTTCCGCTCTGGATGATGGCGATCTCCTCGCACACCTCCTGCGCCACCTCCAGGGAGTGGGTGGACATGAACACGGTGGTGCCGGAGGCGGCCTGGTCCCGGAAGATGTCCTTGACGAGTCGGGCGGCCTTGGGATCGAGCCCCACCATGGGCTCGTCCACCACCAGGATCCGGGGTGCGGGGAGAAGTGCGGAGCACATGACCAGGCGCTGCTTCATGCCGTGGGAGTAGCTCTCGATCAGCTCGTCACGCCAGTCGGTGAGCTCGAAAAGGTCAAGGAGCTCCAGCGCGCGGTCGTCCGGAAGGACACCGTGGTCGACACGGTAGAGCCCGCCCATGAACCGCAGGAACTCCATGCCGGTGAGCTTCTCGTAGAGAAAGGGTCGATCCGGGATGAACCCCACCCGGCTCTTGGCCTCGGAAGGGCTTTCGGCCAGGTCGATGCCGTCGAGCTCGATCCTTCCCCGGGTGGGCTTCAAGATGCCCGCCATCATGCGGATGGTGGTGGTCTTCCCCGCGCCGTTCGGTCCCAGAAAGCCGAACAGCCTGCCTCGCGGGATATCGAGGTTGATGCCGTCGACGGCGACAAACCCCCGGTACGTCTTGGTGAGATCGATCAGCCTAATCATTCATCATGCCTGTAGTCCATCACCTGGATCCCCAGCTTGCCGATCAGCCCGGCCAAGTCCACCTGCCGATCCAGGTTGCCCTCGAGCAGCTTGATGTGGGTGGCGTCCACGGGCATCTGGTTCAGGGTGGCGTCCAGGGAGATCCAGTCCCCCACGTAAGCCTCGGTCCACGCATGGTAGAAGAACTTCCCGCGGGTGTAGACGAGCCCCACGGCGATCCTCGCCGGAATGCCGAGCGCCCGCAGGAGAGCCGTAACGAGAGTGGCGTGCTCGTTGCAGTCCCCCACCCGGGTGCGGAGCACCTCCACGGCGCTGGGAATGCTCACCACGGGACGCTTCTTCAGCTCGGTGTACACCCAGGCCTGAACGCGCCTGGCGACCTTGACCGGGTCCTTTTCCCCGGCGGCGATCCTCTCGGCCGCCCGGACGATCTCCTCGTGCTCGCTCTCGATGTTGAACTCCGGCGCCAGGGCCTCTCGAAACCGTTCCTCTCGGCCCGTCCACGGCCGCTCGTAGCCGGGCTCGAACGGGGGGGTCTCCCGCGTGATCTCCAGGAGCGGGGAAGAGAACCGCTGCCTCCCGCCGTCCCATGCGCTCCGGTCGATGGACACGCGATCGAGCCCTTCAAAGCGGACCTGGAGAAAGGAGACCCCCCGCGGCCGCGATATGTTCCGATCCGGGACCACGGCGGAGATCTCGTAGAAATCCATGTCGCCGCTTCCCTGGATGTTCTCCGGCGCAACAGCGGCGCTCGATCGGATCGCGGTGAGCCCCATGAACCCCGTCTCCTTCAGGGTCGACCCGTTCTCATCCAGCCAGAAGGTCAGGCGGTCGCCCCAGACCTCGGCCTCCAGGCGGTAGGCCTCGTAGGGGATACCGCGGACCCGGACGGTTTCCCGGGCCGCGACGCGAACCTCCACGTTCCTTCGGCTCATGCTCGACGGGTCGAACACGGAAAACCGATGGGAGTCTCCCACCTCGAGCGGCCGATGCTTGAACAGGTAATCCAGACTGACCCCCATGACCGGGGGTTCGTCCAGGGGAATGCGCAGCACGCCCCGGTCCTGCTCCCTTCCGGTTCGCACCACGAGGACGTCGCCCTCCACCCTTCCCTGCGCCTGGAATCCGATGGTACCGGAGGTCATCCTGAACCTGAACCGCCTCAACCGGAACCGCTTGTCCGTCTCGCAGTGGGTGACCGAGTACACACCGCTGGCGAGCCCCATGAGGTTGAGCTTGAGAAACATCTCCTCCTGTATGATGTACCCATCGGCCTCGGGGCGGAGAAAATGAACCGCGTACCCGATCTTCTTGTCCTTGAAGAAGAGCTCCTTCCACTCCCTCTGAACCCCCTGGATGGACGGGGCGCCGCCCCGCTCGGCGATCGGATCCGCCGCGGGAGTGGAGAAATGAATCTTCCGGACCAGCAGGCCCAGCAGCATCAGCCAGGTCAGCACGATGACGACACCGACGGCGTGCCAGGGACCTTTCGTTCGCTTTTTTTTCATAGCTCGGTAGATCAGGCGAACGCCTCCCGCCCGGGAAGGAAAGCGGCGGAGCGTTCAGAGCCCTCCGAGTCCGGCGCGGGCTCCACCGGACCTGCGGGCGTTCGATTTGAGTGGGTCTCAGGGTTTCGAACTGGAGGGCTCCCGGGCAGGCCGTTCCCAGATCCTGCAAGGGACACGGGCGGCCCTGCTCCGGGGAGAGACACGCAGAGGTTCATCCATGGAAATGGCCGCCCCGAAGATCAACCTACATCTTGTATTTGCCGAAGTCCTCGGGGTTCAGTTTCTCCAGGATCTCCTGCCACTTCTTGCCCTGCTCGGACTTGTCTTCCGCCTCCGCCTGTAAATCGATCTGCTTGGACTTCTGGATGACCTCCTCGGCCACGAAGATGGGCGCCCCGACCCTGAGCGAGAGCGCCAGGGCATCGCTCGGACGCGCGTCGATGGAGATGGCCTTGCCCTTGTGCTGCACGTGAATCAGGGCATAGTAGGTGTTGTTCTTCAGATCGCAGACCTCGACCCGCTCCACCTGGATCTCGATCGTCTCCATAATGTTCTTCAGCAGGTCGTGGGTCATGGGCCTCGAGAAGTTGATGCCCTCCAGCTCGCTGGCAATGGCGGTCGCCTCCAGCAGGCCGATCCAGATCGGCAGGGTTCGATCCCCGTCGGTTTCCTTCAAGATGACGATCGGGCTGTTGGTCAACGGATCCACGGTTAGACCGGATATGACCATGGGCCTGAACATGTCTTCCTCCGTTTCTTCCCTCGCGAATGCGGGTGATTGTCATTGTCCGTCATCGCGAAGCGGTTTGTCAATACCGCTTTCCCCGGAGCGCGGGACCCGCGCGGGTCGGGGCCGTGTCGCAGACGGCCTTGAAAAACCTTGATTTCAAGGAGCGAGGAGAATAACAATCGGGGTGCATCGAAGGGAGACGGGTCGTTCATGGACAAGGAGCTGTTCCGCGCCAACATCCTGGATCACAAGCCGGGCCTCTTCCTGGAACGCATTCTCTTCAGCCTCTTCAAGCGGGTGAGCCTGGACGAGCCCATGAAGGACGAGCTCAGGAGGATGAACCGGGAGGGCACCGTCGTCTATGCCATCAAGTACCGGGGCCGCCTCGATTACCTGATGTACCACTACAACCTCCGCATGCGGAGGCTCCCCTACCCGAAGCTGGCGTTCAGCCAGAACATCTCCCTGCTCCTGCCCCTCCGTCTCATCCTCCGAAACACGCTGCACAGGCTGGGCTATCTGATCCGCCGCGGCGAGCTTCCCGATCCCTACCGTTTGGGCTTCTACCGCGACGCGATCAGGAACGGGACCACCTCCCTGATCTTCCTCGTGAACCCGAAGCGGTTCCTGCGGCAGTTCGTTCATGCCGAGCCGGCCGATCTCCAGCTTCTTCTGGAGACGCAGAAGGAGATGGAGCGGCCGATCTTCGTTGTGCCCCAGCTCGTGCTGTACAAAAAGACCCCGGAGCGGGAGGCCCCGACCCTGGGCCAGATCCTGTTCGGCTACAAGGAGCAGCCCGGCGTCATCCGCAAGACCGTCCTGTTCTTCCGTCATCACCGACGTGCGTTCATCGACTTCGGGGAGCCCGTCAACCTCCAGGACGTCCTGAGGGAGATGCCCGCCTCCGCCACCATCGAGGAAACGGCCGTGGAGCTGAGGGAACGCCTCGTGGACCGCATCGACGCCCAGAAGAGGATCATGCTGGGGCCGATCATGAAGTCGAGGCAGCAGCTCAAGGAGATCGTGCTGCGGGACGAGGGCATCGGCAGGCTGATCGACCGAATGGCCGAGAGAAACCCCAAACAGATCGTGCAGAACCGAAAAAAGGCCGGGGACTACTTCGACGAGATCGCCGCGGACCTCAACATGGCCTACATCCAGTTCTTTCACCGCGCGCTCAGCTGGTTCTTCAGGAAGCTGTTCGACGGAATCGACGTGGACACGGAAGGCCTCGCCCGCGTGAGAGAGCGGGCCCGCAAAGGACCGCTGGTGTACGTACCGTCCCACAAAAGCCACATCGACTACCTCGTCCTCAACTACGTGCTCTACAACTACAACATGCACGTCCCCCGGATCGCCGCCGGGAAAAACCTCGCTTTCTGGCCCATGGGCTACATCTTCCGGCGGTCCGGGGCCTTCTTCATCCGCCGCACCTTCCAGGGCGCCAAGCTGTACCGGGCGGTGTTCAACCGGTACATCAAGGCGCTGATCGAGGAAGGACATCCCCTGGAGTTCTTCATTGAGGGAGGCCGAAGCCGGAGCGGAAAACTGATCCTTCCCAAAATCGGTTTCCTCACCATCCTCCTCCACGCCTACCAGGAGGGGTACTGCCGGGACATGATCTTCGTGCCCGCCTCCATCAGCTACGACCGGATCCTGGAGGAGAAGGCCTACCTCAAGGAGATGGCCGGGGGTGAGAAGGCCAAGGAGAGCTTCCGGCAGATCATCCGGGCCCGGCACTTCCTCAAGCGGAGCTACGGAAAGATCTACATCCGGTTCGGCGAGCCCGTCCCCCTGAAGGACTACCTCGAGAGCCGCGCTCCGGATACGGAGAAGATCCACAGGCACCTGGCGTTTCACCTGATCCGCTCCATCAACAAAGTCACGCTGGTCACCCCGCTGGCGCTCGTGTCCTCGGCCGTCCTGACCGCCCACCGGGGCGGGTTCCACCTGAACGAGCTCGAGGAAACCGCCCTGGCCTACCTGGCCTTCCTGCGGGAACGAGGCGCCCCGCTGGCCGCCAGCCTGGAGACGCCCGAGGAGGCGATCGAGCAGACCGTCGATCTCCTGATCTCCTGGAAGGTGGTGAACGGCCTCGAGGTCTTGGAGGGGGAGGAGCGCTTCTTCTATGTGGACGACGAGCGGAAAGTGGAGCTGGAGTTCTACAAGAACAGCGTGATCCACCACTTCCTTCACCACGCGCTGGTGGCCGTGTCGCTTCTTCAGGGCCGCGAGGAGATCAAGCCGGAGGAGGCCGTCGTGGAGGACTACGGGTTTCTCAGAAACCTGTTTCAGAAGGAGTTCATCGTGGAGACGGCACCGGACGACCGATCACGGGTTCGGGCGGTCCTCGCCGACTTCGAGAAAGCGGGCCTGATCCGCGAGGCCCCGCCCGGCGGGGGCTTCCAGATCACACGGCTGGGTTACGACAGGCTTCCCGCCTGGTCGCGCTTCGCAAAGACCTTCATGGAATCCTACTGGATCGCGATCCAATCGCTTCTTCAGGACGACAGGAAATCCATCAAACAGGGGGACGAGCTCAAGAGCATGAAGCTCCTGGGAATGAAGTACTACAAGCTGGGGGTGATCGAGCACATCGAGTCGGTCTCCCAGCTCACCTTCCGAACCGCTTTGGACCGCTTCACCATCGACATGCTCCGGGAGCGAGGGGAACCGCAGGAATCACCGGACGAAGGGAAGGAGCTCCAGAGAATCGGACGTCGCCTGTACGATCTGATCCGCTTGCCGGGCTGAGCCGGATCCCCGGCTCCCATCGGTTCCGATCCGGAGGGGCCCCCTCCTCATTGCCCCTCGCCCCGCGCCGCGAGGAGCGGCTCGAGCATCCCGGAGAGCCTCTCGGTGTCCACGTCCTTTCTGCCGTAGAAGATCAGCAGGAGATGGACGAGCTTCCTCCTGAGGCGAACGTCCCGGACCGCTTCCTCGAGGCTGAGACGGTCCCGCACGTCGTAGAATGCACGCAGACGAAGGAAGAGGGTCCGTACGGCCTCGCCTTCGTCCTCGCGCAGGGCCTTCCTGTCGGCCACGGCCTCCAGCAGGAGCCGGAGCGGGCGGACGTAGGCCCGGACCTGCTCGTAGTGATAGTACCTGGCGGCCCGGTCCTTGCTGTAGAAACGGGGCGCGGTCCGCTCGATCTGCTGGACGAGACCCCGGATCTCGTCCCGCTCCCGGTCCCTGGCCTCCTTTTTCCTGCCGAAGAAAACGTCCCACTTCACGACGTTTCAGCCCCCACCCCCGACACCCTGCCCCGGAGCCCGTTCATGGTCCCTTATCGATGGCCTCGAAGAACGAGAGGTTGGCGTTCAGCCTCGCGACCTTCTGCTCCATGCCGCTCACCCGTTCCCGGACCTCCTCGACGACCTCGGGAGGGGCCTTCTCGAGGAAACCCCGGTTGGCGAGCTTCTTGTTGGAGGCGGCCATCTCCTTTTCGATCTTCTGGGTTTCCTTGCGAAGCCTCTGCTTCTCCTCCTCGAAGTCCAGCAGCCCTTTCAGGAGCACGTGTGCCTGGTTGTCCCCGAAGACGGCCGTGGCCGAAGCCTCCGGCTTTTCCGCGCTCTTCGTGATCTCCACCGAGGCGACGCTCGCCAGGGCCTGGACATGGGCGATGTTGCGACGAATCACGTCCGCCTGGTCCCGGTCGGGCATCTCCGCCACCACACTCACCTTCTTCCCCGGCGGGATGTTCATCTCCCCGCGAATGTTTCGAATGGCGGTGATGAGGCCCATGAGAAGATCCATCTCCCCCAGGGCGGCCTGATCCTCAAGGTATTCCTCGGGCCTCGGAAACGATGCGGTCATGACGCTTCCTTCGGTCCCCGGCATCCGGTGCCACAGCTCCTCGGTCACGAAGGGCATGAACGGATGCGCCAGGCGCAGCACGCCCAGCATGGCCTGCCGGAGCACGTAACGGGTCGAGCGCTTCAGGGCATCGTCCTCGCTGTACAGTCCCTGCTTCGCCATCTCGAGGTACCAGTCGCAGAACTCGTGCCAGGTAAACCGGTAGCAGAGCATGGCCGCCTCGTTGAAACGGAAGGCGTCCAGGGCCTCTCGGGTCTCCAGGCTGACCCGGTGCAGCCGGGTCAGGATCCAGCGCTCCGCCAGCGTGAACACGGCGTTGTCCGGCCCTTCCCCGGCATCCTCCTCGTCCAGGTTCATCAGCGCCAGGCGGGCGGAGTTCCAGATCTTGTTGACGAAGTTTCGATACCCGGCGATGCGCTCCTCGCTGAGCTTGATGTCCCGGCCCTGGGCGGCCAGCGCGGCCAGGGTGAACCGGAAGGCGTCCGTTCCGAAGCGGCCGATCACCTCCAGCGGATCGATCACGTTCCCCTTGCTCTTGCTCATCTTCTGGCCCTTGGCATCCCGGACCAGGGCGTGGATGTACACGTCCCGAAAGGGCACCTCCCCCATGAAGTGGATCCCCATCATCATCATGCGTGCCACCCAGAAGAAGAGGATGTCGAAGCCGGTGATCAGGACGGACGTGGGATAGAAGGTCCGAAGGTGCTCGGTGTCGTCCGGCCATCCCAGGGTGGAAAACGGCCACAGGGCGGAGCTGAACCAGGTGTCCAGCACGTCGGTCTCCTGCCGGAGGTTGCTCCCGCCGCACCGGGTGCAACTCTCGGGCGTCTCCCTGGACACGATCACCTCGCCGCAGTCATCGCAGTACCAGGCCGGGATGCGATGCCCCCACCAGATCTGCCGGGAGACGCACCAGTCCCGGATGTTGGTCATCCACTCGTAGTAGACGTCTTCCCACTGGGGCGGAACGATCCGGGTACCTCCCACGCGCACCGCTTCGATCGCCTTTTCCGCCAGGGGCTTCACGTGCACGAACCACTGTTTGCTCAGGAGGGGTTCGATCATGGTCTGGCAGCGGTAGCAGTGACCCACCGAGTGCCGGTAGGGCTCCACACTCTCCAGCAGACCGGCCGTCTCGAGGTCCTCCAACACCCGCTCCCGGCATTCGAACCGGTCCAGCCCCTCGTAAGGGCCGGCGAGCTCGTTCATCCGCCCGTCGTCGTCGATCACCTTGACCCGGTCCAGCCCGTGGGTCGTGCCGATCTCGAAGTCGTTGGGATCGTGCGCCGGCGTGATCTTCAGGGCGCCGGTTCCGAACTCCATGTCCACGTACCGGTCGAAGATCACGGGAATGGACTTGTTCAGGAGAGGAAGGATGGCGTTTCTGCCCGAAGCGTCGCTGTACCGCTCGTCCTCGGGGTTCACCGCCACGGCGGTGTCGCCCAGCATGGTCTCCGGCCGCGTGGTGGCCACGATCAAATGCCCGTTGCCGTCCTCGAAGGGATACCGGACATGGTAGAGAAAGCTGTCCCGCTCCTCGTGATCCACCTCCAGGTCCGCCAGGGCCGTGTGGCAGCGGGGACACCAGTTGATGATGTAGTCGCCGCGGTAGACCAGGCCCTCCTCGTAGAGCCGCACGAACACCTCGCGGACCGCCCTGGAGAGCCCCTCGTCCATGGTGAAGCGCTCCCGGCTCCAGTCGCAGCAGCTGCCCAGCCGCTTGAGCTGGTTCATGATGACGCCGCCGTACCTCTCCCGCCACTCCCAGACCAGCTCCACGAAGCGCTCCCGACCCACCTCGTGCCGCGTCATGCCCTTGGACGCCAGATCCTTTTCCACCACGTTCTGGGTGGCGATGCCGGCGTGATCCATACCCGGCTGCCAAAGGACGTTGTACCCCTGCATCCGCTTGTAGCGGCACAGGATGTCCTGGAGGGTGTTGTTCAGCGCATGTCCCATGTGCAGGAACCCGGTCACGTTCGGAGGAGGAATGACGATGCAGAACGGTTCCCGGCCCGAATCGAGGTCGGGCTGAAACAGGCCGTTCTCCTCCCAGAAGGTGTACCAGCGCTCCTCCACGTCCCCGGGCTCATAGCCCTTGGTCAGCGTCTCTTTGTTCATGACTTGCTCCTTCGCGGCTCCACTCGACGGTCGATATCGGTTCCAGGGACCAGGACCCGGGCTGTTTCAGAGGCACGTCCGCGCCCGGATGCGCGCCGGCCGGTCCGCACCGGTCACTCTGCTCGCAAAAGAAAAAGGGGTTGCGGCGAGACAACCCCCGAGTGAATCACAAATCATGGAAAGCGGGAAGACCTATTTCCTTGCGGTCATTCTCCGGTCGTTTCGAGGCTGGCCCTCAGGGCTTCGATGGTCTCCCTGATGACCCGCTCCGCCGCATCGGTGACGGATTCGCGGATGACCCGCTCGGCCACCTCGGACATGGACTGCCTGATCTCGCGGGTCACGACCTCTTCCACCACGCCGCGCACGATCTCCTCGATCCGCTCCTCGGAGACGCCGGACGCATCAGGGGCCGACTCCACCAAGGTCTCCTCGGTGGTCGTGACCAGGACCTCCTCCTCGGAAGCCTGTTCGAGCGATTCTTCTTCGCTCCCGGTCTCGTCCTCGAGCATCCTCTCCAAGGCCTCCTCGGTGATGTCGTCTTCGAACGTCTCTTCGGATTCGGTTCCAGGGGACGCGGCTGCTTCCCCCCCGGTCAGATCGAGCGCCGTGTCGTCCAGACCGGGCTCTGAAGGCAGGTCCAGCTCGAAGCCCTCCTCGGACTCGTTCTCCAGCATCTTCTGAAGATCGTCCTCGCTGATGCCTTCTTCCTCCGCGACCTCGACCGGAGCAGCTCCGGAGTCTCCCCCGGCCTGCGTTTCAGCCGCGGATTCTTCCCCGGCCGGAACATCCTCGCCCGCCTCGAAGTCGAAGGAGAGCGCCTCACCGGACTCCTCCTCCAGGAACGAATCCAGGTCGGCGTCTCCGCCGGATGCGGTCTCCGGCGCCTGCTGCGCCTCCCCCTCGCCCAGTCCCAGATCCAGGTCCAGAGCGACGTCCGACATATCGATGTCCGCCTCGGTCTCGTCCAGGTCCACATCGCTCAATATGCTGTCGAAGTCGTCGTCCGCCACCACGGCTTCGTCAGGAGAGGTGTCCGGAGTCGAATCGTCGTCCTGAAGAAGCATCTCGATGTCCGTGGGTTCTCCACCGGCTTCCTCTGCGTCTTCCTCCACGAGATCGACCAGCTCGATGATCTCCTCGCCCTCGCCCGATTCAGACTCCTCTTCAGCCCCGAGGTCGTCCAGATCGAAGTCCAGGAGATCCTCTTCCTCCTCGACCGCCCCCTCTTCCACCTTTGTCTCGTCATTCACCATGGTCTGGCGTCTCCACGTAAGGGTTGAGGATTCCAGCGACACGCCCTGCCTGACTTGCTAACACAGACTCCCCGGGCTGTCAAGGCGTTTGCGCCCGGAAACCCTACATAATTATCCCATTTCTATGGAGTTTTTAAACCGGGCTGGAGGCGGCCGGCAGGGTGCCCCTTCCTTGCGGTGCAGCGACTCAGCGATCGACTATGCTGTTGACCCTGGGAAGAAAAGCTGTTACAACGTCCCCATTCCTACGGGCGATTAGCTCAGCTGGATAGAGCGTTGGCCTCCGGAGCCAAAGGCCGCAGGTTCGAGTCCTGCATCGCCCGCCAGGGATTTCAAAGGGTCAGCCTCACCGGCTGCCCTCTTTTTTTGCTCAAACGTCCACGACCGGCGTCCGGCCTCCCATCACCCCCGCAGATGAAAACCGGTGTTTTCGGGTCCCCCTCCTGACACCAACCTGAACGTTGCGATTCCTGCGGAGACGAGGTTTCCCGGCGTGTAGACGCGGTCTCAGCAGACGTGCACATGGCTCTCGACTTCAGTCTCGTTGGCCTGAAGATACCGCTGCAACTGCTGAATGCCGATGAGGGGCGTGTCGGAGAGAGGGAAATGGAGGCTGGGAATGTCCGCGAACACCGGATCGATGTCTGCGCACGATTCGTTCGCGGGTCGCTTGTTGTAGATGGTTCGATACAAACGGATGCCGATTTCTTTCAGGGAGTGGAAGATCCGCAACGACTCGGCATGCGAGAGCCTGTCCGGGTTCAAGACGAGGTAGACCTGGGTTTTTTCGGGGTTCGTGAAGGTCTCCCTCAAGACCTCGTACTGCTTGCGCTGCTCTTGAATTTTGTTGAGGACCTTGTCCCGTTCGAACTCCTTTTTCAAGAGCTTGATCTTGGTGATCAACTCCCGCTTTTCGATGATCTCCTGACGGAGCGCCAGGAGGTGATTCACCCAGACCAGGGAGAGGGACGGAAGTGCAAAGAACTTCAGGGAGAGCGCGGTGGGCGGCATGTCGAAGACCAGGTAGTCCCAATCCGAGTACTTGCCCTGAAGATGCTCGTACGCCAGGATGAGCGCATACTCCTCGAGACCGGGGGAGTGCTTGATGACACTGAAGTACTTGTCCAGGTTGAACGCCGTCAAGTAGGAATAGGTCCGGTTGATCTGCCGGCGCACGTCCTTCAGGTACGCCCGAATCCAGGAATCCTCGTCGATTTCGCCGACCCGGAGGCGGGGGGCCACCTCCACGGGTTCGTCCGAAAGGGTGCGCTCGAAGATGTCGGACTGGTTGTGCGCAGGATCGAGGGAGACGAGGAGCACGCGGTTCCCCTTCTGCGCCAGGAAGGTCGAGAAGAGCGCGGCCGAGGTCGATTTCCCCACACCGCCTTTTCCCATGAAAAACAGATGCGTCGCCCGATTCATGGCTATCCTATGTCCAGCACCGAGAAGAGCTGGGAAAGGGGCTGGCTCGCCGTGTCCACCTTTTCCATCATCAGGATGAGCTCTTGTTCCATGTAGGGCATCAGGTCCAGCGAGATCTGCATGGGGGGCGAAGGCATCCCCACGTAGGAGCCCAAGACCAGCACCCCGAAGATGTTGTCGAGCTCCTCCACCTCGGTCTCGACGGTTCCCACGGCGTTGCTGCGGGCGACCTCGTCGGAGATCCTCAGAAACGCGGCGAACTTGCCCTTCATGGTCTTCAAGATC
>CAYVVQ010000095.1:0-15186 GCA_964454455.1 uncultured Desulfobacterales bacterium | reverse complement strand
AAAACAGGCCGTCCGGCGGCATGCCCCTCCTGAGAACGGGCAAGGGGCCGGGCCGCGTGCGTCGGTGCCTCTCCTGCGGGACCACCTCCCTGAACGGCGGCCGCCGTTACTGCTCCAAGGGTTGCCGCGAGCAGATCATGTGGGTCCTTTCCCTGTCCAAAGGGCTCCTCCGCGTTTTCAATGCAAGATACGCCGCCTTCACATTCGATCAGAGCCGCATCTTCCTCGACATCCTGCCGCTTCGATCCTGGGATATCTCCCGTTTCACCTGCCGGAGGCGCGTGGGCCGGAAGCCCGCCGAAGACCTCAAGGATCTGATCCTGCAGTCCGGCGAGGAGTGGCACGAAATGGTCAGCAGCCACAACTCCAAGGGATACGCCTCTCTCTTTCTCTTGAGAAAAAACCACGACCAGACCATCTCCGCAGACGCCGTCATGCCGGATCGAAGGGTGAGACCCCGGTTCTCCCGTGTGGAAAAGGAGTCGATCAAGGCCCTTCGAATCGGCGTCAACGAGCTCCTTTCGGAGACGGCCGTGGAAAGGATCAAGTCCGCCTACAAACACCTGGCCAAGCTTCACCACCCGGACATGGGGGGGCGTGCCGAAGATTTTCGACGGCTGAACGAGGCCCACGAGCAGATGATCCTGTGGGCAAAGAACCCGCAGTTCACGGCCAGGAAAGCCCTTGTCGACTGCTGGTCCTACGACGGATACACGAATCGCTGGGTGCCCCCTCTCTGAGGTCCCGGACCCCCGCCGCCCGGATCGAGCCCGCTGGGGTCCGGACCGGACCGGGGAGGAACGCCCGGCCTGCGAGTGAACCGTGCCTCTCCAATCCGTTTCGGTTCGAGACAGCTTGAAGGAAGCGCCCGTGGAAGCCTCGGCGCCGTGCCGGGTCGACGCCGGCGGGACCTGGGACATCAAGGCCATGGCCTTGACCCTGGAACGCGAGGCCCCCGTAACGTTGAACGTGGCCCTGGACCTGCGGACGCGGGTGCGCCTCCTGCCCTACCACGACGGCCGGGTACGGGTGGTGTCGCGGGGATTTCAGCCGGAGGGCGAAGCGGGCGAGGCGGGTGCCCTCCCTTTCCGCCCGCCCTTCGGTCTCTTCTTCGCGGCGGTGGAGCGGTTCGGGTTCCACGGAGTGGAGGTCCGACTCGCGTCGGGCTCGCCGCCCCGATCCGCCCTCGGGGGATCCAGCACGGCCCTGACCGCCCTCCTGCGGGCCCTTTCCATCCTGGGCACCCGCCTGGGAAGAGAGGCCCTTCCCCCGAAGGCGCTGCTCCTGCTGGGATATCACTTGGAGGACGGTGTCTCCGGAGGGTTCTGCGGCATGCAGGACCAGGCCGCCGCGGTGTACGGCGGGGTGAACCTGTGGCGATGGCAATACGGCCGCCCCGGAACCCCGGTCCTCCGGGAGCCCGTCCTGGACGCCCGCGGCGGCCGCGAGCTCGCGAAGCGGATTCTCGTGGCCCACAGCGGACGGGACCATGACTCCGGTTCCGTGAACCGGGGGTGGGTGGAGGGGTTTCTCTCGGGCCGCACCCGCAAAGGATGGGTGGCCGCCAACCGGGTGGTCCACCGCCTGGCCCGGGCCCTGCGGGAGCGGGACTGGTCCGGCGCGGGGGAATGCCTTCGGCAGGAGATGGCCGTGCGTCGCGGGATCACCCCGGACGCCTTGATTCCGGAGACCCGTACCCTGATCGATGCGGCCGAGGCCGAGGGGTGCGGGGCCCGCTTCGCCGGCGCGGGCGCCGGCGGCGCGGTCTGGGCGATCGGTGCCGAGGGCCGGATTCGGAACCTTCGTCCCCGGTGGGAGGCGATCCTCGAAACCATGAGGGGAGGAGGGATCCTCGACTGCAGCGTCGATCCGCGCGGGGTCCGATGAGGACCGATCGCACCCGCGGCACCCGGTGAGGCGGCTGCGGCGGATGGACGGGGGAGCCCCCCGTTCTGCACGAAGGCGCGTGAAGGTTCGGAGCCATGGAGACGACGGAGAACCGGGCGCAGGCGTCCTGGGAGCAGAGAGTCATTCAGATCGGATTCGATGTGCTCGGCATCCTGACCGCCCGCTTCGAGAAGGAGATGGGAAGGGCGTTCCTGCGGGTGTGGAACGAGGGCCTGGAGGGGATGGAGGACCTGCCGGCGGTCCTCTTCGAAGGCATCCAGCCGGGAGTGGACAACCGGGGCATCAACAGGCACATCGTCCGAACTCGCTGGGAGGATCGGGGGGAACGGAACGATCCTCGAGCCCTCCTGGAGGCCTTTCTGACGGTCATCGACAAGCAGCAGGAAGCCGCGCGCCGGGTTCTGGGCCTTCAGATTGTGGAGCAGGCGACCGGAGAGGCGATCCGCGTGCTCTCCATGGTGGACAAGTACGAGGGAGAGACGGAGGTGGCGCGGGCCTTCATGGGACGGCTCCAGCGGCCCCCGGACTGAGCCCGCCACCCCCCGCGGGGACCCTAAGCCCTTCCGAGGTCCTTCAGGGTGTCCATGAACACCTTGTAGAAGCGGTCGTTCTCGGGGATCGCCTTCTTGAGAACGGCCTGGAGCTTGTCCAGATCGCCGGGGTTGATCACCAGATTGGCGCTCATGGCGAACGTCATCATGTTGTCCATGGTCTGGAGCTGGTCCCCGAGAAGGGCCAGGAAGATCCGACGCCGGACGGGCATGGGAAGGTGATTGATGGCGTTGATGATCGGGCTGTGCTCCAGAGGCTGGCCGTCGAACCCTTCGGCCAGGAGCACGAGATCGAACACGTGAAAACGCATCTTGCTGATGGCGTCACGGGTGTTCGGCGAGTCCACGAAGCGGTACTCCAGGGCCTCCACCGCCGCCCGGATCTGCTCCTTCCGGGCGAGGTCGCCGTCCAGGATCAGGGCCAGCTTGGTTCCCTCCTCGTAAAACCCGAGAGACGTGTCGTCTCCGTAGTCGAGCTCCTCTCCCGAGCCCTTTCCTCCGGTCTGGTTGACCTTCCCTCCCCCCGCACCCCGCGGATCCGGCTCTTCGGCGGGTTCTTCACGCGAGTCGATGGTGATCCTGTTTCTGCAGGAGGGGCAGGCGATCTTGACGATCTGCCCTCGGGGGAGCTTCTCGTCGGGAATCCTCAGGGTCTTGTTGCAGTGACTGCAGGTCACCTCCATGGGTGCGCTCCTTGAGCGTGCGTTCGATGGATCGCGTGAATCGGGGCCTCGGTTACCGCCGCATCCGCTGTTCCTCTTCCTTGCCGTACGAGTCGTCCAGGCTCAGGTCCTCGATGGACGTGGTCTTTTCGCCTCGGGACGCCTTGATGGAGTCGATGGCCCGACCCACCACCGCCTTCCGGGAGGCGTAGCTCATGGCCGTGTCCTCGGAGACGAGCCCCTGCTTGAAGAGGTCGGCGATGCACTGGTCGAAGGTCATCATGCCGAAGGGCTGGCTCCCCTCGATGATCTCGTAGAAGGTCTTTCCCTCGGACTCGCCGTTGAGGATGGAGTCCTTGACCCGCAGGTTCGACCCCATGATCTCGAAGGCCGCGATGCGGCCGCCGCCTTCCTTGGGGAGCAGACGCTGGCAGGCGATCCACCGCATGGTGTCCGTGAGGCGGATGCGGATCTGCTTTTCCTCCTCCTGATCGAACATGCCCACGATGCGGTTGATGGTCTGCCCGGAGTCCACCGTGTGCAGGGTGCTCAGAACCAGGTGGCCGGTCTCCGCGGCGGACAGGGCGATCTCGACGGTCTCCCGATCGCGCATCTCGCCCACCAGGATCACTTTGGGGGCCTGCCGGAGGGCCGCCCGAAGACCGGAGGAGAAGGTGTCGAAGTCGAGTCCCAGCTCCCGCTGATTGAACGTGGAGGTCTTCTGGGAGTGAACGAACTCCACCGGGTCCTCCAGGGTCACCACGTGCACGGATTTGGTCTCGTTGATCTCGTCCAGGACCGCGGCAAGGGATGTCGACTTCCCGCTTCCGGTCGCGCCGGTCACCAGGATGATTCCGTTTCGCTCGAGGGCCATCTTCTTGAAGGCGGGAGGAAGCTTCATCTCCTCGACGGTCGGCACCCGGGTGGCGAGCTGGCGCATCACGGCGGAGTAGAACCCCTTCTGGGAGAAGACGTTGACGCGGAACCGCGCCTTGCCCGCGAGCTGGTAGGACAGGTCGCAGGAACCTTCCGCGAGCAGGTTCCTGGTCAGCCGCCGGTCTCCGTTGATGAGGTTCAGGGCGAACACTTCGGTCTGAAACGGGGTCAAGCGGTGGATGGGGGGGTTCAGGGGTGCCGGCTTGAGCTCTCCCGACGTCTCCACCTGAAAGGGCTTTTCCACGGTGACGTTCAAGTCGCTCACGCTGTCATGGGACTCGAGCATCGCCGTGAGGATGTGATCGATCTGCTGGCGTCTCATGGTTCTTCGCTCCCTGAGGGGTTCTGCGGCTCCGCCGCCCGGCTCTTTCCTCCTACACCTCCGTGAAGTCGGAGGGGGGGTTCTTGAGAAACTGCCTGAACTTGCCCTTGTCGTTCGCCTTGTTGTAGGCGTCGTCCGCGGCGATCCTCCTGTTCTTCAGGTGGTCCATGATGGCGTCGTCGAGGGACTGCATGCCGTACTTCTTGCCGGTCTGGATCATGGAAGGGATCTGGAAGGTCTTGGCCTCGCGGATCAGGTTTCGGACGGCGGGGTTGGCGATCATGATCTCCAGGGCCGCCACCCGGCCCTTCTTGTCGGTCCGCTTGAACAAGGTCTGGGCCACCACGGCCCGGAGCCCGTCGGCCAGGGTGTTTCGGATCTGCTCCTGCTGGTTCACCGGAAAGACCTCGATGACGCGGTCCACCGTCTTGGCCGCACTGGTGGTGTGGAGGGTTCCGAAGACCAGATGGCCGGTGGCCGAGGCCTCGATGGCGAGGTTGATGGTTTCCAGGTCGCGCATCTCCCCCACCAGGATGATGTCCGGATCCTCCCGGAGGGCGCCCCGGAGTGCAGCGGAGAAGGAGCGCGTGTGCAGGCCCACCTCGCGGTGGTTGACCACGGCCTTCTCGCTTTGGTGCACGAACTCGATGGGGTCCTCGATGGTCAGGATGTGATCCTTGCGGGTCTGGTTGGCCTCGTGGATGATGGCCGCCAGGGTGGTGGACTTGCCGCTGCCGGTGGGGCCGGTGACCAGGACGAGACCGCGGGGCAGTGTGGCGAGCCGCCGCACGATGGGCGGCAGCCCGAGCTGCTCGCAGGTGAGGATGCTCGATGGGATCTCCCGGAAGACGGCCGCGACGCCGTACTTCTGCTGGAAGAAGTTGGCACGGTATCGGGCGAGCCCGGGAATCTCGTAAGCGAAGTCCACGTCTCCCGACTCCTCGAACACCTTCACCTTGTCCTCGGGGGCGATCTCGTAGAGCATGCCCTTGAGGTTGTCGTTGTCCAGCGCCTTGTACTTCACCCGCTCCAGCTCCCCCTGGATGCGAAGCACCGGCTGCTGGCCGGAGATGAGGTGCAGGTCGCTCGCGCCCTGCTCGTTCATCAGCTTGAAAAACGCGTCGATCTGGGCCATGGTGTTCCTCCGGGTGAAACGATGCCGCCAGTTCCGCTCGAGGATGAACATCCCCTTCGGGATGCATCGGTACGCGCGGGCAGGGAAAAGGGATGCCGGTCAACGAGAGAAAGGGGCAGAATCATCTGCGCCACGGCACGGACAGGAGCTGAATGCCGGCTGCAAAACCGGTGGAATTATAAACCAAACGGCCCCGGTTTCAAAGGCAAAAAAGCGCGAGGCTCGCCGGTCAGGAGGGCTCTCCCTTCAGGGCCTTGACCATGAGGAGCGCATCCTGCCCGCGAGGATAGAAACGGCGCTCGATTCCGACCGCCCGAAACCCCTCCCTCTCGAACAGGGCCCGTGCGGGGAGGTTGTCCGTGGCGGTGTGGAGCCGGAGCACGGTCGCGCCGAACTCCCGGGCCTCCGCCTCGACCCCGTTCAAGAGGAGGCGGCCGATCCCGCAGCGATGGACCTCGGGGTCGACGGCGATCGCCAGGATTTCGGTCTCCGGAGGAGAGACGGGGTCCGGGGGGATCCGGGCCGTCATGGCGAACCCCGCGGGCCGGCCCCCGGAAAGCGCCAGCAGGGTCAGGGCCGCCCCGGAGTCGAGCCAGTCCTGGATGACCTTGGCGTAGGATCCGAACCGCCGGAACGCCCGCGCGCTGAGGCGGGTGACGAAGGTCCGGTCGGCCGGACCGGCCTCCCGAATGCGAATCCGCGGAGCCGGCGACCCGGGCCTGGGGCCACAGGGGCCGCCGCTCAAGGGCTCTTTTCCTCCCGGAGTTCCGGAGCGAAGGAAGCACAGACCGGCGCGTGGAGTGCCAGGAACGTGTTCTGGGAGCCGTTTCCATGGTGGAGAATCCCAGTCCGGTTCATATGCAATCCAACCGGGTCGCAGGACCCCGAAAGGGTTTCGATGGGTTGCTTTGTTCTTGTGCCGAGGCTATCACACTTTCCGGGGGGAGAAAAGCGCCCGTTTTCCCTTGCGAAGGGCCACGGCCGCCGCTAGAGTGAACCCCGCAGACAGGCTTCCTCCGGGGAGCGGGCGGACCCCGTTCAGGTCCGGACCGGGACCGCCTGGAACAGCGCTTTCGAGCAGGACGGGAGGTATGACGAGTACGAGCCGCGGTGTTTCCAGGCCGAACGCAAGCCCCTCCTTGCTCCGCCCGGCGTTCGTGTTGCTCAACCTGGCCTATTTCCTGGTCTTCTCCAACGTGGCCCTGTTCTACCTCTATCCGATCGCCCTGAACGACATGGGCGCGGGGAAGCACACCATCGGATGGGTGATGGGCGTCTTTTCCCTGGCCGCCGTCCTCTCGCGCCCCTTGATGGGCGTGATCGCCGCGAGGCGCGGCGAGTTCCTGCTCATGTCCCTGGGCACGTCCGTGATGCTCGCGGCCTCGGCCTGCTACCCCTTCCTCGGGTCCGTGGGCGTCCCCATGCTGGGCGTGCGGATCGCGCACGGCCTGGGTTTCTCCGGATTCGTGGCGGGCAGCTTTTCGGCCGTGGCGTTGCTTTTCCCCGGCGAGCGCAGGGCGGCGGCCTACAGCATCGTGGGCGCATCCCTCATGTCCGCTATGGCCGTCGCCCCGCCGGCGGGGGAATCCCTGATCGCCAGGTTCGGTTTCGGGGCGCTGTTCCTCTGCGCGTGCGGCCTGATCCTCCTGGCGTGGGCCGCAGTGACCGGCGCCGCGGGGCGCTCGGGGAACGGGGGACGGCCGCGATCCGGCCGGAGGGCGCCTTACCGCCGCCTGCTCGGGGACGGCTCGTACCTCCTGCTCCTGGCCTCCACCCTGATCTTCGCCCACTGCCAATCGACGCTGCTCAACTTTCTGGCCCTTGCGGCCGAGATGCATGACGCTTCGGCGGGCCGGTTCTTTTTCATGGCCTTCGCGCTGGCCATCGGCGTCCTCCTGACCATGGGGCGCGTGATCGATCGGATGGGCAAGCGCCGGTTCCTGAGGCTGTTCTACCCCGCCCTCGCACTGGGGCTGCTCCTGCTGCCGCCCTTCCTGGGGCGGTTCTGGGAGTGGATGCCGGCTCTTCTCTTCGGGCTGGGCATCGGTTTTCTCTTTCCCGCGCACAACGCCCTGGCCGCGGGGTACGGGGAGCGGGACGAAAAGCCCGGGGTCATGGCCCTGTTCACGGGGGTCTTCGACTCGGGGTTCATTTCCGGGGCGGTCGTCTCCGGCTGGATCGCGGCCGCCATCGGGCTGGACGGCCTGTTCTATGCGACCGGGGGGATGGCCTTCCTCGGGTTCGTGATCTGCCTGGCCGCCCCGATCCCGGAGGGAGCGTGAGGTAGGGCCGGGGAGGCGACCGCATCATGGAGGGAGAGGCGTGGATGATCAGATGATCCTGGATCAGCTGGAGGGGGTCGCCAAGGGCCTGGAGATCGAGGTCCGCTACGAGACCCTGCGCAAGGAGTCCCGCTACAACCCCGGGGGGCTCTGCCGCATTCGCGGGGTTCCCGTGATCATTGTCAACCGGAAGTCCCCGCTGCAGGACAAGGTCCAGGTGCTCGCAGCCGCCGTCAAGCGTTTCGATCTGAACGGGATCTACCTGCGGCCCGGGCTGCGCGACTTCCTGGATCAGGTCGCGCCCGGGGGGACCGTGGACGTCGACGAGATCGTGGAAGAAGCGGAAGAAGAAGAGGGTGAGGAGGACGGGGCCCAGGCGTAGAAGCCGGACCGCAGGGCTCAGGGGGCTTTCCTGTCCGCCGGAAGGCTCCGGGGCGCCTCCGTGAGGCCGGAGAGCGTGTCGTAGAGCCGGATGGGAGAGAGGAAGAGACGCTTGAGCACCCCGGCGACGCCGCCTCCCAGGTGCTTGAAGGGGACGTGGCGGGTGGTGGGGGACGACATGGGCCCCGCCACCTCGAAGTAGTAGGTGAGAAACGAGCGGTCCTTCCCGGTCAGGGCGTAGCCGATGATGGGGATCCTGCTCACGATGGTGTCCAGGGTCTCCAGAGGCTGGATCCCCAGGGTGAACCGGACGGTCTTCTCGATCAGGTCCGCCCGGCCCGCCGCCACGGCGTTGTAAATGGGGCTTTCCATGGTGAAGTTCTCGGTGGACAACACCCCGTTGTTGATCACGGCGAATCCCTTCATCCGTTCGAAGTAGAAACCCTCGTCGATGAGCTCGCGCGGCTTTTCCTTGAAGATCTTCTGCAGGCTCATCATCTCCAGGATCCTTGAGAACACGCCGGTCCTGTCCACCACCCCGTCGCGGATCACCACATCGGCGTTGCCGCTCAGGCTGGGAAGCAGCTCGTTCATGGTGCTTCCCCTCAGGGTGAGGAAGGCCGCCATGTTCAGGGTGCCCTCCAGGAAGGGCCCTTCGATCTCGAGGGACTCCAGGAGCTCCGGCAGGGGCTGGTCAGTCAGGCGTATGTGGTTGGTCAGATGGATCTCCGGAGCGGCTCCGCCCCGAATGTGGCCGTTCGAGGTGAGCACGCCGTTCGGGAGGCGGATCCGGGACCGGGCCAGGCGGATCTCCCCGTCCCTCAGGTGGACATCCGCTCGGAGCGGACCGAAGCGAAACCGCTTCCAGTATGCCGTACGCCCGTGAACCTCGAGCCGGATGTTCACGCGCTCCGGAACCGGACGGAAAGAAGGCGGAGTTTTCGAGGGCTCTGCAAGAAAATCGTCCGGGTTCAGGAACTCGGCGTGAACCCCGAGCTGCCCCTTGATCCTCCGCCATCCTTCCAGCGCGCCGTCCACCTCGATCTCGCTCTGCCCCACACGCATGAGACAACGGTTCACGCGGATCGTCTTTCCGGAGAAATCCAGCGCGAACGAGGCGTCCCGGATCGGCGAGGGGAGGCGGTGAAGCTGGGCCGAGATACCGTCCCCCTCCACCTTGCCGAGAACCATGGTCGCCAGGGGATCGCTCCGCGAGGCCATGATCTTGACCTCCCCCCGAAGCCGTCCTTCGGAGGGGCGGCCGTGATCGTGGAAGCGGAGCCCGAGGTCCTCGAGGTCGAGGGACGGGGTGGAGATCTCGACGGTGAAGAGGTCCTTTCGCTCCAGGTCGTATCCCCCGGAAAGCTCGAGAACGGAGCCCCGGAAGCGGCAGAGCACCTTTTCCAGGGCCAAGTGCTTTCCCGGCCCCACGACAAGGTCGAAGGCGATCCGGTCCTCGGCTCCCGGGGGGTTCATGGAGACCTGGTCGTTGCGAAGCGTGACCTCTTGGAGATCCACGCGCCCGCGGCACCGCCAGAGCTCCTTCTCCCGGGTGAGGGAAAACCGGGTGGCCAAGGGCCCCTCGAAGGCCAGGGGAAGCTCGAAGCCTCGAAGGAGGACGGGCAGGGCCTCGTTCATGTCCAGCCGGGCGGTCACCTCGGCGGTTTGGAAGGGGAACCCGCTCGTGCCGGATCCGAATCGTCCTTCGGCCTCGAACCCGGATCCTCCCCAGGCGCCGGCGGCCTGGAACCGGTTTCCCTGCGCCTCGGTGATCTGGATTTGCGCTCGGGAAAGCCTGAAGGGAAGCCGGAGCTCGGGCTGTTGCACCAGGGCGTCGCGAACGACGAAGATCCCTTCCCTCGTTTTGGGGAACCCCCATCCATCCTTATAGTGAAACCAGGCCCTGCAGGAGAGCGATCCGGTCATGGGACCGATTCGCTCCAGCTTTCGGAAGGCGTCCGGGGGAATGAAGGCGATCTCCCTCTGCTTCATGAGGGTGGGGAGGCGGAAATCCCCATCCACGAGGACGTCCCATACCGGGTGCTCTTTCAGAAGGTCCCGGACCTCCAGTCGCCCTTCGCGGATGGTCGAGTCGTCGAGCGAACCCGTGAGATCCTCGATCAGGAGGCCCCCATCCTGGTATCGGACCCGGGCCGAAACATCCCGGAACGGCGTCGGGATCGTGGGCCCGGAGACCAGGAAGTCGCCGCAGGCCACGGCCAGCGAGAGGGCGTCGGCGTGCTCCGGTTCGTCCAGGGATTCGATCTCCTCGAGCGAGCCCATGATGGTGAGGTGCTCGAGCCGGGCGGTCCCGGATCGGAGGATGGGAAACAGCTCTTCCTCCACCCAGGGAGCGAGCAGGGGCGTGGGGAAGTACCGCTCCATGAGGGCGAACGGCATGGGATCGCTCTGCACGTGCAACCGGACGCGGGGTGATTCCCGCTCGGGCAGGTTCACCTCGAGCCCCAGGCGGAGGGAGAGATCGCCGGTCCGGAGGGTCAGGTCGGGAAGGTCGAGGTGGGACTTTTCCACGTTTCCGCGGAACCGCACCTCGATCTCCGGCGGCTGATAGGACTTTTGCTGCTCCCCGTCCCGAAGCAGAAACCGCACGTTTTCCATGGTCGCGCGGCCTTCCACCGCGAAGGGGCGGTCCGGCACCCCTTGCACCGCGAACCGGGCGTTCACGGTGCCGGCTTCGAAAGCGAGGTCGTCGGGCCAGGGGACCCAGGCCATCGGGATCCCCTCCACCGTCGTCTGGAGCCGAAACGGCTCGACGCCTTTTTCGGCCGCCGGAACGGAGAGGTCGCCGTGGACTCGAAAAGGAATGTCCCGATCTCGAAACAGGAACCGCCCCACGGAGGTCAAGGTGAGGGCGGAAGCGTCGCCCTGGTCGGCGCGGGCTTCGAGGCTGAGTCCCTCGGCGCCGTAAGGCCGGTTCCGGAGGATCAGGGTGGCCCCCTGGAGGGAAAAGGATTCGAGCCCCGGAATCCACGGAAAGGGAAGTCGCGAAGGCTTGCCGGCCCCGGCGGCGCCGTCCTCCGGGAGATCGATCTCGATCCGGGGACGAAGGAGCGCGAGGCTCACCGGTACGAGCCTTCCCCGGAGGAGCTCACCGGGATCAAGGATCACGCGAAGGGTTTCGGCCTCCACCCGGTCCGCGCCCTCCCTGGAGGCCGCCAGGAAATCGTTCGCCAGGAGGCCGATTCCCCCCCAGAGGCTCAGCTCGATCCGTCCGGTCCGGATGCGATACCCCGTGTCGCGAGCGAGCCGCTCCAAGAGAGCTTCCTGGACGGAGGGCTTTTGAATGAGCACGTGTGCGTACAGGATGAAGGACGCCAGGAGCAGGGCCAGCAGGAGGGTGCAAACCGTGAACGCGCGAACCCTGCGACGGGTCAATCCGAGCAAGAGCCGCCTCCCGGCGATCCCGAGGCGCAGCCGGTCCGGCGCCGGTCATGGTAGTCCTCGAGGATGCGATCATGATCGAACGCCAGGCCCGCGGGGAGGGTTTCCCGCGTAAAGACCCTCGCCTCGGCCGCATCGTCCGCGCCCCGGGGCATCCCGGTCGCCTTGGCCGTGAACACGACGGAAATGGTGTGCTGCCTGGGGTCCCGGGAGGGGTCCGAGTAGGCGCCGAGCTGCCCTGTCAGCTCCACATCGAGCGAGGTCTCTTCGCGGGCTTCGCGCACGGCGGCCGACTCCAGGCTTTCGCCGTAGTCCACGAACCCGCCCGGAAGGGCCCAACCGAGGGGCGGGTTCCGGCGGCGGATCAGAACGATCCCCTCCCCCGTCTCGATGATGACGTCCACCGTGGGGACCGGGTTCCGGAAGGCCCGGACGGTCTTGCCGCAGTGGGGGCAGGTAAGCTCTTCTTTCATGCTCGGGCCTCTTCGAGGGGCGAGACCGCCCTTACGCGGGTCCCTGGACCGGGTTGGTCATGAACGGCGTGGAGCGGATGCACTCCCCCGCCTCTCCGGTGACGAGCTCGCAGAGAGGCGCCGACCAGTACCGGTTGCGGAGCTCCCGCTCTCCCCGGCGCCGCGCCAGCTCGTTCCGGGCCAGGACCTTCACGAGCATCATGTCGTTGGAGCCGTGCCTCGCCTCCTGGGTCTTTCCCGCCAGGGTGTAGGCGAATGTCAGGAGGGCAATGGCGGTGACCGCATCCGGATCGGATGCGAAGTCCCTCCGGGTGACGTTCACCCGGCCCACCCGTCTCAGGATTTCCTCGGGCACGTCCCGGAGGGTGGTTTCCCGGGAGAAACGCCGGGAGAGCCAGGAAAAGGCCTCGGCGCCCACGAGCTCGACGACGGGGTTGCTTTCGGTGCCGTTCATGGTCTGGATGCCCCGTATCTGTTTCGATGCGTTCCGCGCTCCTTCCGGCAAAGCGGCGAGCCGGGGAGCGGGGCCACGATATCGGAAAGCGCCGCGAACCACAACACCCTTCGAGGCGTCGGGGCGCGCGGCCTTGCGCGGAGCCCCGGGGAGGGCGCGAATCCGATGGAGAAGGACTGTCGTGTGGACGATATCATAGAAAAGGCGAGGCGAAGATGCAATGGGAACGCGTCCGGGGGGCCTGGACGCCCCGGAACCCCTGAGGGTTCGGGTTTTCTGTTTCCTTCGGGAGGGTTTTGAAAAGAGGCACGGCCTTTTCCGTTGACGAACCGTCCGGGGTTCCCTACCATGGCCCGATGTGATGTTCCGAGAGGGAGACGCCGATACCGGGGAAGGAGGGACAAGATGGGTACGGACAACGTGATTTTCCTGGAGGTGCTGGAGTGGTTCGACGACACCGGGCAAGAGCTGGTGCACCGCATTCCGGAGGGGGGATCCGGAGAGATCAAGTTCGGGGCCCAGCTCACGGTGCGGGACAGCCAGGCCGGGGTGTTCTTCTACCAGGGAAAGGCGGTGGAGGCTTTCGGGCCGGGCCGGCACACCCTGAAGACGGGAAACATCCCCATTCTGACCAAGATCGCGGCGCTCCCCTGGGCGATGACGAGCCCCCTCCGGGCCGAGCTCTACTTCGTGAACATGAAGACGTTCACGAACCTGAAGTGGGGGACGCGGGATCCCGTGGCCTTCAAGGACTCGGAGCTCGGGCTGATCCGTCTTCGGGCCTTCGGGGTGTTCAACCTCCAGGTGGTCCAGCCCATTCTGTTCATCAACCGCCTGGTCGGGACCCAGGGGATGTTCACGACCGAGGAGGTGGAGGAGTATCTGAACCGGGTCATCGTGAGCCGCTTCAACGACTACATGGGGGAGACGCTGGACTCCATCCTGAACCTGCCGTCCAAGTACGATGAGCTCTCCGAGGGCCTGGCCAAGCGGGTGCAGGAGGACTTCGGCCACTTCGGCCTCGCCATGACCCAGCTCTACGTCAACTCCATCACCCCGCCGCCGGAGGTCCAGCAGGCCATCGACGATCGGAGCCGCATGGGGGTGTTCGACGACATGAACAAGCTCATGCAGATGAAGGCGGCCATGGCCATGGAAAAAGCCTCGGACGCCGAGGGCGGTGCAGGGGACGGCATGGGCATGGGCATGGGGGTGATGATGCCCGCCATGTTCGCCCAGTACTTCGCCGGGGCCCAGCCCGGCGGCGGAAGCGGTCCTCCGTCTGGGGGCGCCCCGCCCGCCGCGTCGTCGAGCGTCGCCTGCCAGGACTGTCAGAGCGACATCCCGGTGAACGCCAAGTTCTGTCCCTTCTGCGGGCACCAACAGGTGGTCTTCACCCAGTGTGCAAGCTGCGGCAAGAACCTGGCGCCCAATGCGCGCTTCTGCTCACGCTGCGGTCTCGCGGTGGAGGACAAGCCGGCGGCGGCGTTCTGTTCCAAGTGCGGCAACGAGAACCTTCCGGACGCCAAGTTCTGCAACAGCTGCGGTGAAAAGCTCTAAACTGCTCATCGAGCACCAGTGTCCCCAGTGCGGGGCGCCGGCGAGCCTGGAGGAGACGGACCATCTGTTCACCTGCGCCTTCTGCCGGGTGAAGTCCTACCTCCTGAGCCGCGTGTACCGCTATGTGATGCCCCACAAGGCGGACGGCGGCCGCGAGCTGCTGTACCTTCCCTACTGGCGGTTCAAGGGCATGCTCTTCAACTGCACGGAGCGCGGTCTCGACCACCGCCTCGTGGACGTCAGCTACCGGGGCGTGGAAAGCCCCCACGTGCCCATGTCGGTGGGGTTGAGAAGCCAGACCCAGACGCTCCGGTTTCTGACCCCCGAGACGGGGGGGCGCTTTCTCCGGCCGGAGGTGACCTACGCCGACATGCTCGATCGGATCCGGGAGCGGTACGGCCGGGGCGGGGCCTCGTCCCTGTTCCACCAGGCCTTCATCGGCGAGACCCTGAGCATCCTGTACGCGCCGTTCTACGTGGACGGCAAGCTCTTCGACGCCGTCCTGAACCGCGCGATCTCCCCGCGGCTGGACGACGATTTCGACCTCGGGGAGAAACCGGGCGGGCGCCCCACGTGGGAGCTCCGCTTCGTGCCGGCCCAGTGTCCGGAGTGCGGCTGGGACTTGGAAGGCGAACGGGACAGCTTCGCGCTCGGCTGCAGGAACTGCCAGTCGGTCTGGCATGCCGGAAAGCGGCGCTTCACCAAGCTGGAGTCGGGCCACCTTCCTCCCGAGGAAGGGCAGGGAGACACGCTGTTCCTGCCGTTTTACCGGATTCGGCCGAAGGTCTCGGGTGTGGAACTGGACACCCGCGCGGATCTGGTGCGCCTCGCCAACCTGCCCGTGGCGGTCACGGAGGCCATGGAGGAGCGCCCCTTCCATTTCTGGGCCCCGGCGTTCAAGGTCCGCCCCCAGGACTTCTTGCGATTCTCGCTCCGCACCACCCTGGGCCAGCCGCCGGGCAAGGGCGAGGCCCGTCTCCCCCAAGGCCGGCTCTACCCGGTGACCCTGCCGGTGACCGAGGCCCTGGAGAGCCTCAAGCTGAACCTGGCCTCCTTCATGAAGCCCCCGAGGAAGCTCTATCCCCGGCTTCCCGAGATCGGAATCGAGCCGAAGCGGATC
>CAYVVQ010000094.1:0-15314 GCA_964454455.1 uncultured Desulfobacterales bacterium | reverse complement strand
GATCGGGTACTTCCTGGCCCGGCGGGTCTTCGGGGCCGTGCCCCCGGAGGTCACAGGCTTTATCATCGCGGCCACCGCGGGGCTCATGATCTACATCACGGTGGACGAGCTGATCCCCAACTCCTGCGCCGGGCAGGACCACCGGACCATCTTCACCTTCGTGGGAGGCATTCTCTTTGTCATGCTGCTCGGCATGATTTGAGCGACGGGGCGAACCCGGTTGGTGCCGGGGGAGGCCCACGGGACATCGGAAGCAGAAAAAAGGAGAATCCATGGGTGAGAAGCAACAGGAGAGGATGGGGGCCGGCGGCTTCTGCGTCTGCCCTAAGTGCGACCGGAGGATGCCCCACTCCCGGGGCGTCCCCTGCCAGGAGGAGAAATGCCCCGACTGCGGGGCGAAGATGCTGCGGGAGGGGTCCTACCACCACGAGCTCCTGGAGAAGAAGCGCTCCCGGGAGTAGCGCGCAGGCCGGACACCTCGTGCTCGAAGGCGGGACGCCGATCCGCAGGAACTGCTCGTGGTGGTGGCGCTGGACACCATACGCGTCCCACGAGAATGCCCTCCGGATCCCGCCTCTCAGTCGCGCCAGAACTTCCGCATGTACTCCCACAGGGGTCCTTTCACCCCGAACCTCCGGAGCTTCTCCTGCAGGCTCCGGCGCATGTTGATCTTCATGCCCGGAAAGATCCAGGTGGGGTGCTCCTTGCTGAACGCCTCCAGGAACGGCAGCAGCTCCTCCCGCACCGGGGGGGAGAGGTAGAACAAGGGTTTCAGAAAATCCTCGTTCGGCGCCACCACGCCCTCCTCGGCCGCCCGGCGGGCCAGCCGGGTGCCGGGCAGGATGCGGATGCCGGCCATGCAGATGACGGCGGTCGGGTCCATGCCGACCACGGACTCCAGGGTTCGCTTCACCGTGCCCATGGTCTCGCCGGGTCCGCCCAGGAGGAGGGCGTGGCAGAAGGAGATTCCCGCGGACCGGCACGTGGCGGAGGCCGACTCGAGGTCCCGCACGGTGAAGCCCTTGCCCAGGTTCTCGAGCATCCCGTCCTCGGCCGCGTCGCTCCCGAACTCCACGCCGGTGCACCCGGCGGCGGCCATGGCCTCGATCAGTTCCGGGCGGACGTGCCCGGGCGCGGCGTAGCAGCTCCACCGTACCCGGAGCCCGCGCCGCCCGATCTCCTTGCAGACGGCTGCGGCGTGCTGCTCCGGATGGTTGAAGGTGTTGTCCACGACGAACAGCGTGTCCGCCCCCTGATCGAGCAGCGCCTCCACCTCGTCCGCCACGGCGGCGGGCGAGCGCAGCCGCACCCGACGCCCCTCGATCAGGGGGTAGGTGCAGTAGATGCACCCGAACGGGCACCCCTTCTTGGTCTGGAGGTTCGCCATGCCCCCCTTCTCCAGGTAGGCGGACAGGTCGAACGCGGACCGGTCCGGCGCCGGCAGCCGGTCCAGATCCTTGATGGGTTCGCCCCGCAGGACCGTTCCCCGGGGAACGACCTTACCGGCGGAAAGATCGTTCACCAGCCGCACCAGGGCGTGCTCGCCTTCGCCCACGATCCCCACGTCCGCCCCGAGGTAGCGCATCAGCGGCTCGGGCAGGAGCGAGAACCCGCTCCCGCCGAGGACGATGCGGCCCTCGCCGTACCGGCGAATCGCCTGGACCACGTACCGGTAGAAGGGGAGGTAGGAAACCGAGTGGGGAAAGCTGACGTTATCGACGTTTCGCATGGAGACGGCCACGAGCCCGGGCTTGAAGGCCTCGACGGCCCGCCGGATCGCCTCCTCGTGGTCCTTCTCGAAGCAGAGATCGAGGACGCGGTGCTCGATGCCGTGGACGGTGAGCGAGGCCGCCAGGGAGGCGAGCCCGAGGGGGAACACCGGGTCGGGCAGGGACTCGATGTTCGGGGAAACCAGGAGGACCCTTCTGGGATCGATGATCACGGTGGGCTCCCTTTCGGATCGGGGAGGGAAAAGACCAGGCAGGCGCATCCCCCGCCGAAATCGCCCGCCAGGTCCTTGAGCGGCATGACGCCTCCCTCTCCCGAAAGCAGGCGTGAATGTAGCAGAGGCCCCGTGGGTTTTCAACGCCATTCGGGGGCCGCCGGGACTCCCGTCGCCGGGGCCTCCGGGACGATGGAGGGCCCGCGGGGAGGGCTCGAAGCGTTCGATCACCTGCCGGATCGTAGGGTGTTTTCGTTCGAGAATACAGGGTTCACCCGATGTCTCCCCTCGCCCCGACCCGCTAGGATGGGTCGCCGAACACACAGCCAGGAGGAATCCAGCCATGCCCGACATCAAGACATTGCAGGACAGCGGATACGAGCGGATCCACGAGACCGACCGCTTCGAGATCTGGTTCAACCAGGACAAGGACCGGGTCTACATCCCGATCACCGATCCGCCCTCCCGGGACGAGGTGGACAAGGCCTTTGTCGCCGCTGCGGGCGCCACCGAACGTCCCATGGACCTGATCACGGATCACCAGCGCATGTCCTCGGTCGAGACCGCGCAGCCCCACGAGCTGTCGGCCTGCTTCGACCGGTTCTTCGACCTGCTGGAGATCCGGAACGTGGTGCGCGTCTGCGGCTCCGACGAGGGCTGCCGCATCTGCATCCCCCTGGACGCCCGGCTTTCCACCGAGGAGAAGGGCCGGCTCCTCGGGAGGACGGCCACCTTCGAGGACGCCGACCGGCTGTTGGACCAGCAGCACGGCCTGGTCTAGGAACCGCCGGGGCAGGACCGCCCAGGGCGATGAGGACCCCCGCCACGCTCACCATGTTGCCCCACAACACGCTGCCGGTGACCTCGTCGGGCGCGATTCTGCGAATGAAGTAGGCGACGCCTTGGGCGAGCCGGCGCCGCAGCCGGCCTTCTCCGACACCGCCTCAAGCAGGTCCCGGACGACGGATCGATCCGGAGCTCGACCCCCTTCACGGGACGCCCCACGGTGTCATGGTGCGGATCCCCGGAAAGCTTCAGGGTGAGGAGCGGCGAGGTCTCCGTGAGCCCATACCCGATCGCCACCTGCCAGCCCAGGGACTCCAGCCGGGCCTTCCCGTCGGGCCCGAACCGGGAGGCGAGCCCCTCGAACAGCGCCTCGTAGAGCCGCGGCACGCCGAAGAGAAGGGTGACCCCGCCTTCGCGCAGGGCCCGCACCAGCTGGGACCGGTCAGGGCGTTCGGCATAGGTGCGGGTTTGACGTCCCGACCTCCGAAACGTCACCAGGAACGGCCTGCGCCCGCCGTCCGGGAGGGGGTTCAGCAGATCCTGCAGGGTGTATGGGCTGTTCATCCCTCGATGATGGTCCGCATGAGCCGGGAGGATCCCCGCTTTGACCGAAACGGGGAAATCCTTTATGATGGGCCATGAAAGGAGGAAATGAAACCATGGCCAACTTCCTGTTCGTTCTCAGCAAGGATGACAACGAGGCCGCCACGCGGTGTTTCCAGTTCGCCAAGATCGCCCACTCCAAGGGCCACAAAACGGACGTGTTCTTCATTGACGACGGGGTCCTCTGGGCGGACTCCGCCCGGGACTTCGGCATCAAGACCCCCACGGGCGACTGCCCCGACGACTACCTGCCCTACCTGGTGGAGAACCAGGTCCCCATCGGGGTCTGAATCCCCTGCGCCAAGTCTCGTCAGGTGGACGAGGCGAAGTTCTTCTCCAACATGGTCCTGGACGGCGGTCCGCACCTGATCGATCTGGCTGCGGAGGCCAAAGTGTTCAACTTCTGACCGGAGAGAGCGGTCCCGCAATCGGCTGCAGCGGATCCGAGGCATGAGAGGCGCTTCGTGGGAGGAGAAACCGGCCCGATGGGATCAGCCCATCCCTATTTTATGGAAAACATGGAAGAAGCCGTGCGCCTGGACCGCAAGACCGATCCCGCGGAGGTCCGGAGGCAGGCGGCGTGGTGCGGCCTGAAGCCCGGGCTGCGGGTGCTCGACGCCGGGTGCGGCCCCGGCAGGATCTCCGCGATCCTCAACGAGATGGTCCAGCCCGGAGGGAGCGTGCTGGGCGTGGACTACTCGGAGGACAGGATCCGGTATGCCCGCGAGCACTACGGAGGGGGGGACACGGTCCGGTTCCGGACCCATGACCTCAGGACCCCCCTGAAAGACGAAGGGCCCTTTGACCTCATCTGGGTGCGCTTCGTGCTGGAGTACAACTTCGAGGAAGGCCCCGACATCGTCCGGCACCTGACGGACAGCCTGAGGCCGGGCGGGACCCTCTGCCTGATGGACCTCGATCACAACTGTCTCAGTCACTACGAGCTGCCGCCGGGCATGGAGGAGATTTTCCTGCAGCTGGCCCGGAGGGCGCAAAAGGAGTACAACTTCGACGCCTACGCCGGCAGGAGGCTCTATGCCCACCTGTACGACCTCGGCTACGAGGAGGTCCGGATGGACCTCCTCCCCCACCATCTCTTCTACGGGGAGGTCAAGGACCGGGACATCTTCAACTGGGTCAAGAAGGCGGATGTTGTCTCGGACAGGGCGAGAGGCATGTTTGACCGCTATCCGGGCGGTCACACCGCCTTCTTCGAGGATTTCAAGCGCTTCTTTCTGAACCCGCGCAGGTTCACCTATACCCCCTTGATTCTCTGCAAGGGCATCAAGCCGGAGGCGTGATCGTCCGCCTCGGCATGGGCCTTGGGGAACAGGGAGAACCCGAAGGCCTCCATCTCTTCCTTTTTTCCTCGAATCTTTAGTTTTCCCAGACTCCTCACGGCGGCGTAGCGGGGATCGGAGACCAGCCCCTCTCGAACCGCTCCGCTCATGATGATGGGATAGTCGTGGAGCTGCTTCGTGTACTCCTGGAGCCTCGCCGCGATGTTCACCGTGTTGCCGACCGCGGTGTACTCGATCTTCGTCCGGGAACCGATGTTGCCCAGGATCGCCTCCCCCGTGTGGATGCCGATGCCCACTGCGATGGGCTTACCCGCCAGGAGGAAGGTCCGGCTGATCTCCAGGAGCCTGCAGGCCGTGGCGAAGGCCCGCCTCACGTGATCTTCCAGGGGCTCCGGGGCCCCGAAGATGGCGAGAAATCCGTCACCCGTGTACTTGTTGATGTGTCCTTTGCCCTCGAAGACCACGGAGGAGCACCGCTCGAAGTAGCTGTTCAGAAAGGAGACCACATCCTTCGCATCCATGTTTTCGGAGCTGGATGTGAACCCCCGCAGGTCCAGGAACAGGACGGTGATGGGGGACTCCTCCCCCCGGAACAGGTCGACGCCCTCGGAATGCAGATACCTCCTGATGATGGGAGCGGGAACGTATCTCTCGAAGAGCTTCCTCAGGCTCTGCTCCCGTTCCTTGCTTTCCCGGAGCTTGAGGTACGACATGGCGGTGCGAATGCTGATGGCGACCTGGGTGGCAATGCCCATCAGGAGAGAGATGTCGCTCTCGCTGAAAGGCCTTTTGGACCGGACGTTGTCCACGAGCAGCACCCCCAGGGATTCCTCTTCATAGACCAGGGGCACGCAGATGAAGGACCGGGAGCCTGTCTTTTTCATGAACTCCAGGCTCCTCTCGGTCATGTCGGTCATGTCCGTCTCGACCTCGGCCGGGTCGTCGACCAGGATCGGGGTCTGCCGGTGAAAGGCTCGAACGGCCACCCCCCTGGCACTGGCGTTGTCCAGTCGGAAGCTTTTCTTGCGCAGGATCTGCTCGATCTCCTCCTTGTACCCGTAGCCGACCGTGTAGACCAGGCTGGTCCTCTCCGGGTTGGTCAGCCAGAATCCGCCCCGATCGTAGTCCAGCCGCTTCGCCATGGCATGGGTGACCCCGTCCAGGAGCTTCCGGATATCCGGGAGTTCGGAGGCGGCCTGGCCGATCTCTTTCACCAGCTGGGCATCGTTGTACCGGGTGTTGATCTGGTCCAGGAGAAGCTTTGCAGCCTCCTGCTGGCGCTCGATGTTCCTGGCAAGCTCCCTGTTTTCCAAGCTGGCGAAGCAAAGGGACACGCCCAGGCAGAACAGGGCAAAAAACAGGAGGGCGGACAGCCAGGTCACCGAAGGGTAGGCATGGATCACGCCCATGCAGACCACGAGCCCGAAGAGGAGAAAGTAGTTGCGGGAGGCCCGCCAGATGAACGACGCGCTCTTCTCCAAGGTGATCTCGTAGACGCAGGCATCCCCGCCCTTGTGTATGCACCGGGGATGGTCGATCTTGGCGTACTTTTTGCTGAACAGCCTGGTGAGGGACTCCAGTTGGCCCATCAGGTTCTCGCACTGATAGGGCTTCTGGTCGCTGCCGGGCCTGGGCGTGAC
Organism: uncultured Desulfobacterales bacterium; assembly: GCA_964454455.1. Lineage (GTDB taxonomy): Bacteria > Desulfobacterota > DSM-4660 > Desulfatiglandales > HGW-15 > JAIPEI01. The sequence goes on along the minus strand of CAYVVQ010000094.1, from coordinate 9,042 downwards.
GGTCAACTCGAACTTGTTGCTCTTGAGCTTGCGGCTCTTCACGGTGGAGGCGCGGGTGAGGTGAGGCGCGATCTTCTCCACGGTCCAGTACGCGGTTGCGGGGCTCATGAACCCCAGGGCGTAATGCTTCAGGGCGCCGGATGCCTTCGAGCTGGCGGCGTAGCGTCCCACCTTTCGGGAGATGCGGGGATCGCCCGACGCCTCCACCAGGCGCTCATGGAATCGATCCACCTGCCTCTGGCTGAACCAGTGGCCCTGGTCCTCCAGCTCATATATGGTGATGCCCGCGTGGCCGAGAATCGCGTCCATCTCCACCGAAGGGAGGAACTTCTTGACATACTCCACATAGTTCTTGATGACCCGGCTGTTGTACAGAGGGTCGTCAAGTCCCTGGCAGGGGCGGTTCACATCGGCCATGGGAGGGATACCTGCGCGGCTTTGGGTGAACACAAACGCTGCTATCGAATAAACCCGCTCACTCGCCGCGAGTAGCGCTATAACCTGTTGAAATGCCACGGGCAGATCTCGAGGCTTCGGGCTTTTTCGACGCCATCACCATGCACATCCCATCGGGTGGTGCGCTGGGCCCTATTGAACGAGACCACCGAGGGAGGCGTACGCGGAGCCCGGCAGGAGCCGACCCAGGCCACGAGAAAGACGGCCGCCCATCAGGTGAAGCAAGGCGCGGGGCACATGCCTTCTCAAGCGACCGCGGCGCCTCAGGTAACGTTCCAGCAGGATGAGGAATGTCTCGTAGTTCTTCTGATATTGCAACCGGCCCTTGATGTAGAACCGGAAGGCCTTTTCATCGAAGGGCTTGATGATCCCGTCCCGAAGGGCCCTTTCGTAAATGGGGGTGCCCGGGAAGAAGGCGAGGAGAAAGATGTTCACCTTCACGTGGAGGGGAAGGTCCACGATGTAGCGGTACGTCTCCACGATGTCCTCCCGGGTCTCGTAGGGGTTGTCCACGATGAAGTCCAGCAGAAAGTCCAGGCGATGAGACGCACGGTAGGATGCGATCTGTTCGACCACCCGCCAGGTCCTGCGGACCTGGATTCCCCGCTGATAGACCTCGTCGATCACCCTCTGGCTTCCGGACTGAACCCCCATCTGGATGAACTTGAGGCCCCCCTCCAGAAGCAGCTCCATCTTCTCCCGGTGATACGTGCTGGCACTCACGGCCACCCCGAAGGGCAGCCCGATGCGCTTCCGGTACTGCTCTGCGAATCGGGCGATATCCCGCTTGGGGCGCATGAAGAAGTCGTCGTCCCCGAACCCCACGATCCGGAAGAAATCCAGGTGCTGGAGCGTGCTCTCCAGCTCCCGGATCACCCGTTCCACGCTGTGGAAGCGCATGGGATTCCGCCCCAGCATGGCCACGTACCGGCAGTTGTTGCAGTAGGAGCACCGGTGAGGACACCCCCTGGAGGTGGTGAAGTAGTAGGTGGGGATGTAGTAGGGATAACCGGCCGAGCGCTCTCGAAAGCGCTCCTTGGTCATTTGAATGAGGCCGCGGTTCAGCAGGAACTGATCGTCCAGATCGTAGTCGTAGTAGGGGAGGCTGTCGAGATCCGAAAAGGGGGCAAGGACCTCGTTCACCACGTGGGTCCCGTCCTTGCGGAAGGCCATGTTGGGGGTTTTCCGGTAATCCTCGCCCGCCTCCATCCGCCGCACCAGCTCGACCACGGCCTCGTCCCCCTCGGAGAAGCAGATCCCGTCGGCGTGTCGCAGCCCCAGCTCGGGCACGGAGATGCAGTGCGGTCCACCCCAGATGACCTTCGTGCCGGGACATTTTCTCCTCACGAAGTCGGTCACCTCCACAGCACGCAGGGCATAGCTGCTGTAGACGCCCACCATGACCAGGTCGCTGCTTTTCAGAATCTCCTCGAGCGGCTCCAGCTCCCGCTCGGCATAGGCGTGGGGCTCGGATCTCGCCATGAACACGCTCTTGACGGTGTGCCCGGCCCTCTTCAACAGGGCGGACACCAAGCGGCAGCCGTCCGATGTGAGGGTGCTCGACACATCGACCAGGGCGATTCTCATCTTCACTCAACCGATCTGTCCGGCCGACCTGCGGCAAGGCGGCGCGAACGCTCAATGGGCGATCTCGAAGCCGTATCTTCTCCATCCCGGAACGGGAAGGCAGCGCCCCTGGGATCCCGATCGAGGCGCGGCAATCCTGATGGCGTCGTAAAAAGCCCAAAGCCTTGAGATCTACCCCAGGAATATCAATAGCTTATGGCGTTTCCAGCGGCGGGTGAGCGGGTTTTTGCGAACCCGTCAATCCTCAGCCGTAACTGATCCCGAACCTCCTCTGCATGTAGTCGAGGTACGCGTTGCCGCTCTGGACGTTCAACACCCACAGGTTGTAGTTTTTCTCGTAGGGGATCTTCCTCTCCTCGACATAGTCCGTGGGATAGAAGAGCACGGGGATCTCCTCCGTCCTGTAGTCACCCACGAGCAGGGAGATGGCCGTGGACAGGATGCTCCAGGGCAGTTCCTCGGGCCGGGTCACCAGGATCTTGATGCCGTTGAGCAGCTCGGAGAGGTTGAACCCCAAATCGGATCGATCCGCCAGGAGTACGGCGTGAAGCTCTCCCCCCCGGGCGAGGGAGTAGATCTTCCACCCTCTCAGGAAGCCCGCATTCCCATAAAGCGCCTTCAGGCTCTCGTCGCTTGGATGCCTGTCGCCCGTTTGGAGCCCCAGGGCGTCGAGCAGCAGCCCCCCCGAGCGCTGATGGTAAAACCGGCGGGCCTCCCACAGGTGGAATGGGCTGCACTCTTGCAGGGTCCAGTCCCCGGGAAGCCGCGCCCCCACGGAAAGGCGCGTGTAGGGCAAGTAGGCGAACAGGTCCGTGGAGCATTCCCCGGGGTTCCCAAGCTCCCGGGCGAAGCCTCCGAACACCCTGTCGGGGAATGCGTTTTCCGGTCGGAAGTACGCCATCACATAGTCGATGTCGGCCGAGGGCAGGCGATACATGTCGTTGATGTAGTACATGATCTGCTTCAGCATCATGAGACCGGTCCGCTTGCTCTCCATGGCCCTTGCCGCATGGTGATGGATCATCCAGGCCCTCGAATAGGCGCGGACCATGGAGATGTGCCCGTAGATCCGGCCGTTCTTCTGATACGTGAAATGCTTCGCGACCTCGGGGTTTTCCACATACAGCCGCTCGTAGGTCTTCTTGAAGGCGTCCCGGTGGCCCTGGATGAGCCTGTACTTCTTCGGATAGATGAATCCGGCGTTGAAAAAGAACTCCCACAGGGCCTCCATGTCCACCTCGGACGAGACGTGGGCATGGGGGTCCAGCGCGTTGATCAGGATGTGGGTGAGCCTGCTGTAGGCCTGGATGTCCATGTCCAGAATCGCCAGACCGGAGCGTATCCCCCGGGGTTGCTCCTCGTCCTGGTGGATGACCTGGGCGGTGCAGTCGATCTCCGGTCCCCCCGCAAAGCCCACTCTGACCTCCGGTATGATCATGCCCGGCACCAGCAGGCGCTCGCCGCGGTCTTCGTGGACCGAGAACCCGGAGGAGGAGATGTCGTCCACATCCATCCGGATCGTTCTCTTCAGAAACGGATGGTCGAAGCTGACCTTGGGCGAAGGCGTCAGCTTCAGGCGCCTGTTCCGCATCTCCCTCTTTTCGAAACGTCGCACCCGGCCCGCGAGGGGCCTCGCCACGATCTCCCTCTCGCGGTCTCCCCTCCCGGAACGAATGTGCTCGCAGGTGCCCGAAAAGACCATCCGACCCTGGCATCGCAGAAGGACGCTGAAGGGCTCCGCCGTATTGAGCCACTGGAACGAGCAGGAGGGCTCAGGGCTCAGCCGCAGGCGGAAGCCGGAGGGACTGAAATCCTTCAGTGCTCCCCTGGCCGAGAAACCGTTTTGAACGAGCTCTGCATCCACCCCTTGACAGGCAAACCTCCGGTCGCCTCGCTCGCCCACGACGAAACCCGCCTCCGGGAGCAGGATCCTGATCCCATCAGGGGTCCGTTCCTTCACCGTGCCGGGCACGAGGACCATGGAGAGGCCGTCGTCGATGACCAGGTGATGAAACTGGTGGTCCCGGACGAAGAAGGCCCCCTCGGAGGGGTCCACCCAAGTGCAATGGAGCGTCTTTCCCTGGCATGGCTCGGGCTTCACCTTCAGGAGGATGCTCTCCTCTTGGCGGGGATGCCGCAGAAGCACCAGGACGCGACCGTCGACGAAATGGATGTGGTTCAGCCTGTTGGTCAGCGATTCCAGGCTCTCCTTCCGGGCACCTTCCATGGCTCCCAGGAGGGCGTTGTGCTCTAAGCGTCTGGGTGGGAGTGGGAGCCGGCTTTGACCCTCCTCAAACCGCTCCACGCTCCCCAATTCGTTTCTCAGGCGCCCCGTGGATTCGTTATCCATTATGCGATCCTCTCGAAGAAGCACGACTGACGGCCTCAGGACATCGATATCCCGGCACGGGCGTACCGGTCATCTCCTGCAAAACGGCCGTTTGGAGCCTGCCCCCCAAGATAGGGCGATCATGTTTTCTGGTTCAGCAGTGGACCTTAATGGGTATCTTCCAGCTTGCTGGGCACAGTGGAAATGCACTCCTCGTCTTGAAGATCTAGATCTAGCATCCTCAGGAAGGCTTGGGGGGCCTTGGCCTGCTGAATATCAGCAATCCTACCGTGTTACAAGCAAATCACATGCCAACAGGAAACACTGTAGATTTAACTGCGCTTTTCGTTGGTTACAAAACCTTGCCTGGTTCATGAATGTTGTGCTGATTTAAATTAGGTGTCCGATTTTGGGTCGCTGGCTTGTTTTGGTACACTTATGGTCCCCGATGCGGGAGCTGAAAAGGGATGCCTTGGTCGCGATATCTTACGACCCCGACCTCGCCCCCCCGGAGCGGATCATGGAGTGTGCCGTCAACCCTGCATTCGGGACACGGCCATTTGAGACCCGGCAAAGCACGGGTTTTCGTTTTCGGAAAGACATCTTCGGGATGGGTGTCGATTGAACCGGTCACACGCGGTTGTCGATAACGCTTCAAAAAGATTAAATTTTTTGAGGCAGCTGGCAGCGGCCGCTCCCAGGAGACGGCATTTCGGTCAGTGACTGCCGACCGTTGGAAAAACCGCTCGAAAGGTCGAGCCCCCGGAATGGAAGCAGTCCGTTTCACTCCGGCAGGGTTCGCATTGATCGATGCTCCCCGGGCAACCCGTCCCCTCCGGTTCCAGAAAGGAGCACCGGCTCGAGGTCATGCTCAGATGGAAGCCGTACCGCTCCGAGAAGACCTTCATGCGGAGAAGATCGGATCCCTTGCCGCCGGCGTTGAAGTCGAAGGGACGCTTCGATGAGTAGTCGAGGGTGTCCTGTACGGCGAAAAACCCCTCAAAGATCCTTCTGCGGTCTTCCTCCTCAATGCCGACGCCTTTGTCCTTCACCGCCAGCTCGACCCCCTGTCCCCGGTCCTGAACGGTGACCTCGACGCAGCCCCCGTCGGGTGTGTTTTCGACCGCGTTTCGGACCAGCCCGTCCACCACCTTCTTCATGACATCTCGAGGCATGTGAACGGAGGCTCCGGACCTCGAGTCCTTGACCAGCTTCACCCGGCGATGCGCGTGCTCCCCTTCCATGGCCTTCAGTCGCTCCTCCACGAATTCGCCCAGGGGCACCTCCTCGGCGACGCTCTCCGCGAGCCCGAACTCCTCCTCCAGCCGGCTCCGCAGCCATTGGACGATCGCCCCCTCGCCCGTCTTTTCCGCGACCAGGGCCTCCAGCTCGTCGGCGCACTGCTCGAGCATCGAGGAGATCATGGAAGACGCCTTGAACTCACGCCCCCGCATGATGTCCTGCACCTGATACTGGATCTCGAGGATGCGCTGAAGGTTCCTCTGCGCCCTTTCGAACGTGGCCGACCAGCTCTCCTCGGGCACCTCCCTGAGCGATCTTCTCAGCAAGTTCAAAGAGGCCAGCAGGACGGAGACGGGGGTCTTCAGCTCATGGGAGAGATGGTTGATGATCTTTTCCTTGGCCCGGTTCAGGCTCGCCACCTCCTCGTAGGCCTCGTTCAGATCCTTGGAGTACTGGGCGTTCGCGATGGAGAGGGCCACTGTGCCGGCGATCATGATCAAGAGCTTCCGGTCCTTCTGATCGAACGCCTCCCCTTTCTTGTTGATCGCGATGAGCATCCCGATCCGCTTGGTGCCGGCCTCCAGCGGGACCATCATGAGGTTCCTCGCGGGAAAACCGACCGCCTTCCCGAGCTCCCGAAAAAACCCCGGATCCTCGGAGGGCTCCGCCAAGACGGCGGCCTCGCCCCTCTGCACCAGGTCTCCCCAGCCTTTCCCGGCCATCGAATGACGGCTTTTCTCGATGGGGGGACCGGTCGAGCCGTCCTCGTTGGAAACCCCCAGGAAGTCGACATGGGTTCGGCCGTCGTCGAAGAGGCCCACGACCGCCCCGTCCGTGTTGAGGAGCCGCTTGACCTCGTCGCTGATGAAGTCCAGGAGGTCCTCCAGCACGGGGTACCTGGGCAGCGCGCGGCTGACCTGGAACAGCGTCTCGTTGATCCGCTCGTTCCTGCGTTCCTCGGTGACGTCCCTGAGGATGAAGAGCTCCTCGGAGATGTCCGGGTCCCCCGGGGAGGACAGCCGGCCGCGTATGCTCACGTCCCGGATGCGACCGTCCCTGGTCATCCGCTTGGTCTCGACGGCGGCGTCCGGGTTCTCCCTGAAAAGGTTCAGGATGTCCCGGGCCTCCTTCCCCAGCCCGGGGGGAATGTAGGGCACCTTCCGCCCGATCAGCTCCTCGAGGGTCCAGCCGAACACCTGGGTGAAGGCCGGGTTGATGTAGGTCGTCTTGCCGGACGATGTGAACACGATCATGGGATAGGGAACGAAGTCGAACAGGTTTTTGGTCTTTTTCCGCGCCCTCCGCTTGGCCGCGAACTCCCGTTCGTAGCGCTCCTGGGCCTCCTTCAGCGCGCTGATCGTCTGGAACTTCTCCGTGGCGTCCCGGGCGATCCCTCGAAACCCCAGCTTCTTGCCCTGGTGGTTCTTGACCAGGTAGGCGGAAAGCTCGATGACCCTCCTGGCCCCCGCACTGTCGGTGGTTTCCCAGGCGAGGTTGGAGAACCCCTGGTGGCTGACCCAGACCTTGTTGAGCGCCTCCCGAAATCGCCTCGCCTGCTTGTCGTCCATGAACGCTTCCAGCCGTTCACCCTGAAGTGCTTCCCTGGGATAACCCAGCACCTTGCAGAGCGAGTTGCTGAAGGTCACGAGGTGACCCCGGTCATCCATCTCGTAAAAGCTGTCCGCCGACTCGTCGATGAGGCCCTGCAGCAGCCTCTCCGCTCCCTGGGTCGTGCCGGGCGGTGATATCGCTTCGTCCATCTCGTCTTCCGCCTTTTCGAGGAATCCAGGTTCATTGCTTGACATTCCCGGACCTCTCTGACTTCGGTTCGATAACGGTCCCCGCCCTTCAATATCCACAATCTTCCAGCGGTTTCAACGGAAATCCGCCCCCACCGGCGATGACGAGGCGCCCGGCCCGCCCGGGTCCGGCTCGTCCACGGAGGCTGCGCCGCGAGGATTGCCGCCGGACATCAGGCCAAGGACCCTCGCCGGCCGAGCGGCAGCCGGTGCCGCAGCCGCGAGGGCCGGCTGACCGACCCGGCGGGGTTCTGCATGCCGGGCAGGGACCGCAGCGGGGTCCGGACACGGTGGGGTGGCTCGCCGCCCTGGGGGCCGTGGTCGGGATTGAAAAATCCCGCGTCTTTTGCCATGATGATCCACCGATTCCCCATGACCCACGGCTTCCTCTCCACCGCGACTCCTGAAGCCAAGGCCGCGGTGCGCGAGGACGAGCAACGCCGGAGCCTGGCGCGCCTCGGACGCCTTCGACGTGGTGTCCGCACGCATCGGGAGGACCACGCCGTGATCGACACCGCCGGGCACCTGGTGGGGCCCTTCGAGGTGGGGTCGGCCCTGATCGAGCACCCGGCCGTGGCCGAGGCCGGCGTCGTCGGCAAGCCCGATCCTCCGCGCCCTCGCGCGAAAGGATGACCCATGACCGACAAAGGCGTCACAACCACGATCGATGAGGGCCTCTGCACAGGGTGCGGCCTTTGCGTCGACGTCTGCCCGAAGGGCACCATCACCATGAAGGAGGAAAAGGCCGCGGTCACCGGGCCTGAGTGCCTCCACTGCGGCCACTGCCTGGCCGTCTGCCCCACGGAGGCGGTACAGGTGCCCTCCCTGGATCCATCGCTTTCCGCCTTCAAGACCTTTCAGCCCAGAGACCGATGGCTGCCTTTTGGAGAGGGGGACATTCGGGAGCTGGTGAACGTCATGCAGTCCAGGCGCTCCTGTAGAAGCTTCCAGGAGACACCCGTGCCGAGAGACCTGCTGGAGGACCTGGTGAAGATCGGCATCACGGCCCCCTCGGGCTCCAACTGCCAGCAGTGGACCTTCACGATGCTTCCCGATCGGGCCGCCGTGGAGCGGTTGGCGCAAGGGGTCGGCGACTTCTTTTCCAAGCTCAACCGAACCGCGGAGAAAGCCTGGCTGAGGAAGGGGCTCGAGCTGCTGGGCAAACCGGAGCTGGAGCAGTACTTCCGGAACCATTACCTCACCGTCAAAGAAGCCCTCGAACGGTGGGAGATCGAGGGCAGGGACCTGCTGTTTCACGGGGCCCCGGCCGCCATCGTGGTGGGATCCAAGAAGGAAGCGTCATGCCCCGCGGAAGACGCCCTTCTCGCCACCCAGAACATGCTCCTCTCCGCCCATCTCCTCGGGCTCGGCACCTGTCTCATCGGCTTCGCGGTCCGAGCCATGGGAAGGGACCGAAGCATCCTGACCCGAATCGGCATGCCCGACGACGAGACCGCCTATGCGGTGATCGCCCTGGGATACCCGACGGAGACCTACCAGCGCCTGACGGGAAGAAAGCAGGCCCTGGTGCGCTGGAAATCGTCCTCTTGACATGCCGATTCAGGCCATCAACGCCTCCATCCACATCATTTTTGACGGGTTCGCAAAAACCCGCTCACCCGCCGCTGG
>CAYVVQ010000093.1:0-15592 GCA_964454455.1 uncultured Desulfobacterales bacterium | reverse complement strand
TCAAGCCTCCGGCATGCCCCCCTGCGATGATTTCCCATTTCCAGCGCGGGTCGGGCGGCCCGATCTCCTTTGACCCAACCTAGCGATACATAAGCCAAAAACTCTTTTGCCCCGAATCCTTACAGATTCGAGTTTTTCCTTTACAGCCACCGGGGATTGCGCTATATGTTCAAACCTTCACAAGGGTCATGGTGAAGCCGGGAGGGCAAGCCGCGGGCCGCCGAAGAAGGAGGGGACGCACCATCGTCTTCGATTTCAAGAAGCACGGCCACTGGTACGACGAGATTGCCATCGTCAGTCAGCTCGGCCTGACCATGGCGGGATCCATTTTGCTGTGCCTGGCCCTCGGGTACGGGCTCGACAAGTGGCTCGACACGAAGCCGCTTTTCACCATCGTCTTCATGATCCTGGGGATCATCGGGGGGGGGATCACCGTCTACCGCCAGATCATGAAGGTGCTCGACCCCAACAGAGACCGCCCTTCCGACGCGGAACGAGAACATGGAAGCGGTTAGAGCGATTCAGAAAAAAACCTGCTCTCGGGCCATGCTGGTGGCAATCGCAGGAGCCGTGGTGCTGATGCTCGTCGGGGAAAAGGCGATCGGGAAGGGCCTGGTGCTGGGAACGCTTTTCAGCGCCGTGAACTTCGTCGTCATGGCGCAGCTCCTGCACCGCACCCTGGCCGGCTCGAGGACGAGGTCGACGGCGGCTGCGCTCGGCTCCATTCTGTTCCGTTTCTCCCTGATGGCTGTGCCTCTCGTCATTTCCTTGAGGACGGACGCCATTCACCTCGCCGGCGTGGTCATCGGACTGTTCATGGTACAGCTGACCCTGCTGTTCGACGCGTACCTGCGAAATCGCCTCTCCTCCACCGGAACCACTAGAGCGGATTGAACGCCATGGACGAACTGACCCATCTGCCGCAAGTCGCCTTCGAACTGTTCGGGCTTCGTCTCGTCATCAACACGGAGACCGTGATCATGACGTGGATCGTCATGGGCCTTCTCATCGTGTTCGGGTTTTTCGCGACTCGGAACGTCTCCCGTCTGCCCAACCCCTTCCAGGTCCTCGGCGAGCTGATCGTCGGCGCCTTCTGGGGCCTCACCAAGGACGCCCTGGACGAGGAGATGGCCCGAAAGTACTTCCCCCTGATCTGCACCCTGTTCATGTTCCTCCTCCTGGCCAACTGGCTCGGGGCCTTTCCGCACCTGTCGGAGCCCACCAAGGATCTGAACACCCCGCTGGGACTCGGGATCATGGGATTCCTCATCGCGCACTACTCGGGCATTCGGGCCAAGGGCTTCAAGGCGTACGCCAAGGAGTACTTTGAACCGATCTTTTTCATGGCGCCGCTGAACATCATCGGAGAGATCGCAAAGGTGGTCTCCATCTCCTTTCGTCTCTACGGCAACATCATGGGAGGCGCCATCATCGTTCTGGTCGTCTCTCATCTGGTCTACAGCCTGCTCCTGCCGCCGTTTCTGATCGCGTTCTTCAGCCTGTTCATCGGGACGATTCAGGCTTTCGTGTTCACCATGCTCACCCTGGTCTACATCTCAGTGCAGGTAAAATAGTTATGAATGTCGCCGAAACCATCGAGCTGGCCTCTTACGTGAGTGCAGGACTGTGCATCGGCCTCGGAGCGATCGGTGCGGCCGTGGGCGAGGGATACACGGCCGGCTTTGCCAACCGGGCGATTTCACAGAAGGAAGCGAAGTCGGGCGATATCATGAAAACCATGCTGGTGGGGCAGGCCGTGGCGGAGTCCGCGGCGATCTTCGCCCTGGTCATCGCCATCCTGCTCATCTTCATGGACTTCCCGGGCGCGAGCCTGCTGGGAGCCGCCTCCCTCCTGGGCGCGGGGCTCTGCATGGGGTTCGGGGCCATCGGGTCCGGGGCCGGGTCCGGGTTTCCCGGCGGCCAGGCCTGCCTGGGCATCGCCCGGCAACCGGCGGTCGCGGGCAAGCTCACCACCAACATGCTGATCGGGTCCGCCGTCTGCCAGACGCCGGCCATCTTCTCCATGGTCGTGGCGCTCATGCTCATGTTCATGAGCTTCGACCATCTCCCCCTCGCTCCGACCTGGGCGGCCCTCATCGGTGCGGGGGCCAGCACGGGCCTGGCGGCCATCGGCTCAGGCTTCGGAGGGGGGCTGGCCGCGGGGTCGAGCTGCGCGGGCATCGCAAGGACGCCGCACACCGTCGGAGCCGTCACTACGACCATGCTCGTGGGGCAGGCGGTCTCCCAGACACCGGCGATCTTCGGGCTTCTCGTGAGCTTCATCCTCATGTTCAAGGCGTTTCCGGAGTCGACCAGCCTGGCCGCAGCCATGGCTCCCCTCGGCGCGGGGCTCTGCATGGGGTTCGGGGGCATCGGTCCCGGCATCGGAAACGGGTACACCGCCGAGAAGGCGGTGACATGGATTGCGAGGAACTCGGACGTATCGGGCGTTTTGACCCGGACCATGCTGGTGGGGCAGGCGGTCTCCCAGTCCACGGCGATCTACGCCATGGTCGTGAGCCTGGTCCTGATCTTTGTCATCTGAGGTTGGGTTTGAACCGATTCATACTTTTCAACGGAACATATGGAGGAAAGACATGGAGATTTCGGGTGCAGACATCATTCAAGCGGCAGCATTTCTGGGGGCCGGTCTGGCCATGGGGCTCGGCGCCATCGGCCCCGGCGTGGGCGAAGGGTTCGTCGGCGGAAAGGCCTGCGAGGCCATTGGGAAAAAGCCGAACGAGGCCGGCCTGCTGACGCGGACCATGCTGGTGGGACAGGCGGTCTCGGAGTCCACGGGGATCTACTCCCTGGTGGTGGCTCTCCTGCTTCTTTTTGTAGTCTAATCCTTTATTGAACGGTGCTCGAATATGATTAGCATCAATGCGACCCTGGTCGTTCAGGTGCTTCATTTTCTCCTGCTGATGTTCGTCTTGAATCGCCTCCTGCTGCGCCCGATCATGGATCAGATCCAGGAACGGGAGGAGTACCTGAGGAAGGCCAAGCGGGACTCGGAGGAAATGGCGGCCGAGGCGGAACGGATTGCGGAGAAGCGCCTTGCCATGGAACGGGAAGCGCGGCGGAACGCGGCCAAGGAACGCGCCGGGCTCAAGGAGCAGGCGATGGCCGAGGCCGACGGCATCTTCGAGGAGAGCAGTCGGCAGATCAGAGAGATCCGGGATCGGATTCGCGCACAGGTCCAGGGGCAGGTGGAGCAGGCACAACAGGGACTGGATCAAGAGGCGGCCGCGCTGGCCGATGAGATCGTGGAAAGGATCGCCGGCAGGAGGGTTGGCCGTTGAGACGAATGGCTTGTTGCACGCCGTTGTTCGGTATTCTGGTGATCGCCTTTGCGGGCTTTCTGCTCTGCCTGCTGTCAGTGGACGCCCAGGCCGCGCAGGAGGTCGGCGAAGGCCGGAAGATCTACGACACCATCATGAGGTGGATCAACTTCGGCATCCTGGTCTTCTTCTTCCTGCGGTACGGGAAGCCGGCCCTGTCCAACTTTCTGAACGGAGAGCGCAACCGTGTTCAGCAGCGTCTCCACGAGATCGAAAAGGATCTGAGCCTGGCCAAGATGCGGGTGGACGAGGAGTCGAAGCACCTCGATGTCATCGAGGACTCCCTCGAGGACGTCCGCCGGAGCATCGTCGAGCTGGGGGAGAAGGAGAAGGAGCGCATCATCCAAAGTGCCCGCGGCAACGCGGAGCAGATGATCCGGGAGGCGGAGAACGAGCTCGGCTTCAAGATGGAGGAGGCCCGAAGGGCTCTGAACGACCGTCTGGCCGAGCAGGCGGTGGCCCTCGCCGGGGAGAAGCTTCGCGGGGCCTTCACGGAGCAGGACAACGAGGGCCAGATCACCGGGTTCATCGGAAGACTGGATCAGGTGAAGAGCGAAGAGGATCTGAGGATGCAAGCCCAAGATTGACGGGTTCGCGAAAGCCCGCATGAACTTCGAGCCCGTCCGGACCCGTTCATCGTTCGGACGGGCTTTTTGCGGGCTCCCTGGGGATGCCGTACCGCTCTATCTTCTCGTAGAGGGACTTCCGGGAGATGCCCAGCTGCTTGGCGGCCAGGCTCTTGTTTCCGTCGCAGTTCCGGAGGGTCGCGCGAATCAGCTCGGCTTCCATGCTCTTCAGGGTGACGCCCGTCTCGGGAAGCGTTCCGAGGAGGCCTCCCTCGTCGCGGCCCGTCGCCGGGCTCCCGCCCGCACGCACGCTCTCCGGCAGGTCGTCCAGGGTGAGCAGGCCGCCCTTGGACAGGATCACCGCTCGGGCCAGGCAGTTCTCGAGCTCCCGGACGTTGCCCTTCCATGGGTTCTCCAGAATAAAGGCCATGGCCTCCGGGGAGATCCCCCTCACCGGCCTGTCGTACTGGCGGGCGTAGTGCCGGATGTAGTGGTCCGTCAGCAGGGGGATGTCGTCCTGGCGCTCCCGCAGCGGGGGGACGCGGATGGAGATCACCTCGATCCGGTAGAGGAGGTCCCGCAGGAACCGGCCGTCCTCGATCATGGCCCGCAGGTCCAGGTTGGTGGCGGTGATGACGCGGACATCCATCTGCCGGGACTCCACACCGCCCACGGGCTCGATGCGCTTCTCCTGGAGGAACCGGAGCAGCTTGCTCTGGAGCCTCTGGCTCATGTGCCCGATCTCGTCCAGGAACAGGGTACCCTCGTTCGCGGCCTCCAGGCGCCCCTTCTTCTCCGTCACCGCCCCGGTGAACGCCCCCTTGACATAGCCGAACAGCTCCGCTTCCAGGAGGCTTTCCGTGAGGGCGGCCGAGTTGATGCAGACCAGGGGCGCTTCCCTCCGCGGGCTCTCCAGATGGAGGGCCCGGGCCAGGAGCTCCTTCCCGGTCCCGGTCTCCCCGTAGATCATGACCGAGGCGTCCGTGTCTCCCACGGTGCGCACCATGTCGAAGATGCCCCGCATCTGCGGGCTCGCGCCGATGATCCCGTGGAAGGCGTTCTCCTCCCGCGCCGCCTGCTGGAGGTCGGAGAGCTTCCGGGAGGTCTCGTGCTCCCGGATGGCCTTCTCCGCCACGATGACCAGCTCCTCGAAGTCCAATGGCTTGATCAGGTAGTTCGTGACCCCGTCCCGCATGGCCTGGACCGCCGACTTCACGGTGCCGTATGCGGTCATGATGATGAAGGGCGGCGTCTCCCGCACCTCCCTCATCCGGTTGAAGAGGGCGAGGCCGTCCATGCCGGGCAGCTTCAGGTCGGAGAGGACCAGGTCCACGTCCTCCTGCTCTTCGAACAGCCGGAGGGCCTCGCTGCCCCTGCCGGCCTGGAGGACCTCGTACCCCTCGTCCCGGAGGATGGCCGAGAGCACCTTCAGGGTGTTCTTCTGATCGTCCACGAGCAGGATGGTCTTCGCGCTCATGTCTCGCCTCCCGAGCCCGCACCGGCGCCGCCGGCCTCCTCGGACCCCCGATCGCCGTACACCGCAGGCCACTCGATGGTCAGCCTCGTGCCCCAGCCCTTGCGGCTCTCGATCCGGATGGTCCCGCCGTGGCTCTCCACGATGCCGAGGCTCAGGGGGAGGCCCAGGCCCGTTCCGGCGTCCTTGGTGCTGAAGAAGGGGTCGAACACGCTCTTCAGATCGCTCCTGGGGATGCCCGTGCCCAGGTCCCGGATCACGATCTTCGCCCGGGCCGGGCTCTCCGGGGGAACGCCCTCCCTCGACAGCCCCGTGGAGAAGCGGAGCTCCCCGCCTTCCGGCATGGCGTCCATGGCGTTCACCATCAGGTTGATCACCACCTGCTCCATCTGGTGGGGGTCCACCAGGAGCGGGGGCATGTCCGGATCCAGGTTGTTGTGAAAGACGATGCGCCGCTCGCGGGCCTGCTCCTCGAAGAGCTCCTGTGCGGAGAGGATGATGCGATTGACGTCCGTGGGCAGGCGCCTGGGGGCGGACTGCCGCGCAAAGGTGAGAAAGTCCGTCACGAAGGCGTTCAGCCGGTCGATTTCCTCGGACACGAGACCGGTGTACTCCTGGATCAGGGCGTCGTCCGAACGACGCCTTCGGAGGTGCACAATCGCCCCCTTCATGGCGTTGAGCGGGTTGCGGATCTCGTGGGCCACGCCCGCGGAGAGGCGTCCCAGGCTGATCAGCTTCTCCGAGCGGACCAGCTCGTCCTGGATGCGGGCGAGGTTCCTCACCATGCGGTTGAAGGCGCTCGTGAGATCTCCCAGCTCGTCCCTGGAACGCACCGGGATCTCCTGGCTCAGGTCGCCGCCCGCGATCCGGTGGGTGGCGCTCACGAGATCGCGTACGGGCTTCAGCATGTAGTAAGAGAGAAGGCTCACGCCGACGATCGAGCAGAACAGAATGAGAAGCACCACCTGGAGGACGCGCGTCCGGATCACGACCACCTCCTTGGTGAACTCGCTGCTCGGTATGGTCGCGGCCAGGGACCAGCCCATGCCGGGGATCGGCCAGAAGGCCGCCAGCTTGTCCGCGCCTTCGTACCGGTACGACTTCCATCCGGAGTCTCCCCGGTTCATTTCGCGGACCAGGCCGGCGATGCTCGGATCGGGGTAGTTTTCCGGGCCGTGCTCATAGGGCGCAAACTGCGGGTGGGCGATGGTCCGGCCCTTGCGGTCCACGAGAAAGGCATAGCCCTCCTCGCCCACCTGGACGCTGCGCACGATCTCGCGGATGGCCTCGTAGTCCACATCGATCACCACGATCCCCACGAACTCGTCCCAGGCCGTGAAGATCGGTCTGGCCCAGTGCATCAGGTATCCCTGCCTGGCCCCGGAAAAGGTGATCTCCGAGACCTGGATCCCCTTGCTCCCGGACTCTCGCACGCCCTCGAAAAACCCGCCCCGAGCCGTCTCCAGCAGCGGCCCGGTCTCGCCGCTGGACCGGACCTTGATCCGCTCCACACCCGAGGGATCGATGAAGCGGATCTGGAAGTAGCTGTGGGCCCTCTCGATGAAGTCCCGGAACAGTCGCACGATGCTGTCCCGGCTGAACTCGGCCTCGGCGTTCAGCCGGAAGGAGCGCGCCAGATGGTAGTCGTTGAGCACGGGCAGACTGGAGATGGTGTTGAGATCCAGCCTGCAGGTGTAGAAGATGTCGTCGATCCTCGCGGCCGTGGCCCGCACCTTGGCGATCTGCTCCTGTCGGACCAGCCGGTTGACCCGCTCGACCGACGCCCGGAAGGAGAAGTAGCCCACCGTGGCGATGGGGAGGCAGACCAGCGGGAGAATGAGCAGCAGGAGCTTGATGGAGATGGAGAATCGAAATTGCATGGTCACCGGTCCGGTGTGGGTACAGAAACAAAAAGAGTAGGACAGGGCCCGGGGGGTGTCAACCTTCACCTGCTTGGGATTGGGAGCCATGTGTGGTATAAAGCCTGCAAAAAGCCGCTCCAGCGAGGTGGTTTTCGCCGGGCGGGGGTTTACATCCCGCCGTGCAAGTCACGAACCTTGCGGCGGCATGTCAAATGCCGCCCTATCGCCCGGCCCACCGAGGAGCATTTTCACGGCAAAGGATTCCCCATGGGACGCTCCCTTCGAACCGGTTTCCTGCTTCTCCTCACGGCCGCCTCTCTCTGCCTCTCCCCGGACCGCGCCGCCGCAAGGGACGAGATCGTCCTCGGCGTGGCCACCTCCCTGGGCACGCTGGAGGGGCGGGAGAGCCACATGGCGGTCCAGCTCGCAGCCGAGGAGATCAACCGGGCCGGCGGGGTCCGGGTGGGCGACCGTCGGCTCGCCATTCGGGTGGCTGCGGTGGACCTCGAGGACGCCTATCCCGCCACACCCATGGACGAGATCCTCGAGAAGCTGGAACGGTTTCTGACAAGAGAGCCGGTGGACGCCGTCGTGGTGGGGTTTTTCCGCTCCGAGGCCCTGCTGGCGGGCATGGATTTGATCGCACGGCACGGCGTACCGCTCCTGGGCACCATTGCCATGTCCCCGGCCTCCGAGGCCAAGATCCTCCAGTCCCCGGCATACCGCTCCGTGTTCCGCCTCTGCCTGAACTCGCGGTACCTGGTGGAGTATCTCATCCAGACCATGAAGTTCCTCCGGGAGCGGTTCGGCGTGGGCCGGGTCTACATCCTGAACCAGGACGTGGCCTGGACGCGGACCACGGTCTCTCTCATGATCAAACTCTACTTCGAGCAGGCCGGCTGGGAGGTCCTGGGCCTGGACATCTATCCCACCGGAGCCTCGGACTTCACCAGGAGCCTGGAAAAGGCGCGCCGGCTCGAGGCCGACGTGATCCTCCCCATCTTCGACATGCCCGAGAGCGGCGCCCTGGTGAGGCAGTGGAACCGGATGGGCAGCCGGGCCCTGCTCTGCGGCTTCATCTCCCCCCTGGGCGGGCCCGGTGCCTGGGAGGCCTTTCAAGGGGGGATCGCAGGGGCCCTGAACGTGATCTTCGAGCTGGGCAACGTGCCTACCCAGGCCTACAGACCGGCCGAGCGGTTCTACTATGCCTTCGAGAAGCGGTACGGCAAGGAGATCGAGGCGAGCCACGGCCCGGCACCCGCCTATGAATCGGTCTACGTCCTGGCCGAGGCCGTGGAAAGGGCAGGGACCCTGGAACTCGACGGGGTGGTCGAGGCCCTGGAGAGGACCGACCGGCAAGGGGCCATGGGGCGCATTCGGTTTCACCGCAGCCATCAGGTGATCTTCGGGGAGGACCCGTCCGAGGAGGCTCTGGCCTGTGTGATCCAGTGGACGGCCCAGGGTGAGCGGAGGGTGGTGTACCCGCCTTCCATCGCCGAGGGCGAGATCGAGCTCCCCGGGACTTTTCCCCACCCCTGAAGGGGCCCTTGCATCTCCGGAAAACCCGACCATCGCTCAATTCAGGTTCATGGAGCCGCTGGATACAGCCGGTGTGTCACCATGGGTAACAGTTTCGGTGCCGGTCTGGAACCCGCGATCCATGGGGCTCTCCAGCCTTGCTGTGGAAAATGGTACAACCCGATGTAACCAAAAGTAACAGCCTCTCCCCGACCGGCGAGCCTGCCAAATAACAAACCTTCGGAATTACGGTATATTTTCGGGTCTCTCCTCCAGGCATGCCCCTTGCACAATCCGAGGGCGCGCGAAACCCCACCAACCCAACCTCATGCAGAAAGAAGAAGGAGGACCATGATGAAACGCTTCCTGTCCCTTTCGGTTCTTGTGCTTTCCCTGGTCATTCTCTGGGGAGCTCCCCTCAACCCTGTCATGGCCCAGGAAGACCCCATCATCCTGGGTGTGCCCACCTCCCTCGGGTTCCTGGAAGGCAAGGAAGGGCTCTTCTCCGTGAATTTGGCGGTGGATGAGATCAACAAGGCCGGCGGCGTGGACGTGGGCGGGACCAAGCGGCCCTTCAAGGTGGTGTCCATAGACGCGCGCGGCGCCGAGCCGGGCGTCCCGGTGGCGGACGTGATCCGCGCCCACAAGAAGCTCATCCTGGAGGACGATGCCGACTTCATCGTGTTCGGCTCGTTCCGCTCCGAGGCCGCCATCGCCTGCATGGACTTTATCGGCCAGCACAAGACCCCCATGATCCTCGGGACCGCCATGTCCCCGGGCATGGAGGCCAAGGTCAAGGAGGACTACGACAAGTACAAGTACACCTTTCGGACCTGCTTGAACGCGGTCTACCTGATCAAGTACCTGGGCGGCACCATGGCCTACCTGAACAAGGAGTTCGGGTTCAACAAGGTGTTCATCCTGAACCAGGACGTGGCCTGGGCTCGAAAGACCGGCGACCTGATGATCAAGATGGTGTTCGAGAAGATGGGCTGGGAGGTGGTGGGACGCCAGGCCTACCCCACGGGCGCCTCGGACTTCTCTTCCTCCCTCATGAAGGCCCGGGCCGGCGGGGCCCAGGTGATTCTGCCCATCTTCGACATGCCCCAGAGCGGCATTCTCGTGAAGCAGTGGAAGGCCATGCAGGTGCCGGCCGTCATGGCGGGGTTCATCTCCCCTCTGGCCGGCCCCGGGTCCTGGGAGCTCTTCGACAAGAAGATCGACGGCGCCATGAACTGCATCTTCGAGGTGGGGAACATGCCCGTTCCCAAGATCCCCGCATCCGTGGAGTTCTGGAACAAGTACAAGGACCGCTACGGCACCCCCATCGAGGCAGGGCACTCGCCGGCGCCGGCCTACGAGATGGTCTACGTGCTCAAGGAGGCCATTGAAAGGGCCGGTAGCGTGGACGGCGACGCCGTGGTGGCGGAGATGGAGAACACGGACCGGATGGGCGCCATGGGCCGGATCCGCTTCAACGAGGGCCACCAGGTGATCTACGGCGAGGACCCGGAGGAGACCGCCATGGGGGTCATGTTCCAGTGGCAGGACGGCGAGCGCGTCGTGGTCTACCCCGAGTCCGTGGCCGAGGGGAAAATTCGACTGCCGGAGGGCCTGAAAGCGGTCAAGTAACCGCTCCGGCGCCTTTTCACATCTCCCGGCCGGCTGCGTCGAACCGCGTGAAGCGGCCTGCGCAGCCGGCCGGGACCTCCTCCGGAACAGGGGGCGATTCATGCTTGCGGGCACCCTCGTCTATGGGTTCGTCAACAGCGCTATCCTGGCCCTGGTCGCGCTCGGGTTCAACCTGACCTTCGGGATCAGCGGCGTGGCCAACTTCGCCTACGGGGCGCTCTATATCTTCTCGGGCTTCCTCACCTGGATCCTCCTGAAC
The DNA here is from genome assembly GCA_964454455.1 of uncultured Desulfobacterales bacterium. GTDB lineage: Bacteria > Desulfobacterota > DSM-4660 > Desulfatiglandales > HGW-15 > JAIPEI01. The sequence goes on along the minus strand of CAYVVQ010000093.1, from coordinate 4,940 downwards.
TCCCTGGGACTTCCCTATCTGGTCTCGGTGGCCGCGGCCATCCTCTGCTCCGGCCTCCTGGGGCTCATTATCTACTACGTGGTGATTCTCCGGGTGAAAGGCCTGGCCCTTTCCGAGGTCATGGCCACCTTCGGCCTGGGGCTGGCCATCATGGAGCTGTTCCGGTACTTCGACTTCGTGGGGTTCCGCTACACCCTGCCGGTCTTCTTCGACGGCAGCCTGGTGATGGGGACGGTCTACATCGACTACCAGCGCCTCATCATCGGGGGCATGGCCGTGGCGCTCACCGTGTTTCTCTGGTGGTTCACCCGCCATACAAAGATCGGGCTGGCCTTCCGGGCCATTGCCCAGGATGAGCGCACCGCGCTCACCTTCGGCATCGACTCGGACAAGATCGGGGCGCTGAGCATGGCCTTCGGAGCGGCCCTGGCCGCGGTGGCGGCCATCGTGATTCTCCCGCTCGGCACCATCGCCGTGGAGGGCGGCTACGAGGTGCTCATCAACGCCCTGGCGGTCTGCATCGTGGGCGGGCTGGGAAGCACCGTGGGCATCCTGGTGGCGAGCGTCATCATCGGCTTCGCCCAGACCTTCACGGCCAACTACCTCGAGCCGCACTGGATGTTCCTGGTGAGCCTGATCGCCATCGCCGTGGTGCTGGTGATCAAGCCTTCGGGCATCTTCGGGAGGCAGAAGGAGCTCGAGGAAAGAATCTAATGCGGAAACAGCGGAACAGGGCATCATGAAGAAACGCAAGGAACGTATAGACAGGGGAATCAAGGCCCGCTCCGAGGACATCTTCGCCCTCACCAGCTGGCGGGAGATGCTCTACCTGCTCGCGCCCCGGGCCATCCCCGTGGTGGGACTTTTGGTGGTCGTCCCGCTCACAAGCGCCTACTGGCAGGAGGTGTTCATCTCCACTGCCGTGTACGCGCTCCTGGCCATCAGCTGGGACCTCCTGATCTCCGCAGGGCTGATCTCCCTCGGCCAGGCCCTGTTCTACGGGGTGGGTTCCTACATCGCCGGCTCCCTGAACTACTACTGGGGCCTCGGACCCCTCTGGACCCTGCCTATCGCCACTGTGACAGGAGGCGTCATCTGCACGGTGATGCTGCTGCCGGTACTGCGTCTTCGGGGCATCTACTTCGCCATGGTCACCCTGGTCCTGCCCCTCATGTTCCTCCGCCTGGTGGAGGCCACCCGGATCCTGGGCGGCACCGAGGGGATGACCGGGCTCGCGCCCTTTCCGTCCACTACGTTTTCCCTCTTCGTGATCCAGCTTGCCGTGCTGACGGCGCTCTTCGGGTTCCGCCGCCTCATGGGATCGGACTACGGCCTGGTGATCAAGGGCATCAACGACAGCGACCGTGCGGTCATGAGCGCCGGCATCAACATCTACTGGCGCAAGACCCAGGTCCTGTTTCTAGGATCCTCGGTGGGCGCGTTCGCCGGCGCCTTCGGCACCCACTTCGACATGTTCGCGGGTATGCCCGGGTTCGCCCTGGACTACTCCATCATGCCCGTGGCCGCGGCCGTGGTGGGCGGCATGGGCACATTCGCCGGGCCTTTGGTGGGGGCCTTCATCCTGGTGCCGCTCTCCGAGCTGCTCCGGGCCCTGGGTGCGCTTCGCATCGTGTTCTACGGGCTCTTCCTGGTGGTCTTCGTGGTGGGCGTGCCAGAGGGGATCTTTCACTACGTGCAACGCAAATATCATCAGTTCGAACGATGGGTGGTGGTGGAATGAACACGGAACAGGACCCCTTGCTGAAAGTCTCCAACCTGACCAAGTCCTTCGGCGGCGTCATGGCCGCGTTCGACATCGGCTTCGAGGTCAGGAAGGGCGAGCTCCTGGGCGTCATCGGCCCCAACGGCTCGGGCAAGACCACGCTGGTCAACCTGATCACCGGGTTTGTCAAGCCGGACTCGGGCCGCGTGGAGTACCAGGGCCGGAACATCACGGGCTGGCCCCCGTACAAGATCGTGAGCCTGGGCGTGGCGCGGACCTTCCAGATGGTCCGCCCCTTCTACCAGCTCCCCGCGTTCAAGAACCTGATCGTGCCGCTCTCCTCTCCCCGGGTGAAGAAACTGGCCGGGGGCAAGTACGGCCACCGGGACGCCGTGGCCCTGGACCTCCTGGAGGAGGTGGGGTTCGAGCGGGACGCCCGGGTGGCCTACAAGTCCGCCGGCTCGCTCCCCCAAGGGTATCTCAAGCGGCTGGAGCTGGCCAAGGGCATGGCCCTCAGGCCGGACCTGATCATCCTGGACGAGCTCTTCTCCGGGCTCAGCCTCGCCGAGGTGGCGAGCATCGTGCCCATCATCGAGAAGCTCGTGCTCCAGGGCAAGACCATCATCATGATCGAGCACCGGCTCAAGGAGCTCTTCCGCATCGCGGACCGGGTCATGGTGCTCAACTTCGGAGAGAAGATCGCAGAGGGGGCGGGCAGCGAGGTCATGGAGAGCGACGCGGTCAAGCTGGCCTACCTCGGCAGCGAGACCTGATGCCCATCACCCCATCCCCGACGCCTGCAAAAGGATACGTTATGCTTTCCGTGAAGAACCTTCTGGTGTTCTTTGAAAACGCCCTCGCGCTGAACGACTTCAGCATGGAGGTGAAGGAGGGCCAGATCGTCGGCGTCATCGGCTCCAACAGCGCCGGCAAGACCACCCTGATGAACACCGTCTCCGGGCTGATCATCGACATGCGGATCAAGGAGAACCGCCGGGGCGGGGAGCGCATCAACGTCTACGGCGAGATCACTTACCGGGGCAGGGACATCACCCAGGTGCGTCCGAACCAGCGCGTGCGCCAGGGCATCGTGCTCTGCCGCGAGCGGCACCCGATCTTTCCGGAGAGCGACGTCATGGAGAACTTGAGGATTGCCGGCTATCTTCGCACCAGAGCAGAGAAAAAGGCAGGCATGGAGCAGGCTTTCAGGCTCTTTCCCGCGCTCAAGAAGCTCAAGACCCGCAAGGCGGGCTTCCTGAGCGGCGGGGAGCAGCAGATGCTCGCCATCGGCATGGCCCTGGTGGTGAGGCCCGAGCTGCTCCTCCTGGACGAGCCCCTGCTGGGGCTCAGCCCCATGATGCAGAAGCTCCTGGTGGAGGCCATCGTGGCGCTCCGGGACGACTCCGGCATCACCGTGGCCTTGAGCGAGCAGTTCGCCCGCCCGGTGCTGCCCATCATCGACTACGGGTACGTGATCGAGAACGGCATGCTCTCCCTGACCGGCACCGGGGAGGAGCTCATGGACAACTCGGAGGTCAAGGCCGCCTACTTCGGCGTTTAGGAATGACCATATGAAAGAGGAGCTTCCTTTTCAGAACACGTTCGAGGCCTTTCGGGCCGCAGCGAAGAGCCACGCGGACAAGACCGCGGTGGTCTACCTGGGGACCCGCTACAGCTACGCAAAGATGCTGGACCTGGTGGAAGGCTTTGCCTGGTCCCTTCGCAAGCGCGACATCGGCGAAGGCCACCGCGGCGTCCTCTACCTCCCCAACAGCCTCCAGTGGGTCATCGCCTGGCTGGGCACGCAGCGGGCCGGCGCCGAGATCGTGCCCATCACCCCCATCTACACGGTCCACGACCTCGCCTACATCGCCAACGACAGCCAGTCCAAGTTCATCGTCTGTGCGGACACCAACTACGGCTACGTGAAGCAGGCCCTGGACGAGACCGACCTGGAGATCGCCATCGTCTCCCGCCTCTCGGACATGCTCCCTTGGTGGAAGCGGCTCTTCGGCTGGGCCTTCGACAAGGTGCCCCGGGGCAAGGCCTCCTGGAGGGAAGGAGAGACCTTCTCGTTTCGCTCCATGGTGCTCCAGGGAAAAGGCAAGCAAGAGGAGCTCCCGCCCCTGGAAAAGCAGGAACAGGACACCATGGAGATCCTCTACACCGGAGGCACCACCAAGTTCCCCAAGGGCGTTCCCATCTCTCACGGCCTCTACCTCGAGTCCGCCCTGGAGCAGATCGTCTGCAGCGAGCCCTTGTTCCCCCCGGAGAAGAACGTGACCATCGGCACGGTGCCGCTCTTTCACATCCTCGGCCAGACCACGGCCCTCAGCACCCTCCTCATGGGCGGGACCATCGTTCTCATGCCCAAGGTGAACCTGGACGCCATCTTCAACGCGGTCCAGCGCTACAAGGCCACCACCCTGATCGGCGTGCCCACCCTCTACCGCATGATCCTGGAGCACGATCGGCTGGACATGTACGACCTGAGCTCCCTCACCTACTGCTTCAACGGCGGCGATGTCCTCCCCGTAGAGGTGAACGAGCGCTGGCGCAAGACCTTCGGCCGCCCCATCTACCAGGGCTACGGCGCCACCGAGACCTGCGGCGGCGTCTCCATGTGCCCCACCGATCGGAAGAACCCGGTCAGGAGCATCGGCCAGGTGGTCCCCAGCAAGGAGATCCGTATCGTGGACCACGAAACCCTGGAGCCCGTGGAGCAAGGCACCCCCGGAGAGCTCCTGGTCCACTCCGAGCGCATGGTGCGCGCCTACTGGAACAAGCCCGAGGAGACCGCCGAGGCCTTCATCGAGATGGACGGCAAGCTCTTCTACCGAACCGCCGACGTGATCTCCCAGGACGAGGAAGGCAACCTCTACTTCGTGGACCGCACCGTGGACACCATCAAGCACAAGGGCTACCGCGTCTCGTCCTCCGAGGTCGAGTCCGTCCTCCAGGAGCACCCCTCGGTCATCGGCGCCTGCGTGGTGGGCCTCCCCGACGAGAAGGTGGGGGAGCGCATCAAGGCCTTCGTGGTGCTCAAGGAGGACGTCAAGGGCATCACCGGCTACGACCTCATCCGCTGGTGCCGGGGCAAGCTGGTGGACTACAAGATCCCCCAGCACATCGAGTTCCGGGACATGCTGCCCAAGAGCAAGGTAGGGAAGCTGCTCCGGAGGGAGATCCGGAGCGAGGAGAAGAGGAGGGCGGAGTC
>CAYVVQ010000092.1:8796-15630 GCA_964454455.1 uncultured Desulfobacterales bacterium | reverse complement strand
GCTTGGGCGGATCCTTCTCCAGGTCCAGGATGCCCAGGTCCAGGCTGTACGACCCACCCATGGCCGTGACGGTGCCGAAGATCGCGTACTGGGCCTCGGACCGGAGGCCGATCTCCTTGGCCCGCTCGTCCGATGGAACGCCCTCCTTGTCCTCCTCCGTGAGAAGCGCCTCCGTGGCGGCGTCGGACAGGATGTCCAGCCCTTCGCTTGTCAGGCGGGAGACGAACATGGACCGGAGCCCCTGTCGGAGGAAAGCGTGCTGCTCCGGCGGAGCGTAGATCCGAAAGGGCAGCAGCAGGACCTTGGGTTTGGACTCGGCCCAGGCGAACGATCCCGCCAAGAGGACGGCGGCCGTCAGAAGAACGACGATTCGACGAACCCAGGCGCCGTTGGAGGCCGCGGAAAAGCGCAGACCGGCGGCGGGCGAAAAGAGGCGGAATGGTCGCATCATGGTGAAGACTCCTGATCTCGGTCGTTTCGAGTGATCGAGTGTAGAGCATACCGGGGAGGGAGTCAAACCCAAACGTCCATGACCGGCTTCCGGTTTCCCCCCGCGGGTGAAAACCGGTGTTTTCGTAGGGCGGGGTTTTACACCCCGCCATGCTTGTCTCAAGCCTTGCGGCGGCATATAAAATGCCGCCCTACGCACCGGGCCCACGCCGTCCTGCACCCGGCCCACCGAGAGGCGTTTTCACGGCAAATACCCGGGTTCAGCCTGGAAAGGAAGGCGATTCCTTGCGACAGCGAGCCGCAGGTAGGATAACCGGCTCTCAGGAAGGAAAAAAACCGGGGTGCGCACCAGCGCACCCCGGCGGACAACTTGATGTCGCATGGAAGCGTCTGCTTAGAAACTGATCTTCCACACGGCGCCGAAGTAGAAGGTGTCGCCCCTGTCCACGTTACCTACGTTGTCGTAGTCCCGCTCGCCGATTTCCGGGATGATCAGCACGCCCGGAGCCGGGGAGAGAACCGTCTGCACGTAGTAGGAGGAGACTTCGTTGTCGAACTGCCCCGGAACGTTGCTGTCCATCTCGGCCTCGCCGTACCCGGCCTCGAAGGAGATCATGTCGTTCAGCTTGAAGCCGGCCACCAATTGCCAGCCCCACCGGTCGGCGTCGATGATGGTGTCGTTGGCGGCGTCGTAGGTGGGAAGGGCCGCATCGAACACCGCCTGCCCGAGCAGGCTGTTGTTCTCACCGGTGTGGATGTTGCCGTTGGCGTAAAACGGACCCATGGCGAACTTGGTGCCGAAGTGCACAGCCCACGCCTCGAGGTCATACTCCCGCTGGGTGTTGCCCACGATCCGGGTGTCCTCGACCTCGAGCCAGGCACCGCCGAGCTCCATCTGGACAGGGCCCCAGTCGAAACGGAAACGGGACTCGATCTGCGGCAGGGTGGTGTCCAGGTCGCTACCCACAACGACGGGGATATCCTCGCCCGCGCCGTAGTTCTGCAGCGCGGCCGGCTCCACGAAGGCGATGTCGAAGTCGAACATCCCGCCGGCAATCTGCTCGAAGCTCAGTTTGATCATGCCGTCGGCCCCGGTATAGAAACCGCCGGTGCTGAGCATGTTCGCTTCGCCGAAGCCGACCTGGTTGCTGTAGAACATGTTGGCCGGGGTGTAGTTCTTGCCCACGCCGAGCTTGCCCATGCCGAAGTCCCACTCGCCCCAGATCACACGAAATTCCGAGGTCTCGCGGATCTCGACCCGCCCGCTCACCGCACCGGCGCTCGCATTGGCGCCGAAGCGGCTATTGCCCTGCTGGCCCCAGATGGTGTCACGGTCGTCGAAGCCGTTCACGCCGCCGTTGGGCGCAAAGGGGGACATCGCGTCATCGTCGTAAGAGAAGGTTGTCACGCGAGCGCTTCCGTAGAAGCTCCACTCGGTCTTGTCCGCGGCCGCTGCGGGCATCGCAAAGGCGCCGATGAGGGCGATGGCCATCAGGACGATCAATGCCTTTTTCATTTCTCTTTCCTCCTAAAAAATGGTGTTGAAATCAGAAATCAGACGAACTCGAGCACAGCAAAACGAACTCGCTCTATCCCACCTCCTTTCCTCCCGTGAATGGGTGCGCGACACTCCCATATCGCGCGCGGCTCCATCCTTGGACGAAGATTTGACCGGATTCAACCCCATTCCGCCGGCCCTGTCAAGGTTTTTTCAATGCCTCAGGAAACTTTTTTTAAAAAGAGTCGAGCGGTTATCCGGGGCTCTCCGGTCATTCCAGGGGGCCGTCTCCGGATCAGGGTGGGTTGACCTCCTCGTCCAGCCAGTGCAGATAGTCCCGGCCCCCCGCCTCGATGGGCAGGGCGACGATCTCGGGGACCTCGTAGCTGTGGTGGGCACGGATCGTTTTTTCCAGCAAATCATAGGCGTTGGACGGTGTTTTCATGATGCAGAGGAACTCCTCCCCCTCCTCCACGCGGCCCTTCCACCAGAAGGTGCTGGTGATGGGACCCACGATCTGGGCGCAGGCCGCGGCCCTGGCGCGCACGGTCTCCCGGGCGATGGTCCGGGCGTCCTCCCGGGTCTCGGTCGTTGTGATCACTTGCAGGTAATCGGCCATGGCTTCCTCCGTGAGAGAAAAAGAAAGCGCGTGTCGGTGACGGTGACGGTGAGAAAACACGTTCGAGGGCGATGCCCTTCGACCTCGAGCGGAGCTCGCGGACGGGAACGGATCCTTGTCCCGGTGCGCTCCCATGATAGGATATCTTTCACGCACCGCGCAAGGCATGAGAGGTGAGGCTCGAGAGGTGGGACCATGACCCATCCATCCGAACAGGTCCTGATCATCCGGGCCGGCGCGCTCGGGGACACGCTGATGCTGCTTCCGCTTCTCGCCGCGCTGGAGGGGGCGGCGGAGCCGATCGCGGCCGGGAGGAGGCCGGGCATCGACGTGCTCCGGGCGCGGGGAATCCGATGTGCGGACGTGGAGGCCGGTGGCTGGCACGTTTTGTACGAGGAGAGGCCCGGATCGAGACCGCCCGCCGCCGCGGACTTGCGGCCGCAGCACGTGCTCGCCTTCCTGAACGACCCCGACGGCCGGGTGGGGCGGAACCTCGGGGAGCTCTTTCCGGAGGCCGACACCCGGGTGTTTCCCGGCCGGCCCCGGGAAGACGGGTCGGTCCACGCCGCCCTTCACCTGGCGCGGTGCGCGGCCCGGGCCGGACTCCCGGTCGACCCCGAGGCGTGCGTGTCGGCGGCCGGCCGGACGCCGCTCTTGAGGGCCGGGGACGACCGCGGGAGCCGATCGGGGCTGGTGGTCCACCCCGGCTCCGGCGGGCGCCGGAAGAACCTCTCCTTCGGGTTCTGGTCCGCGTTCCTGGACCGGGTTCGGGGACGCGTGGAGACGACCCTCCTCCTGGGTCCGGCGGAGGAGCCCCTCCGTCCGCATGTCGAGTCGCGGATCGCCGGGGGGGCGCTCCGGGCGGTGCTCTCGCCGGACACGCCCGGCCTCCTGTCCCTGCTGGGCCGGGCCGCCTGCTGCGTCGGTCACGACAGCGGGATTTCCCACCTCGCGGCCATGCTCGGTACCCCGACCGTGGCCCTCTTCAAGGAGAGCGACGCCCGGGTGTGGCGGCCCCTCGGTCCCGAGGTGCAGGTGATCGAGGCGCGGGAAGGGGACGAGGCGCTGGTGGCGCGGGTCGTGCAGGCGGTCGGGACCGCCATGCGGGACGGCCTTGTTGACGGGGCCACAGGCTGCGATTAGACTGGTTTCCATCCAGAAAGGGTCTTTTTTGCCAATCTCATCGTCGATCAGCGAGGTTCCTTGTGCGGCGTACTTCCAGTACGCCTCCGCGTCACCTCTTGATCTCCTTGATCTTGACAAAAAATCCTCCTTTCTGAATTGGAAACGCCGCCATGCCCAAAGTTCGTTTATGGATGGGAACTAGACTGACGTCGAGTGACCTTGGGTGAGAAGGGAGGAAGCAATGTCCGACGGGTTGGATGTGATCGTGCTGGATGACGACCCTTCCGTGTGCGAGGTCGTGACGGAGGTGGTCCGCTGTTTCTATGCGTGGGGGGAGGTGGTCCCCTTCACGGACATGGCCGAGGCCCTGGACCACTGCCGGAACCGGAAGGCCGGGGTGGCGGTGTTCGTTCTGGACGTCTACGTCGGGGACGGGACCTGCTTCTCGTTTCTCGACGAGGTGACCGACCGCTTTCCCATGGCCTACGAGGATTCCATCATCATCTCCGGGAACGCGAGCGACGACGTGGTGAACATGTGCGTGGCCTCCGACATCACCCACCTCCTCGAAAAGCCGGTGCGGGCCTATGCCCTCCAGCTCGCCGTGCGCTCCATCGTGAACAAGTACGTCAAGTTCGCCAAGAGGCTGCTCCAGGACCCGGGGCTGGCGGAGAGCGTGGCCAGGTTCTAGATGGACGATCCCCTGCTCAGGACCGTGCGATCCACCCTGACGGATCACGGGATGGTCCGACGGGGGGACCGGGTGGTGGCCGCGGTGTCGGGCGGAGCGGACTCGGTCTGCATGCTGGACGTGCTCCACCGCCTGTCTCCGGAGTTCGACCTGCGGCTGGTGGCCGCCCACCTCGATCACGGCCTGCGCGGGGACGAGGACGCGTCCGAAACCCGCCTCGTCGCCCGCCTCGCCCGCGAGCGCGGGATCCCCTTCGAGACGGACCGGGCGGGGCCCTCGCTCCGGGAACCGGGCGGTTCCCTGGAGGAGCGGGCCAGGGAGGCGAGGTACGCCTTCCTGGAGCGGGTTCGACGAGGGCACGGGGCCGAGCGGGTCGCAACGGCCCACACCCTGGACGACCAGGCCGAGACCGTGCTCATGCGGCTCCTCAGGGGCTCGGGCCTCTCGGGCCTTTCCGCCATTCCGCCGGTTCGTGAGCCGGGTGTCGTCCGTCCCCTGATCCGCGTCAGACGCCGGGAGGTCGAGGGCTATCTGGAAAGACAAGGGCTCCCGTGGCGAACCGATCCCACCAACCTCCAGCCCGTGCACCTTCGCAACCGCTTGCGCCTGGAGCTCCTGCCCCTGCTCCTGGCGTACCAGCCGCGGCTCGTGGAGCACCTGGGGGAGCTGGCCGACCTGGCCCGGGAGGAGGACGCCGTTCTGGAAGGACTGGCGCGGGAGTGGCTGGAGGCGCGATGCGGGCCCGAGCGGGAGGGCCGGATCTCGCTTCCGAGGCGGGCCCTGGCCGAACTTCCGGCGGCCCTTCGCAGGCGCGTCGTCCGGCAGGCCCTTGGAGGCACGAGGGGAGGTCTTTCGGGGATTCAGCGAAATCACGTGAAGGCCGTCGAGGGGCTGGTCCTGGGGGACAAGCCCAACGCCCGCGTCGACCTGCCCGGCGGGCGGTTCGCCCGGCGTTCCTACGACCGGATCGCCTTCGGCCCGCGCCGGGCGGAGGGGCGGGCCGCGTTTCACGCCCGTTTCCCGGGGCCCGGGTCGCACATCGTGCAGGAGGCGGGCCTTCGGGTGCTTCTCGAGGAGAAGCCCCGGCGCGCTGTCCCCTCGCTCTCCGGGTCCCGGTGGACGGCGGTCCTGGACGCCGGACGCACCCGGTACCCGCTGGAGATGCGGCCCTGGCTTCCCGGGGACCGCTTCGTCCCCCTGGGCATGCGGGGCCGCAGGAAGGTGAAGGATTTCCTGATCGACCGGAAGGTGCCGGCGGAGGAGCGGGCGGGCGTCCCGCTCCTGCTCAGCGGGGGCACGCCCGTCTGGCTCTGCGGATGCCGGATCGACGACCGGTTCAAGGTGACGGAGGGGACCGAACGCGTCCTGGTGGTGCGGATCGAACGGAGCGACGGGGAGCCCGTCAGCCCAGGGCCTTCTTGACGGCCTTCCCGTAAGGCGGCCGGAGCACGCCCTTCTCCGTGACGATGGCGGAGACGTACCGGGCGGGGGTGATGTCGAAGGCGGGGTTCCGAACGGGGACCGCCTCCGGTCCCACGCATCTTCCCCGGAAGTGGCTCACCTCCCGGGGGTCGCGTTCCTCCACGGGGATCCCGTCCCCGTCGGGGACCCGGGGGTCGATGGTGGAAAGGGGCGCGGCCACGTAAAACGGGATGCGGTGCTCCCGGGCCAGGACCGCCACGGGGTAGGTGCCGATCTTGTTCGCCACGTCCCCGTTCGACGCGATGCGGTCGGCCCCGGTCACCACCAGGTCGATCTCGCCGCGGCGCATCAGGGAGCCGGCCGCACTGTCCGCGATCACGGTCACGGGGATGCCTTCCTCCATGAGCTCGAAGGCGGTCAGGCGCAGGCCCTGGAGCCAGGGCCGGGTCTCGTCGGCGATCACGCGGACCCGTTTCCCCGCCTCGTGGGCGGCGCGGATCACCCCGAGGGCGGTCCCGTACCCCCCGGTGGCGAGGGCGCCGGCGTTGCAGTGGGTGAGCACCGTGGCGCCGTCCGGGACCAGCTCCAGGCCGCTCCGTCCGATGGCCCGGTTGATCTCGACGTCCTCCGCCAGGATCCGTTCGGACTCCTCCCGGAGCGCCTTCCGAGTCTCCTCGACGGGGCGTCCGGACCCCGCCTCCGCCACCTGCCGCATGCGATCCACGGCCCAGCGGAGGTTCACGGCGGTGGGGCGCGCGGCGGCCATCTCGTCGGCGGCCTCCATGAATCGGCGCTTGAAAACGTCGTAGTCCTTGGTGCGAATCGACCTCGCGGCCAGGGCGAGACCCATGCCCGCGGCCACGCCGATGGCGGGCGCGCCCCGGATCACCATCTCCCGGATCCCCCGGATCACGTCCCGGTACCCGCGGCAGGTGTACCAGCTCACCCGGGCCGGGAGCTTCCTCTGGTCGATCATGCGGACGCGGTCGTCGCGCCACTCGATGGTTGGTATCATCACATCATAGGCTC
>CAYVVQ010000092.1:0-8696 GCA_964454455.1 uncultured Desulfobacterales bacterium | reverse complement strand
GGGGATTCTCCACCCGTAGGGGTCGTCTTTCTCCGCGTACTGGATCGCCACGATCTCGTCGTAGAGCCGCTGGCTCAGGTCGCCCATCCGGCCCCCGGCCACCGGGTAGTCCTTGCCCTTGTAGGTGATCTGCCCCACCGGGCTGATGACCGCGGCGGTGCCGGCGCCGAAGGCCTCCCTGAGGCTGCCGTTCTCGGCGGCGGCCGTGACCTCGTCGATGGATAGGGGCCGCTCGGAGACCTTGACGCCCCAGTCGTTCAGGATCCGAATCACGGAGTCCCGTGTGATGCCCGGCAGGATGGACCCGTTGAGGGGGGCCGTGATCACCTCGTCGTTGATCACGAAGAAGATGTTCATGGTCCCCACCTCCTCCACGTACTTCCGCTCGGCCGCGTCCAGCCAGAGCACCTGCGTGTAGCCCTTTGCGTGCGCCTCTTCGGCGGCCAGGATGCTGGCGGCGTAGTTGCCCGCGGTCTTGGCCTCTCCGATCCCGCCGACCGCCGCGCGGATGTAGTTGTCCTCCACGTAGATCTTCACCGGGTTGAGCCCCTCCTTGTAGTAAGCGCCCACGGGCCCGATGATGATGTAGAAGACGTAGGTGTGGCTGGGGCGCACGCCCAGGAAGGGGTCCGTGGCGATCATGGTGGGCCGGATGTAGAGGGAGGTCCCCGGGCTTCCCGGCACCCAGTCCCGGTCCAGCAGAATGAGCTTCTCGAGGGCCTCCATGGCCTGGTCCACGTCGATCTCGGGCATGCAGATGCGGGCGGCGGACCGGTTCATGCGCCGGAAGTTGTCGGGCGCGCGGAACAGGTAGAGCCGTCCGTCCCGGCCGCGGTAGGCCTTGAGCCCCTCGAAGATCTCCTGCCCGTAGTGAAGCCCCATGGCCGCCGGGTCGAGCACCAGGTTCCCGTAAGGGACGATCCGGGGGTCGTACCAACCCCGCCCCTTCTCGTAGTTCATGAGGAACATGTGGTCCGTGAACAGGTCCCCGAACCCCAGCTTGGACTCGTCGGTCGGCTTGGGCTTCAGCCGATCCGGACCGGCCGGGTTGACGCGAATCTCCATGACGATCTCCTCCTCTGAATTCGAGGCCTGCAAGGCCCGAAATCCGTTTCCGGGTGGGTCGCAGCGGTTGCGGTGGGGCGGTCCCCCGCATCAGCCCCTCTATATAGCCAAGGGGACGGGGCGTGTCCAGATCCTTTTGCGTCCTTTCAGCCCTCCTCCACCACCAGGGCGTCGGCCACCACCTCCCAGAGGTACTTGACCCGGAGGTGCTCCAGGCCCATCTCCCGGATCATGCTCCAAAGCTGGCTGTGGCAGCTGTGGCAGGGCACCACGACGAGCTCGGCCCCGGTGGCCAGGACGCGCTCCATCTTCTTTCTCCCGTAAAGAAGCCGCTCGTCGTCGTACCCGGTGAGCAGGGCCCCGCCCCCGCCCCCGCAGCAGATCTGGTGGTCCCGGCTCGGCTGCATGTCCACCCAGTCGTCGAAGATCCGGTCCATGATCCGCCGGGGCTCGTCGTAGAAGGCGTGCCCGAAGAGGGCCTCGGACTTGCGGCCGTAGTTGCAGGGGTCGTGGTAGGTGGCCCTCACGGGAAAGCGCGAAGGGTCCAGGGTGATCCGCCCTTCCTCGATGTAGCGGAGCAGGAGGTCGAAGACCGTGAGCGTGCCGAACCGCTCCAGCGCATCCGCGTGCCACGTCTCGAGGCCCAACCGGGCCCCCAGGTAGGCGTGGCCTCACTCGGGCCAGAGGAGGTTGCGGGCCCCGAGGCGCTCCATCTGCTCCGCAACGCTCCCGCTCATGAGGCGCACGGCCTCGTCGTCCCCGGTGAACATGCCCCAGGTGCAACCCTCCCAGCGCTCGGAGGGGACGGTCCAGTCCTCCCCGGCGGCGTGGAAGATCTTCCACCAGTGGACCAGGTCCTCGGTCTGGGTGTTCACGAGCTTGTTGTGGACCGTGACCAGGATGTTCGCGCCCTCCTTGTCCACGGGGACCCGGAACCCGGAGAACCCCGGCTCCTCGGCGAGCTCCTCGGCCACGTCCTCCAGGATGAAGACGAAGTCCTCCTTGGGGAGGCGCAGGTTGTTGCCCGTCTCCAGGGCCGCCTCCACGCCCTTGTGGAGGACGCCGGGGACCCGGTCCCGCTCCCGTCGAGAGCGGACCTCCCGGACCAGCGCTGCGATGGAGATCCCCATGGGGCACTCGGCCTCGCAGCGGCTGCACATGGTGCAGATCCAGGGCCAGCGGGCGTCCACCAGCTCCTGCTCCAGACCCAGGTTCACCATCCGCACCAGCTTGCGCGGGTCGAACCCGTCCACGCCGGACACGGGACAGGCGGAGGCGCAGTACCCGCAGGTCATGCAGGTGTCCTGGAGGAGGTCGGGCGCCCGGAACCCGCCCGGGTTCAGGTCCTCCAGGGTGAAGGTCGCTTTGGGCTCTTCCATGTCCGCCTCTTGAGGAAAGGGTGAGATCAACTCCGATCCAGGGTCTTTTCGAACTCCCGCACCACGCGGCCGCACTCCACGCCCATGTTGGCGGCCAGGGTCTGGAAGCCCACCCGCCCCGGGTCCATCCCGGCCTCCCGGAGAAACCGACGGACGGCCTCGACCCGCGAGCGGGCCTCGAGGTTCCCCCGCTCGGCGTGGCAGTTTCCCGGATGGCATGCGAGGACGAGAACGCCGGAGGCCCCTTCCAGCAGGGCGTCCATGATCATCTGCCGCGAGATGCACCCGGCGCAGTCCACGGGGACGAACCGCAGGTCTTCGGGCAGCTCGCCGCCCAGGTGGAGGCACAGGGCCCGCGCCCGCTCCGCGCTCCTGCGGCACCCGAACACCACCAGGGCCCCGGGGCTGATTTGCGGCCGCCCGGGATCCTGCCCGGCTTCGCCGGGTCCGTCCCCCCGGTTCGGTCCCTGGAGGGTGATGGCCCGGGCCGGACAGGCCCCTTCGCAGACCCCGCAGGCGAAGCAGGCCCGGGAGACGATCTCCACCCGCTCCCCGAGCGCCACGGCCCCGTGGGGGCAGGCGCGGTAGCAGGTGAGGCATCGGGCGCACAGGCCGGGGTCGATGACGGCGGCCCGGTCCGGCTCCAGGGACTCGAACCGCTCGAGGGCCCGCATCTCCAGCGCCGCGGCGGCCAGGTCCTCCTCCAGGGTCTCCCGGCCCAGGGGGTCGGCGCCGGGGAGAAGGGCGAGGATCCCCCGGCGGTTGGTCTCCAGCCCGAGGCGGTAGACGTTGTCGGAGGGGAGGAACCCGTCCGGCCCGGGATCGGCCCCCAACCGTTCGGCCCGCTCCCGCTCCTCGGGCCCGGCCCGCAGGCTTTCGTCCACCACGATCCAGTCCGGGTGGAGGGTCAGCCGGGTGCGGCTGCTCTCGTCCAGACAGTCGACGGCCACCCGCCCCCCGCCCTCGCGCACGAAGGTGGGGCGGCCGCCCGCGAACCGCAGGAGCAGGGCCCCCTTTCGGCGGGCCTCCCGCACGGCGGCCTCCAGGCCGGCCCCGCTCACCTTGAGGTTTCCGTGGAGCAGGGCCGCGCGCCAGCCCAGGTCCTCCAGGAGGACGCCGACGGCGGCGAGGGCCTCCCGGGTGGCCCCCGGGCTGCTCTCCCCGCCGAGCCCCAGGAGGAACACGGCCAGGGGGGCGCGGTCTCCCGTTTCCGAGGGCGGAAGGCCGGGCAGGGCCTCGAGAAACGCCGAGAGCGTGACCACCCGGTCCCCCGGCTCGAGGCCCAGGGCCTCG
This sequence comes from uncultured Desulfobacterales bacterium, assembly GCA_964454455.1. Lineage (GTDB taxonomy): Bacteria > Desulfobacterota > DSM-4660 > Desulfatiglandales > HGW-15 > JAIPEI01. The sequence goes on along the minus strand of CAYVVQ010000092.1, from coordinate 4,959 downwards.
AACGAGGCCTCGCGCCTTCCGTTCTGGACCACGATCCCGCCCCGGACGCGATTGCGCTGCACGCCCTCCTCCGACCGGAGTCTTGCCTCGTAGGTGCCGAAGCAGCCCGAGAGATCGGAAAGGCCGGGACCGGCGGCCTCGTCTCCAATGACCAGGATGTCGAACCGAGCTTCGCCCTTCACCTCGTCCGCTCCTCCCTCGATCGAGCCCGATCACCGGGGCCCGATCCTTCATCCGTTGTCAGACCATGCCCAGGTGCTCCAGGGTCCGCCAGGCGGACGCCTTTCCGCTCTTGACCGCATCCAGGATGCCCATGGGTCCCAGGACCGTTCCTGCGGCCGTTACGCCCTCGGGCTGGGGCCCCTCGGAAGCGTCGAGGGCCGCGAAGCCGTCCGCGCCGCGCCCGAGCCCCAGGAGACCGGTCGTCTCGGCCAGGTCCCGGCCCGGCGTCAGGCCGACGGAGAGCACCAGCAGGTCCACGTCCAGGATGTCCGGCGAGCCGGTCTCGGGGTCGAAGTAGCCCACGCGCACGCGGCGGTCCCCGGTGAGCACGGCGTCCGCGGGGATCGCCCGAATGAATCGGAACGCCCCCTGTAGCTCCCTCCAGGCGGCCTCGAAGTCCCGGCCGAAGGTCTGGATGTCGATGTAGAAGACGGTCACCTCCACCTCGGGTGCCTCGAACCGGAGCCGCCGGGCGAGGCGGAGGGCGGAGCCGCAGCAGACCCGGGAGCACCAGAGGTGTCCGAGCCGCTCGTCCCGGCTGCCCACGCACTGGACGAAGGCGACGCTGCGCGGCGGGGAGCCGTCCGAGGGGCGGGTCAGGCCTCCCTGCTCCCGGAGCATCCGCTCCAGGTCCAGGTTGGTGATCACGTCCTCGAGAACGCCGTACCCGTAAGGCTTGCGCCGGGGATCGAAGGCACGAAACCCCGAGGCCAGAATGACGGCGTCCGCCTCCAGCGTGAGCCGCTCCTCCTCCCGGTCGAAGGCCAGGGCGGTCTCCGGGCAGGCGTCCAGGCATTCCCGGCAGGCTCCGTCGGTCAAGCGGGAGCACCGGTCGGGGTCCACGGCCACGGGCGGCCGGTTGAAGGGAGAGGGGGCTCTCTGCACGGCCCCCTCGGGACAGGCGTCGACGCACCGGCCGCACCCCGTGCAGCGATCGGGGTCCACGAATCGAGGGGATCGGAGGACAACGGTGGAGAACGACCCGTTGGCGCGTCCCAGCTCCGCCACCCGGCTGGAGGGAAGGAGGCGGATCTCGGGTGCCTCCACGGCGCTCTGCAGGCGGTCCTCCGCCAGGCAGGCTCCGCATCGCACGCAGGCGGTGGTCGCCTTGCAGGAGAAGCCGATCGCGTATCCGCCTGCAAATGGAGAGGACTCGACGACCTCCGAGTGGACGTCGAACCTGGCGAGCTCGAGGGCGGCGGTCAGGCCGGCCACGCCCCCTCCAACGATCAGCACGGTGGGCTTCGGCATGCGCCTTCACTCCCTCGACCCGGAGGGTGAGCGTTGGACACGAATCCCGCGCGGGGGTGCCGGGGGTCGAGGGTTCACCGGCACCGCCGCGGGCCGAGCTGCAAGGCCGGCTCCCGGGTACGGAAACAATGTACAACGATCGCCCGGACGGCGCAAGGCGCAACGTGGCCGGTCGCGGTGGGACAACTCCGTCTTGACGAACCCCTCCGGTCTGGTCTATGGTAAGCTACCCATCAGCCCGATAGGAATTCGTCGTGAATCGCTGGCCGCCTTCTGGAGCGAAACCGGAACCGACGATATAGATGTTCGAGCGCGCGCACTTCCTCCCAGCCGTCTTCCATGTTTGATCGGGCCATGCCGGGGCGTACCCGAATCAGGAACCGCACTACGAAAAAGGAGCCGGGGATGACAGGACAAACCCCCTGGGATTGGCAGCCGGGAAAGCGGCGGATCCAGGAAGCCGCGGCCTGCTCCAGCGATGTCGTCTGGATGGAAGAGCCGGTGGCGAGCCCGGACGGGGAGAGGCTGGCGGTTGTCGTCAACCTGGAGGACGCGGTGTTCGGCCTCTGCGTGAACGGGGAGCTCCTGGAGGAGACCTACGAGAAGATCTGGAGCCTCCGCTTCTCGCCGGACGGCCGCATGGCGGCCGTTGTGAGCCGGGACATGGAGTGGACGGTGGCCGTCGAGGGAACCCCCTGGGAGGCCACCTTCGGTTTCGTCTGGAACCTTTCCTTCTCCCGGTCGGGCGACCGGATCGGCGCGGCCGTCCAGCAGGAGATGCGCTACGGCGTGGCCGTGGACGGGGTCCCGTGGCCGGAGCTGTTCGACAACGCCAGCAACTTCGCCCTCAGCGCCGACGGGCAACACTCCGCGGCGGTCGTGCAGACCGAGCCCATGGGCTCCGCCGACGTCGAGGCGTTCCAGAAAGGGTGCTACTCCGTCGCCGTGGACGCCAAGGCCTGGGACCGCAACTTCGTGAACGTCTGGAGCCCCGTGTTCGACCCGGAAGGGAGGCGGGTGGCCGCCCAGAGCCGGCAGAGCCTCTACGACTACACCATCGTGGTGGACGGAACGCCCTGGGACCCGACCTTCGCCTCGGTCTGGGAGCCGGCCTTTCACCCCAAGAGCGGGGCGGTCGTGGCCCCGGTGCGAAGCGGCGGAAAATGGGGCCTGGCGGAGAACGGGACCCTGGTCTGGCCGGCCCGGTACAGCCAGCTCTGGCACCAGGTCTTCGACGAGACCGGGACGACGCTCGCCGCCGTCGCCGCGCCGTCGTACGGCCGGTTCACCGTGGCGGTCAACGACCGGCCCTGGAAGAACAGCTTCAGCGTGGTGACCGACCTGGCCGTGAGCCCGGACGGGCGGCGCATCGGGGCGCTGGGAAAGGAAGACGGCCGCTGGGCCGTGATCGTGGACGACCGCCCCTGGCCGGGCCGTTACGACATGGCCTATCCCATCGCCATCAGCCCGGACGGCGCGCACGTTGCGGTCCGAGCCGAGCGGGACGGCCGGTTCTCGATCGTTCTGGACGGGAAGGAGTATGGGGAGACCTTCGAGCGCGCCTGGGACCCCGTGTTCAGCCCCGAGGGGGACAAGGTTCTCATCCGGGGCGTCCAGGACGGGACCTACCTTCGCATCGTCGCCGGGGTGGGGGATTTCTAGCACGGACTACACGATCGGGAGGGAAGGGGATGCACCAGATCTACGGATTCGTCGTGGGGCCGCTGGCCTGGATCGCCTTCGCCGTGTTCGTTCTGGGATCGATCTGGAAGATGGTGGCCATGTACCGCTCGGCCAAGACCAGGGACGGTCAGGTCCTGGCCTACTGGGACTTCAAGTACGCCCTTCGCTCCATTCTCCACTGGTCCGTCCCTTTCTGGCCGGTCAACTCGAGACGCCACCCCGTCATGACGGTCGTCACCTTCACGTTTCACATCTGCCTGCTGCTCGTCCCCATCTTCCTCCTGGCCCACGTCGTGCTCTGGGACTACTACCACGGCATCGCGTTCTGGAGCCTTCCGGAGAGCGTGGCCGACGTGATGACGGTCCTGGTGATCCTGGCCTGCCTGTTCTTCGCGGGACGCCGGATCTTCCTCCCGCAGGTGCGTTACGTCACCTCCGTCATGGACTGGGTGGTGCTGCTCATCGTGCTCCTTCCCTTTTTGACCGGGTTCCTGGCCTACCACCAGGTCGGGCCCTACAAGGTGATGATCATCCTGCACATCCTGTTCGGGGAGATCATGCTGGCGGCCATTCCCTTCACGCGGCTCAGCCACATGTTTCTCACCCCCTTCTCCCGCGGGTACATCGGCTCCGAGTTCGGCGGGGTGCGACAGGCCAGGGACTGGTAACAGGCCCTCGAGGAGGCGTTCATGGAAGCGAAGGCTGAAAAGGCGGAAGAGCAGCGCAAGATGGACCCCGGGATCCGGAAGGGTCTCGAGCGCCTCACCCCGGAGAAGATCGAGAAGGCGATCGACCGGGTGTTTCGCGCCGAGACCGGGGCGAGGCTCAAGGCCTACGAGGACATCTGCGTCCGCTGCGGTCTCTGCGCCGAAGGGTGCCACTACTACCTCTCCCACGACGGCGAGCCAAGGTACGCGCCCGTGGCCAAGGTCAAGCAGACCCTCTGGAAGCTCCTGAAGAAGCGGGGCCGCATCACCCCCGAGGAGCTGGAGCGGGTCGCCCTGGTGGCCTACACCGAGTGCAACCTGTGCCGCCGATGCGCCATGTACTGCCCCATCGGCATCGACACGGCTTACATCATCAGCGTGGTCCGCCGCCTCTGCCACCTCCTGGGGATCACGCCCCAGTACATCCAGGACACCGCCCACAGCCACTCGGTCACCATGAACCAGATGTGGGTCAAGGAGGACGAGTGGATCGACAGCCTCCTCTGGCAGGAGGAGGAAGCGCGGGAGGAGATCCCCACGCTGCGCATTCCGCTGGACAAGGAGGGGGCGGACATCATGTACTCGGTGATCGCGCCCGAGCCCAAGTTCCAGCCCCAGCTCATCTACCTGGCGGCCGTGATCATGAACGAGTGCGGCATGGACTGGACCATGCCGTCCATGCCCGGCTGGGACAACAGCGACATGGCCATGTTCACCGGCGACGTGGAGCTCATGGGACGGCTCAAGCGGAGCCACTTCGAGCGGGCTCAGAAGCTGCGGGTCAAGCGCATCGTCATGGGGGAGTGCGGGCACGCGTTCCGGGCCGTGTACGACGTGGGCAACCGGTGGCTGGGCTGGAAGGACTTCCCCGTGGAGGTGGTGCACGCCATCGACTTCTACTGGCAGTTGCTCCAGGAGGGCCGGCTAGAGGTGAAGAAGAAGTTCGACAGGCCCGTGACCCTCCACGATCCCTGCAACATCGTCCGCGGCCGGGGCCTTCACGAGAAGGCCCGGGACATCGTCCGGGCCTTCTGCTCCAACTTCACCGAGATGCACCCCAACCGGGAGCACAACTACTGCTGCGCCGCCGGCGGCG
>CAYVVQ010000091.1:0-16180 GCA_964454455.1 uncultured Desulfobacterales bacterium | reverse complement strand
CATCATGTTTCAGCCCGTTGGACATCCGCCTAGTCGTTGATGAGCTCCGTCAGCACCCCGTTCAGCTTCTTCGGGTGAATGAAGGCGAACTTCCCGCTCCGGAAGGGGCGAAGCACCTCTCCGTTCGGGGCCGGGATGAACGGGTAGCCTTTCTCCTTGAGCTCCTCCACCGACGCGGCCGTGTCGTCCACGCCGAAGCTGACGAGCATGACGCCCTCGCCGTTCCTCTCGATGAACTGGGCCACCGGGCCGTCCGGCGTGGTGGACTCCATGAGCTCGAAGCCGACCTCGCCGATGTGGTAGCGGGCGACCCGGATCTGCTCGGGCTCGTCCACGTAAGGGTCGTCGGGTTCGGATTTTCCCAGGACCGGCTCCCAGACCTTACGGGCCGCGTCCAAATCCTTGACGGCGATACAGATATGATCGACCTTGTTGACTTTCATCGGTTTCACTCCTCGCGTTGGTGCGGGTTTCCACACTCCCGGCCCTGCGAGCGCCCGGTCGTGAACACAGGCACGATCCCGCGCTCGGGGAACCCGGGAGCGCCCCGGCCGGCTTGCACCGGCCGAAGCGGCTCGCCGGCTCGTATCAGAACGTCACCTTGGACAAGGGGATCGTGATGGCCTCGTCCGGGCAGACGCACCCGCACTCGTTGCAGTCCTCACAGATGAACTCGGTGACCACGGGCCTGCCGTTCTGGACCCGGATGGCCGCGTCGGGACAGACCTCCACACACAGCGGCTGGACCAGCCCGCCGCACATCCTGCACTTTTCCATATCGATCTGAGCAGCCATGTTCTACTCCTCTGTTTACTGTTCTTTCATGTAAAGCTTGAACACCCACTCGCCCTCGCCCCGGGGGATCGCCTTCTGCATCTCGATGGCGAGGGGCTTGTTGAAGAAGACGCTGGGATCCACGAGCATGCTCTCGAACAGCTTCTCGCGGGTCCTGGCCACCTCCTCCATGGGCACGTCAAACGTCTTGGCCGCCGTGGGCCAGGTGTCCCGCTTGCAGCGGATCACGGCCTCGGTGGGCTTTTCCCCGGGCTCCACCGTGACGACGGCCCCTTCGTTCGCCCAGGTGCCGGCGAGCTGCTTGGCCACCATCCCGATGAAGGCCTCGTCCCCCTTGAGCAGGTTCAACCGGGGCAGCATGCCCTTGCCGATGTAGCGGCCGAAGGCCTCGGCGGCGTCCAGGGCGACGTTCATGGGATCGGCGTTCTCGCCGGCCAGACCGAGGGCGAACTCCCGCCACCGGTAGTAGGTGTTGCAGATTTCACCCTGGGCGCCCTGCTTGGCTTTCCACAGTTTCGTGATTTCCTTCTCGGCGTTCACTGGCATGATAATCCCTCCTCCTTATATCCTGAGACCGATCCGGTAGCCGTCATGGACCGCGCTGGAGAGGTTCCGGGGCACCAGGGCGTCCCCGACCACGTACAGCTCGGCGCCTTCGCTCTGGACGGCGCTCTTCAGGCTCTCGTTGGCTTCCCGTTCCGTGACGATGATGGTGTCGCACTCGACCGGGAATCGATGGCCGTCGAAGGTCTTCACCACGATCTCGCCGTCGCCCACCCCGTCGATGGTACAGTCGTTGTATGCGGTCACGCCGTTCTGACGGAGGTAGATCATGTAGCGCCACTTGAAGGAGGGGTTGATGTCGAAGCCCGCGGACTTCTCCTCGCCCACGATGGTGACCTTCTTTCCCTCCTTGACGAGCTTGAGCGCCACCCCGATGCCGGGCTTGCGGTTGCCCCAGACGACCACCTTGTCCCCCACGCTCTCCTTTCCGGAGAGCACGTCCAGGACGTTGACGATGTTCTTGGCCTTCTCGTCCGCCCCGGGGACCTTCTTGTAGACCGGTCCTGTGGCCAGGATCACCGTGTCGGGGGCCTCCTCCTCGATGAGCTCCTCGGTGACCTCGGTGCCCAGGTGAAGCTCCACGCCGTACTTCTCGCACATGGTCTTCTGGAAGTCCACGCAGGTCATGAGCTCCTCGTCGCCGTAAGGCGCATGGGAGGCCTCGTTCAGGGTGCCCCCGATCTCCTCGCGCTTGTCGTAGACGTGGACCTCGTGCCCGCGCTGGGCCGCCACGTAGGCGCACTCGAGGCCGGCGGGACCCGCCCCCACGATCATGACCTCCTTCTTGTCGTCCTCGTCCTCGACCGGCGTGGGGAAGAACGCGGGGTCGTGCTCGTGGGCGCAGACCGGGCTGATGTAGCAGGTCATGGGTGCGTCGCGGAAGAGCCTCGCCAGGCAGAGGTTGCAGGCCACGCAGTGCCGGATCTCCTCCTCCCTGCCCTCGGCCACCTTCTTGGGCATGAGGGGGTCGGCGATCATGGAGCGGCAGATCTCCCACATGTCCAGCTCGCCCTTGGAGATCGCCTCCTCGGGGAACTGGGGCAGGAAGATCCGGTAGGCCATCTGGACGGGGACCTTCACGTGCTCCTTGGCCCGCTTGGCCAGGTAGAGCCAGTTGCCCTGCGGGATGTCCCGACTGATCACCGGAAAGATGGACTCCTGCCAGCCGAGCGTGCAGCTGATGTAGTCGATGCCGGCCTCCTCGGAGATCTTGTAGCTCTCCATGGACTCCTCGGGGGTGTTGCCGCCCACGTCGTCCAGGAGCTCCTCGGAGCAGAGGCGGATGCCCACCGGGATGTCGGGGCCCACGGCCTCCTTGACCCCTTGAATGATCTCCACCACGGCCTGCATGCGGCCCCGGATGTCGCCGCCGTACTCGTCGGTCCGGCGGTTCGTGTACTTGGAGATGAAGTTGGAGATCAGGTACCCGACGATGCCCGAGATCTCCATCATGTCGAAGCCGGCCTCCACCCCCCGCTTGGCCGCGTCCACGTGCTGCTGGATCATCTCCTTGACCTCGGCGTTCGTCATCTCGGCCATGGGCTTGAAGATCCGGAGCCGCTGGGGCACGGCGGACGGCCCGTGTCCCACGGGCACCTCCACGGCGCCCACCCGGCCGCAGTCCATGAGCTGGAACCCGGCGACCGCCTTCTCCGAGTGGATGGCGTCCGCGATCTTCTTCAGACCCGGGATGTACTTGTCGTCCCAGGCGGCCGCCTGGCCGACATAGCCCTGTCCCTTGCGGGCCGGGTCCATGTAGACGCCCTGCATGAAGCAGAGGCCGCCCACGACGCCCTCGGCCCTCCGCCGCATGTACTCCACGTCCGCGTCCGTGACGACCCCGTCGTGCTGGTTCAGGTTGTCCTCGGTGGCGGCGTACTTGATGCGGTTCGGGACGATCAGGTTGCCGATCTCGATCGGTGAGAACAGGTGGGGGTAGGCCTTCGCCCCCGGGTACGATGAGTAATCCCATTCAAACAGTTGCTTCGCCATCTATCCATCCTCCTTTACACGTGGTTCTGAGGGTTTCCCGGGACACCGACGGTGCCCGCACGACCGTTGCGGCGTCCCACCCCGGGTCTCGTCTCGGACGCCTCCTGGACCGCGAGGGATCGCCCCGCCTGCCGGTCCCGACCGGACACGCGAAGGTCGAATCGGGACCGAGTTCACTGTATACGGTATACAACCCAACCCTGTCAAGCCTCACGCGGCCCCCTCGGCCGACACAGCGCCCTCCCGCGAGCTCGCCCCCGCTGCGGCTACGGGCCTGAAGGCGCCCGCCAGGAGATCGAACAGGCTGTCCAGGTTCTCGAACAGGGAGTAGGACTGGTCCTTGAGCAGCCACCGCGTCACGATGTGGTCCATGGTGCCCACGAACAGGTCCCGCGCCACGTACGGGTCGAGATCCGCGCGCATCTCCCCCGCGGCCTTTCCCTCCTCGAAGATGTCCAACAGGTAAGCGTAGAGCCCCTTGACGTTGGAGTAGACCTCCGTGGCCATGAAGTTCGCGTTGGTCTTGAGGAACAGGTAGACGACCTTGGCGTCCAGCGGCGCCTGCTCCACGCGCCGCATGTACCACCAGAGATACTTGCGCAGCTTGTTGTACGCGCCTTGAATCCCGAAGAGCTGCTCCTCCAGATCGTCGATCAGGGCCGAGACCCAGATCTGGGGGATGGCCAGGAGGAGGTCCTCCTTCCCCTGGAAATGGTCGTACAGCGCCGCCTCGGACAGACCCGCCTGACGGGAGATGTCCATCACGGTGGTCTTCTGGTACCCCTGCTCCGCGAACAGCTTCCTCGCGGAGTCGATGATCCGGCTGCGCGTGTTTCCCTTGTGATTTCTGTTGGCCACTACCGGTTTTCCTAAGCTCGCTCGCAAACTACAGCCCAAAAGCAAACTTGAATCGCTAACCTATTGGTTTTAAAGCCTCAATTTCTCTTAGTGAAATTCTATGTTCATCACCGGTGCCGATGTTTTCAAGGGATACATCCCAATGGGCACGGTGAAATCCGCATCCTGAAATACAACCACCTGCTCTTGACTGGGTTCTTGGGGCATTAGGCTGTGTAAGCGATTGATGTTCCATGGTATATCTTGCGAACTGCCCTTGATTTGTTTGACTTACTGAATAGCATTAGGTTTACTCCGCTGTCAAGGGGAAAATATGGATCGACCGTAGGTGAGAAAAGAAGAGGCCCCCGACAGCGGCCTTCAGGAGATGAACAGGGGCAGGGTGGTTCCGCTCTTGAGGTCCACCAGGCCTTCCTCGCAGATGCGGATGAAGGGGATGGCCGCACCCGAGAGGGTCGCGAGGGTGCGGTAGGGGTCGGGGAAGGGGCAGCCGAGGGCCTGAAGGGCCCCGACGACCGCGCGCATGCGGTCCGCGATCTCCGCGAGGGGAAGGTCGGCCATGAGCCCGAAGATCGGCATGGGCAGCTCGGCCGCGACGGCGCCCCGGTCGCACACCACGGCACCGCCCCGGAGACCGCGGATCCGGTTCACGGCCGCGGCCATGTCCTCGTCCCGCGCCCCCACCACGATGATGTTGGGGGTGTCCCAGCCGGAGCTGCAGGCGAAGGCGCCGGACCTCAGGCCGAACCCCTTGATGAGGCCGACGAACATCCTGCCGGGCGTCCGGGCCCGGTCCACGGCGGCCACCTTGAGGAGGTCCCGTTCGACATCGGCGGCGACCTCGCCCTCGCGCAGGTCCACGGCGTCCACGAGCTCCCGGGTCACCAGGCCCGTGACCTGGTGGATGATCCGTACCCGGGCGGTGGCGCCGCCCCCGGGGGGCCTCAGGGCGAACGCGGAGGCCTCCAGGTCGTCCGGAAGCAGGATGCTGTCCAGGGTGGCCCGCGAGAACGCGGGTCGCCTCGGGCCCGCCGTGAGCCGACCCTCCTCGGCGACGATCCGTCCCTTGGCGATCACCACCTTCGGGCGGATGACGGTCGCCTCCGGCAGGAGCAGCATGTCCGCCTGCCGGCCCGGCGCGATCCCCCCCAGGAGACCGCCCAGCTGAAAGTAGTCGGCCACGTTGAGGCTCGCCATGCGGATGGCCTGGATCGGCTCGAACCCGCAGTCCACGGCCTTCTGGACCACGCCGTCCATGTAGCCGCCTTCGAGCAGGTCGGTGGGGCCGACCCCGTCGGTGACCAGCATCAGCCGGCTCGGGTCCGCGAGCCGTTCCCGCACGGCGGCGATCTCTTCCAGGTCCCGCCGGATGCTCCCCTCCCGGATCATGACGTGAAGCCCGAGGCGCAACCGCTCCAGGACCTCCTCCACCTGGATGGGCTCGTGGCAGGAGGAGACGCCCAGGGCGGTGTAGGCCATGAGCCGGGCCTCCCGGGCCCCGGCCGTGTGCCCTTCCACGTTCTTTCCCGCCAGCAGGGTTTGCCTCATCAGGGGGAGGAACACGTCCGGGTCCTGGAGCACGCCAGACCAGTAGGCCTCCCCCAGGCCCAGGACGTCGTCCCGCTCGAGCAGCGCGGTCAGGTCCTCCTCCCGAATCCCGTTCATCGCCCGGCTGGTGGAGGCGACAGGCGGGGCCGTGGCGAAGAAGGTGACGGGCTGGTCCTTCAGCGCGGCGAGAAAATCCACGATCCCGTCCAGGCCCTGAATCGGGTAGGGCTCGATGGTCTCGGTGACCACCGCGGTCGTCCCCCCCGGGACCGCGTACCGGACGAACTCCTGGGGCGGGTAGATCATGTCCGCCAGATGGGTGTGACCGTCGATGAATCCGGGCGCCAGGACGGCCCCGCCGGCGTCGACGACGGTGGTGCGGGGGGAGATGCGCGCCCCGGGCTCGGTCCCGACCCAGGCGATCCAGGGGCCCTTGACCGCCACCGTGGTGCCCGCCAGCATCTCGCCGGTGTAGACGTTGAGGAGCACCGCGTCGACCACGGCGAGGTCCGCGGCCGCCCGCCCCAGGGTGACCTCCGTGACGGCCTTCGCCTCATCGATGCCCCTCGAGAGCAGACCGAAACGTTTCAACAGGCCCCCCTCCCCGATTTCCTTAATCCTCTTCGGTTCCGCCGCGCTTCATGCCCTTCAGGATCTTCTCCGGCGTGATGGGCAGATCCTTGCAGCGGTATCCGGTGGCGTGGTACACGGCGTCCGAGATCGCGGGGGCCGTCGGCGAGGCGAGCCCCTCACCGCACTCCTTGGCCCCCATGGGACCCTCGGGCTCGTAGGTCTCCACGTGCACCACCTCGCCGGGCGGCATGTCCAGGGCCGTGGGCATCTTGTAGTCGAGGAAGTTCGTGTTGAGCGTCCGGCCCTCCTCCATCACGAACTGCTCGGAAAGCGCGTACCCCAACCCCATCTGAATGGACCCGGCGAGCTGGCCCTCCACCCCCTTGGGGTTGATCACGGTGCCGCAGTCATGGGCGGTCCACATCTTCTTGACCTCCACGAGGCCGGTCTCCCGGTCCACCGCCACCTCGGCCACCTGGGCGCCGAAGCCGAAGGCGGGGGTCACCAGCCCCTTGTCCCGCGGGGTGTAGGAGCCCCGGGCCACCAGGGGCTCGCCCCGGTTCGCCTTCTGGACCATGGCCACGGCCTCTCCGAAGGCCATGCCCCGATCCGGCCGGCCCTTGGGCTGCACGCGTCCCTCCCGGCACTCCATCTCGTAGATCACGTTCAGGTTGTAGCGGGCCGAGAGCGCCCCGAAGAGCCGCTCCTTGATCTTCCGGGCCGCGTCCACCACGGCGTTCCCGGCCATCAGCGTCACCCGGCTCCCCCAGGATCCCAGGTCCGCCTGGGGGGTCATGGCCGTGTCGGCCGAGGTGATGCGGATGTCCTCCATCTTCAGTCCGAGCTCCTCGGCCAGGATCTGCTTGAGGGCGGTGTCCGAGCCCTGGCCGATGTCCGAGGCCATGGTCAGCAGGTGCACCGTCCCGTCGCTGAACGCCCGGACCTCGGCCGCGGAGAAGGGGTACTGGGTGTTGAACCAGTTGAACACCCCGCCCGAGATGAAGCTGTAGCAACCGATGCCGATGCCCCGGCCGGGGCCGAGCGAGGCCCTCTTCTTCTTCCAGTCGCTCATTCGGGCCACCTCCTGGATGGACTCGATGAAGCCGCAGCTGGAGATGGTGGCCACGTCCGGGATCTTGTCGCCGCTCACCTGGGCGTTCTCGAGCCGGATGTCCACCGGATCGATGCCCAGCTCCTCGGCCGCCATGTTCATCTGGATCTCCGAGGCGTAGAGCGACTGGGGGGCCCCGAAGCCCCGCATGGCGCTGGCGGGCGGCTTGTTCGTGTAGACGTGCTGTCCGTAGAAGGCGTAGTTGGGGTAGCGGTAGAGCATGGCGCCGAAGTTGCCGCAGAGGAACGTCGCGGTGGGACCCATGGCGTTGTAAGCCCCGCCGTCGAGGGTGATCTTCAAATCCTTCGCCACCAGGCGGCCGTCCTTCTTGAACCCCACCTTCGACTGGATGGTCATGGGGTGGCGGCGGCGGCCTGCGAGGAACTCCTCCTCCCGGTTGAGGGTGAACTTCACCGGTCGGCCCGTGCGTTTCGCCATGAAGGCCGCGCAGAACTCCCAGGTCCGGAGCTCCATCTTGCCGCCGAACCCGCCGCCGATGAACGGCTTGATCACGCGGACGTCGTTCTCCCGCATCTCCAGGGTGGACGCCAGCAGGCACTGCACGATGTAGGGCACCTGGGTGGAGGTCCAGAGGGTGATGCGGCCGTCCAGGTCCACCTGGGCCAGGGCGGAGCAGGGCTCCAGGTAGGCGTGGCTCACGGCGTGAACGCGGAAGGTGTCCTCCCGCACGTAGTCCGACTCGGCAAACCCCTTTTCCACGTCCCCGTAGGCGATCTTCCGGTTGACGCTCGTGTTGTTCCTGCAGTGGTCGTGGATCGCCGCCGCTCCCTCGGCCATGGCCGACTCCACATCGAAGAGCCCCGGCAGCTCCTCGTACTCCACCTCGATGAGGTCCAGGGCCTCCTGTGCGGTGTCCTTGTCCACCGCGGCCACGGCGGCCACCTCGTCCCCGATGAACCGGACCTTGTCCACGGCCAGGGCGTACTCGTCCTGGGTGTCCGGAAACAGCCTCCAGTTGCCGTACTTGACCTGGGGGATGTCCCGGCCGGTGACCACGCACCGGACCCCGGTCAGGGCCTCCGCCCTGCTCGTGTCGATGTGCGCGATGCGGGCGTGGGCCAGAGGGCTTCTCAATATGCGGCCGTGCAGCATGCCGGGCAGCTTGAGGTCGTCCGTGTAGGCGGCGGTGCCCGTGGCCTTGGCCCGGGCGTCGTTTCGCGGCACGTCCTTTCCGATCATCTGGAATGGTTCCATGGTGAGCTCTTCTCCTTAGCGTGATCCGTTCACGGCCGCCCGGGCGGCTTCTTCGAGCGCCCTGCGGGTCAGCACGGCCGTCATGCGCTTCCGGTACTCCGCGCTGGCCCTCATGTCCGAGATGGGCCGGGCCTCCTCGGAGGCCTGATGGCCCGCCTGCTCGAGGATTTCGGGGGTCAGCTCCTTTCCCTTCACCAGGGCCTCGGTCTTCTCCGCCCGCATGGGCACCGGCGCCACGGCGCCGAGGACGATCCGGGCCTCCCCGCAGACGGCGCCCTCCACCTGCACCATGGCCCCCACGCAGACCGCGGCGATGTCCACCTTCCCGCGGGGGGAGATGTGGTGGTAGGAGGTCCCGAAACCGGGTGGGACCGCGGGAACGTGGACGGCCGTGAGGATCTCGCCGGGCTCGATGTCCGTCTGTCCAGGACCTTTGAAGAACCGCTCCAGCGGCACGCGGCGCTCCCCCTTCGGGCCGGCGATGACCGCCTCCCCTCCCATGGCCGTGAGGGTGGGGGCGTTGTCCGCCGACGGGGCCGCGTTGCACAGGTTCCCGGCCACCGTGCCCATGTTCCGGATCTGCACGTTGGCGGTCTCCTGCGCGGCGTAGGCGACGCTCGGGTAGTGGGCCCGCACGTCCGGATGGGAAGCCACCTCGTCGAGCAGGGCCGTCGCACCGATGGTGAGTCCTTCCTCTGGATCGAAGCGGATCGCCGACAGCGCCTCGATCTGCTTCAGCGCGACCACCGCCCGGGGCTTCAGATGACCGTGGGCCATCTTGACGAGGAGATCGGTTCCGCCCGCAAGCAGGTGGGTGCCCTCGCCACGCTCGGCGAGAAGCTGCAGGGCCTCCTCGAGGCTCTTCGGCGACAGGTACTCGAATTTCGGCAATGGCATGTCATTCACCCTTCGTCACGATGTCTTCATCTTCTCCGCGGCGTCCGCAACGGCCTCCACGATCTGGTTGTACCCCGTGCAGCGGCACAGGTTGCCGGAGAGCCCTTCCCGGATCTGCTTCTCGTCGGGCGATCCGTTCCGCCCCAGGAGGAACACGGCGGACATCTCCATGCCGGCGGTGCAGAACCCGCACTGGATGGCCCCTTTGTCCACGAAGGACTCCTGCACGGGATGGAGCTCTTCTCCCGAGGGCGCCAGTCCCTCCACCGTGCTGATCTCCTTGCCGTCCGCCGAGGCGGCCAGCGTCAGACAGGAGCTCACGCTCCGGCCGTCCACGAGGACCGTGCAGGCCCCGCAGTCGCCGGAGCCGCAGCCCAGCTTGGTCCCGGTGAGGTTCAGCTCGTCCCGGAGCACCTCGTTGAGGGTCCGCCACGGGTCGATGGAAAGCTCGTGCGTGATCCCGTTCACCCGGAGGGTCAGCATCTGTTTCATGATCTTTACATCTCCTTCAGTCGGTCATACCGCAATGATTTGCACCCGTAACGCATTTCGCCCGAACAAGTGTACGGGATCGCGACCGCCATGGCAACGATCTTCCCTTCCCCGCGGAAGACCTGGCCCGCGCTCACTCCGGCAGATCGTCCGGGGACTCCCAGTCCTTCATGGCGTGCATCCAGGGGGCCCTCTCCACGAACACATCATGGGCCAGGGGGACCGGAGGATGGGACATCCATTTGGGATCGAACTCGTCCTTCACCTTCAGCATGTACTCGTGGTAGTTGGGCCCGTACTTCGGCCCGGTGAGGTACATGGGCTGATGGGGGCCCAGCAGGGAGGTGTAGAACCGGTGCTTGATGTTCATCTTGGAGGTGTCCACGTAGAACCGGTCCACGGGATGGGTTTCGTCGTCCGGGTCAAAGTAGATCAGGAACTCGGAGTAGCCCTGGTGGCCGAGCTCGAAGCTCTGGAACCACCCCGGATCGCCGTAGTCCGGCATGAGCGGCGGGGTGTACTTCTTTTTGAGCTCGGCGTAGGCCGGGCCGTGCTCGATGGACTGGGTCAGGGTCTCGATGACGTAGTCCAGGGAGACGTACCCTCCGCACATGAGCCACATGCCGGCCGAGTCGGCGTTCTTGATCCAGGACTCGTCCGACGGCTTGGTGCGGCGGGCGATCCCGCCGAGCGGCTCCATGATGTCCATGAGCACCTTCTCGTCGTAAGCCATCTGCTCCTCGGAGGTGAAGCCGATGAGCAGCACCCGGACGATGAAGAAGTTGGCGATGCTCTCCTCGGTCTCCCGCCCCCAGATGTCCCAGAACTCCTCCTTGCACTCCGCCTTGGCGATGGCGCGCCAGAACAGGGGGACCTTGGTGACCGCCCCGGCGATCTCGGCGTGGCCGATCTCCCGCATGGCCTTCACCTGGGCCTCCTTGGAGGGCACGGTGAAGTTGATCCACTTGACTCGGTTCTGCGGGAGGGCCAGGGCGGTGTCCGGGGACACCCCGGTGGGCTCGAGGCGCTCCGGCTGGAAGGGGAGCGTCTTGATGGCCATGCGGGTCACGATGCCGAGACAGCCGCGCACGCCGGTGTAGCCCCTGAGGAGTCCCCTGAGGTCCGGGCCCGGGCTTTCCCCCCAGAAGGGGTCGTCCCCCGTGGCCAGGCTGCCCAGCCGGAGCAGCTCCCCGTCGGGCATCACCACCTCGGTTCCCAGGATCCGCCGGTGCGGCAGGCCGATGCGGTGGCTCAGGGGGGACCAGCCGTCCCCGATCAGGTTGGCGACGGCCGAGGCCTGGGCCCCGCCGCCCCCGATGGCCACGTAGGCCCCGTGGTTCATGCACTCCTCCTGGATGGGGGAGTAGACCATGCCGGGGCCCACCTCCACGTAGAAGTGCTTCTCGTCGAGGACGAAGTCGTTCATGCGCTTGAGGTCGATGAGCAGGGCGTCCTCCACGTGCGGGTGGGAGCGGGGCCCGTAGAACCCCGTGCTGTAGGGCACGTAGGGGATCTCGCGGCGGTAGCAGACCTTCACGATCCGCTGGACCTCCTCGGTGGTCCGGGGCATGATGACGCAGCCCGGCACGGTGGTCATGACCCGCTCGTATCCGGTGCCGTCCTCGTACCCGCCGGGGCCGCTCCGGTACCCCTCACAGATCACCGGGTCGTCGGAGACATACTCGGGGCCCACGATGGATTCCAGAATCCGATACACCTCTTTGGATATCATGACTTACCTCCTTGTGCCGAAGCGTCCAGGGACGCGCAGATGACCTCGGCGATGTCCAGGACCTGAACGGCGTCTCCGTTTTCCCCGGCGACCTCGGAGAAATGACTCTTACACCAGGGGCAGGCGGCGACCAGCGTTTCGGCCCCGATCTCCCGTACCTCCTCGAGCCGATGGTTTGCGGACTTCCGTGCAAAATCGGGAAACGCCTCCTTGGTCCCCCGGCCGGCGCCGCAGCAGAAGGCGTTCTCCCGCATACGGGGCATCTCCACCAGGTCGACCCCCGGGATCCCCTTCAGGATGTCCCGGGGCGGGAAGTAGACGCCGTTCCTGCCCCGCCGCCGCTTGAGCCTCGGCTCCACGCACCCCATCCAGCCGCGCTTGCCGTCGTAGGGCGTCCAGGGCTCGCTCAGGCGGCTCAGGCTGCAGGAGTCGTGGTAGGTCATCCGGGTCTCGAAGGGCCGGGGGGTCTCGAGGGCCCCATTCGCGATGCGGTCGGCCGCGTACTCCACGAGGTGGATCACCTCGAAGCCCAGGTCCTCCGTGGCGATCTCCAGCAGCTTGGGGTAGTCGACCTTCCACATGCGGTACCCCTCGGCGCAGCTGGTGAGAAGCGTTTTGGCCCCCGTCTTGCGCATGGCCTCGACGTTCCGCTCGGCCAGGGCCTTGGCCTCGTCGTACAGGCCCACGGAGAAGAGCGTGTTCCCGCAGCACCACTCGTTGGGGAGCAGCGTGAAATCGTCCCCTGCGGCCTGGATGATCTTCGCCGTGGAGCGGGCGATCTCCTGGTTCTTGTAGGAGGCGTTGCACCCCACGAAGTAGACGATGTCCGCCTTTCCGGCGGGCCGGGTCTCCTCGGTGAGCCAGCCCTTGCGGTTCTTGTGGGCGGCGCCGTAGAAGTTGTGCTTCTTCTCGATGTTCGCGGCCAGCTTCTTGTGGGCGGGCATGGGGCCGACGCCGTCCTGGACCGCCTTGACCCGGAGGGACTCCAGGGTCAGGCCGATCTCGAGGTCCAGATTCCGCTTGCATCCCACGTCGCACGCCCCGCATAGCGTGCAGGCGTACATCACCTCCAGCGCCTTCTCGTTCCAGTCGAGCAGGCCTTCGGCCATGGCGTGGCCGATGCGCATCTTTCCATACGCCCCGTAGGCGTCAAACTCGTAGATCGTCGCGCTCGGGCACCTCGTCGTGAACTTGGCACCCGGCATGTAGGTGTGCTCCACCCAGGTGCAGCCCTTGCACTTGATGCAGCGGCTCATGTCGTAGACGAAGTTCTCGATGTCCGTGACGTCCAGCTTGAACTCGTCCCTGGGCTTGTAGTATCGAACGTTCAACTCCTCGGCCATGATGCCACCCTCCTTAGAAGCACAGGTTCCCGGGATTCATGATCTGGTTCGGATCGAACACCTTCTTCAGCCTCTTGAGGTGGCTCGCGTAAGAGGCCGCCCTCTCGTAGACGATGGGTGCCAGATCCCCGTAGGGCCGGGTGAAGACGGCGCCTTCGTGGAGCATCCGCGTGACCGCCTCCTTGTAGAGAGCGCGCACGGCCTCCACCTCCTCCGGATCGCCGGGATCGTAGAAGAAGTTGAACTCCGGCCTGCAGGCCCGGTTGTGCTCGATGGGCTGGATGTACACCCCGAGCTCGCCGATGGGATAGCCGTACCTGGGCGCGAGCTCCTCCGCCAGGTCCAGGAACCGCTGCGCCTCGAGGGGCCGCGTGTGAAACTGCAGGCTCTGGCATCCGCCCCGGACGCGAAGCTTCCAGTGGAGCTTCCCCGCCGGCCAGGGCTCGCGGAGCAGGGTCAGCACCTTCTTCGACAGGCCGGGAAACCCGGGCAGATTCTCCCCGAGCCGGACGTCCGGGAACTCGTTCTTGAGGACCTCGGCCAGAAAGTTCTCCTCGTAGGCGACCTTCTCCTCGGGCCGGCGCAGCAGGCCGCTGACGACCAGGATCAGGGTCCAGGGCGGCAGCTGCTCCTTCAAGCGCTCGAACTCCTCCGGCCAGTCTTTCGCGAGGATGGCCGCGAGGTCCACGTCGTTCAGGAGGACCACCTCCTGGCCGATCCGTCGCGGGAGGATCCGGTGAAGGAACTCCATGGCGCGGTCCAGGTCGTCCATGGGGGCGAACAGGACCTTGTCCATCCTGGGAATGGACTCCATCTTCAGGTTGGTCCAGGTGACCACGCCCATGGTCCCCTGGGCGCACTGGAAGAACCGGTAGAAGTCCAGCCCCGGACCGGACGGGTTCCCGCCCTTGGACATGGAGTCCGGATATCCGTCCACGCTGGCCGAGCCCAGGCGGAAGATCTCTCCGCTCGGCCAGACCACCTCCATGGCCTGGAGGGGCTCGCCGTAGTCGTACACCTGGTTGGTCGGCTCCTCCCGCTCCATGAAATCCGTCAGCACGGAGCGCTCCGCGGGCGGCGTCAGCGGCATGATTACCCGGTAGCCCTTCTTCTTCAGGGCCTGGGTGAGCTTCTCCCAGGTGACGCCCGCCTCGAAGCGGACCCGCCGGTTGTCGGGGTCGATCTCCAGGACCCGGTTCATGCGGGACATGTCCAGGACCACGCCGCCCTCCTTGGGGACGGTGGCGCCGTAGAAGTGCACCTTGGAGCTCACGGGCACCACGGGGATCCGGTTCTCGTTGCAAAAGGAGAGGATCGCCGAGACCTGGCCGGCGTCCGCCGGCTTCACGAGTACGTTGGGCGCTCCGGGCGGCGTGTAGCTGAAGTCGGTGGCGTAGGTCCCCAACAGTTCGGGATCGTCGGAGACGTGCCGCGCCCCGACGATCTCTGACAGCTTCGCTTTGACATCCATCTGAAAACCTCCATCTGGTGATCGTGAACTCGTCTCCATCCCGTTCCCATGGATACCACGAAAGGAAGGATGCCCCAACGAAAGATTGAACGTTGATTGTTAACGTGTTACCCTTCTACGGCACGAGACGGGCCCGAGTCAAGCGTTTATTTTCACAACCCCCCCTTTCCCCGGAGGCCGCGCCCGTCGGCCGAGACGCGGACCGGATTTCCCCGGGGGTCGGGAGAAAGGAGGGCGGATGAACGCCTCTGCCATTTGGCAGTTGACTTTATGACCGTTTTTCAGGATATTACTCCACTTATATGATCGTGCTGAACGCAAGACCGGAGACCGATCTATGAGCTACAAAAGCGACATGAGCATTGACGAAAAGGTCCTGATGGCCGTGGTTCGTGTTGCGGAGAGCTTCAAGCGGGATGCCTCCGCCCTGTTCAGGGAGCATGGATTGACCTTCTCTCAATACAATGTTCTTCGGGTGCTGGATGCCTCCCTGGACGGCGAGAACACCATGCGGGACACCAGCAAAATCATGCTGGCCTCGGGGGCCAACATGTCCGGTATTGCCAAGAGACTGGAGAAAGGCGGGTTCATCACTCGCAAGGGGGATCCGAACGACGATCGCCTGAAACGGCTCATGATCACCGCGAAGGGGAAGCAGACGCTCGACGACATCTCCGAGGCCAAGGAACAGCGCATCAAAGCCTACCTGAAGGATTACAGCGACAAGGAAAAATCCGCTCTCCTGGACATGCTGCGGGAGATGCGACAGCGAATCGACCGGAGATCATAACGCACCCTCCCTCTGAACCCCGAACCCTACCCTGCCCTGTGTGACGGGTTCGCAAAAACCCGCTCACCCGCCGCTGGAAACGTTATAACCTATTGATATTCCCAGGGCAGATCTCAAGGCTAAAGGCTTTTTACGACGCGATCATGTGTCGCATCCCGGAAGGCCGGACCATGAACGACATGCCATCTCGACGACGCACCGAAGACCCCGGATCGACATCATCGGGTTTCCCATGGACCTCGGGGCCGACCGGCGAGGGGTGGGCATGGGACCGGAGGCCCTGCGGATTGCGGGGATCCGTCGTCGGCTCGAGGATCTGGGCTAGCTTGGAATCCCTGAGAAAAGAGGTGGACGTGATCCACGTGACCTTCGACGTGGACGCCGTGGACCCTTCTCTGGCCCGGGGCGTGGGAACGCCCGTCGCGGGCGGGCTGACCTACCGGGAGGCCCACCTCGTCATGGAGACCATTGCGGAGTGCGGCAGGCTGCGGGGCCGGTCGTGCGGCGTACAAAACCGTACGCCTCCTCCCAACCCCTTGCCTTCCTTGACCTTGACCGGAAATCCTCATTTTTCGCTGGAAGCTCACCGGGTCAAAGAGAAAGCCCCTTTCCCGCTCGGGGGAAAGGGGCTTTCTCGTGGGTCTTTACGCTACGCCGCGGGCGGAGCCGGAGCCGAGGACTTCGCGCTCTTGACAGGGGCTTTGGCCTTCTCGCTCTTCCTCTCCTTACGTTCCTCTTCCCTCGCCTCTTCCGGCTTGATCCCCAGGGCCTTCTCCTTCTCGGCCACCAGCAGCCGCGT
>CAYVVQ010000090.1:2762-16474 GCA_964454455.1 uncultured Desulfobacterales bacterium | reverse complement strand
CTCCTCCAGCGTCGAGAGGGACGTCTCCTCCAGCGACACGTTGAACACCTCCTCGACCCGCCGGCGCGCGAAGGGGAGGACCCGCTCCACGGTAGCCCCCTCCGCCCCTTCCAGGGCCAGGGAGGTCATGCCCACACCCTGGAGCCCGCAGGGATGGATCCACTGGAAAGGCGTCAGGTCCGGGTTCACGTTCAGGGCCAGGCCGTGAAAGGAGATCCCGCGGCGGACGGCGATCCCAACGCTCCCCAGCTTTCGCCCGTTCGCCCAGACGCCCCGGTTCCTGGGGTCGCGGTCTGCCTCGACGCCCTGGTCCGCGGCGGTCCGGATCATCACCTCCTCCAGCTTCTCGACGAACGTCACCACCTCGAGGCGCGCGGCGGGAAGGTCCACGATGGGGTAGACCACGAGCTGGCCCGGACCGTGGTAGGTCACGTCTCCGCCGCGCTCCGCGTGCACCACGGGCACGCCGGCGCGCTCGAGAAACGCCCGGGTGACCCGGAGGTTGTCGCTCCCGCCCCTCCGGCCCAGGGTGAACACCGGTTCGTGCTGCAGGAACAGAAAGACGTCCCGATTCAGCCGGCCTTCGTGGCGGGCCGCCGCCAGGGCGAGCTGAAGCTCCCACACCTGTGTGTAAGGCGCGGTTCCCGGGTTCACGGCCAGCCAAGGGGCTTTCGGGGACTGCGTGCTCATCCCTGAAGGCAGGGCTTTCTTGCGGCCGCGGTCTCGTCCAGCCGCCGCAGGCGGCAGTGGACCGGCGCATTTTGCAGGAGGTCGGGGCTTTTCTCGGCCTCCACGGCGATGCTCCGCATGGCCTCGACGAACCGGTCCAACCCGTCCCTGCACTCCGTCTCCGTGGGCTCGACCATGAGCGAGCCGCTCACCACCAGCGGAAAGTAGATGGTGGGAGGGTGAAAGCCATAGTCCATCAGCCGCTTGGCGATGTCCAGGGTCGTGACCTTGGTCCCCTTCTGCCGCTTGTCCGTGAACACGCACTCGTGCATGCAGGGCCGATCGTAAGGAAGATCGTAGACGTCCTTGAGACGCTCCTTCACGTAGTTCGCGTTGAGAACGGCCAGGCGGCTGGCCTTCTCGAGGTTCTCCGCGCCCATGCTCAGGATGTAGGCGCAGGCCTTGATCATCACCCCGAAGTTGCCGTAGAACGCGTGGAGCCGTCCCACGGATTGGGGAAACGACTCGGACAGCTCGTATCGCTCCCCCTCCCTGACGATCCTCGGAACGGGAAGGAAGGGCTCCAGCTCGCGGGTCACGCAGACCGGGCCCGAGCCCGGGCCGCCTCCCCCGTGGGGCGTGGAAAATGTCTTGTGCAGGTTCAGATGCAGCACGTCCACGCCGATCCGCCCTGCGTCCATGATCCCCATCACCGCGTTCATGTTGGCGCCGTCGCCGTAGACCAGGCCGCCCTTCCCGTGCACGACCTCGGCGACCTCCCGAATGTGCTCCTCGAAAAGGCCCAGGGTGTTCGGGTTGGTGACCATAATGCCGGCGGTCTCCTCGTCCATCACCTCGGCCACCGCCTCGGCGGTGAGCACGCCGGCGTCGTTGGAGACCACGGGAACCGGCCGGTAACCGCAGAGGGCGGCGCTGGCCGGATTGGTTCCGTGAGCGGTGTCCGGCACGATGATCTTGGTGCGCTTCGAGCCCCGGCTCTCGTGACAGGCGTGTATGAGAAGCATGCCCGCAAGCTCGCCCTGGGCCCCGGCCGCGGGCTGGAGGCTCACCGCCTGCATGCCCGTGATCTCGGCCAGAAAGGTCTGGAGGTCGTGCATCAGGCGCAGCGCGCCCTGGCAGAGGTCCGCGGGCAGGAGCGGGTGGGCGCCGGTAAACCCGGCCAGGCCGGCCAGCTCCTCGTTGATCTTGGGGTTGTACTTCATGGTGCAGGAACCCAGCGGGTACATCCCCGTGTCCACCCCGAAGTTCCACTGGCTCAGCCGGGTGTAGTGGCGCACCACGTCCAGCTCCCCCAGGTCGGGCAGGTCCGGCGCCTCCCCCAGCAGGTGATCGGGCACGGGCGCCCGGTCCACGTCCCGTGCGGGCAGGGAAAAGCCGTTTCTGCCGGGAGCGCCCTTTTCCCAGAGGAGCGGCTCGTTCAGGACCAGGCCGGTCGTTCCGAGTGTCTCCTTCATGATCTCATCCCCTCCACCAGACGATCCATCTCCTCGACGGACCGGGTCTCGGTCACACAGAACAGGTAGTGGTTCTCGAGCTCCGGGTACCACCGGGAGAGCGGCACCCCGGCCACGATCCCTTCCTCGAGCAGGCGGGCGTGCGTTCGCTCGAACCCCTGCGGGACGCGGACCGTGAACTCGTTGAACACGGGCGCTTCGAAGACGGTGTCGAACCCGGCCTCCCCCAGGCGGCCTTTGAGGTGCTCGGCCTTGTCGTGGTTGAGCCGGGCCAGCTCCCGGAGACCGGTCCCGCCGAGACAGGCCAGATAGACGGCCGCGGCCAGGGCGCAGAGGCTGTTGTTGGTACAGATGTTCGAGGTGGCCTTCTCGCGGCGGATGTGCTGCTCCCGGGTCGCAAGGGTGAGCACGAAGCCCTGCCGTCCCTCCCTGTCCACGGTCTTCCCCACCAGCCGGCCGGGAACGCTCCGGACGTACTTGTCGCGGGTGGCGAAAAGCCCCAGCAGGGGGCCTCCGAAGGACTGGGGAATTCCGAGGCTCTGGCCCTCCCCGCAGGCGACATCCGCTCCCTGGCTTCCCGGGGACCGGTACAGCCCGAAGGCAAGCGGCTCGGCGAAGGAGGACACCAGGAGACCGCCCGCATCGTGGACCCGGTCCGCAGCTCCTTGGACGTCCTCCAGGCAGCCGAACACGTTGGGGGACTGCAGGGCCACGGCCGCGAGGTCCGAGTCCGATCCCAGGGAGGAGAGGTCCGTGGTCCCGTCGTTCAGGTACGGCAGCTCCACCAGCTCGTACCCGGTGGGCGCGAGGTAGGTCCGGACCACCTGCCGGTGGTGGGGGTGCACGGCCCGGGAGACGGCCACCCGCCTCTTCCGGGTGGCGCGGACGGCCATGAGGAGCGCCTCGGCCAGGGAGGAGGCGCCGTCGTAGAGAGACGCGTTGGCCACGTCCATCCCCAGCAGGCGGGCGATCATGGTCTGGTACTCGTAGATCGCCTGGAGCGTTCCCTGGGTCATCTCCGGCTGATACGGGGTGTAGGCCGTGTAGAACTCCGAGCGCTGGAGCAGGGCCCGGACCGTCGCCGGGATGTAGTGCTCGTAGCTGCCGGCCCCCACGAAGGAGAGGCAGGCGTCGGCCGACGCCGTGGAAGCGGCCAGACCGGCCATGTGCCGGGACAGCTCCCACTCGGTCATGGCCGGCGGAAGGTCCATGGGGGCCTGCCTTCGGCAGTCCGCCGGGACGGTGGCGAAGAGGTCCTCCAGGGAGCCCGCCCCCGCCGTCTCCAGCATGGCGGCGATCTCCTCGGACGTGTGCGGAAGGTATCGCATGCCTATTCCTGCTCTTTCAGGTTCTCGAGGTAAGCGCCGCGGTCCAGCAGGGCGTCCGCCTCGGCCGGATCATCCGGGGCCAGCTCCAGGAACCAGCCCTGGCCGTACGGGTCCTTGTTCACGATCTCGGGGGCGTCGGACAGCGCATCGTTGACCGCCGTGACCTCCCCCCCCACCGGGAGGTAGACCTCGGCCACGGCCTTGACCGACTCCACCGTACCGAACTCCTGTCCCTTCTCGAACCGGTCCCCCACCCCGGGCAGCTCCACGAAGACGATGTCTCCCAGCTGGCTCTGGGCGTAGTCGTTGATTCCGACGCGGACCCTGTCCCCATCGACCTTGGCCCACTCGTGGCTCCGGCTGTAGCGCAGGTCCTCCGGCAGCACGAGTTCATCCATCTCTTTCATCGGGTTTTCCTCCTCTTGTCTGTACCGCGTGAACCGCGGCGAAAACGGGTCGGGATCCGATCACCGTGCATACAGTACGGCAAGGATGCAGGCAACCGGGAAAAAAACCGGCTCAGAGCACGTAGGGTACCCTGATGTTGTACCCCTTGTACACCACGAAGGTCTCCACGGACTGCACGTCCTGAACCCGGCTCACCTCCCCGGTGTAGAACTCCAGCAGGCCGAACCCCTCGTTGAACAGGACCTGCAGGAACAGGTCGAAGCGCCCGGTGACCACGCTGACCGAGACCACCCCCTTCAGGCGGCTGAACTCCTCCCCCTTCTTCACGAGCTCCATGGTGGCGAGCTTGACACCGATCAGCGCCAGCCTGTGACCGGGAAGGCCCTCGGGGTCCACCAGCCCGGCGATCTCCAGGAGCCCCTCCCGCTCCATGCCGGCCACCCGGCTCCGGACCGTGTTCTCGGACACGCCGACGGCCTCGGCGATGCGGCGGAAGGATCTTCGGCCGTCCCGGAGATGCTTGATCAGGGCGATGCTGGTCTCGTCGATCTTCACCGTCGGTCTCCCGCGCAGATGGCGCCCGCGATTGCGGTTTTGTCATATCCAATACAGCATTATTGATCGATTTGTCAATATATTTTTCGATTTCTTCTGGTTTCATCAATCGCAGCCCCCTTTTTCCTTGAAATCGCCGGCGCCGGGTGGTACACCTGACCTGTCGTGCAAGACCGGGGCGCCGCGTCCCCGCGGAAGGCGTTCGGCGGGGACGGGCGCGGTGAGGAACCGCAACCCAAGGCCCTGCATGCAGGGCAACCGGGAGAAGAGGGGAAGAAGCCATGCCAGACATCCTGCGGACGCCGCTCCACGATCGACACGTCTCACTGGGTGCGAAGATGGTGGAGTTCGGGGGCTGGGACATGCCCATCATGTACCCGGCCGGAATCGTGCAAGAGCACTTGGCCACGCGCAGGAGCGCCGGCCTGTTCGACGTGTCCCACATGGGGCGTTTCGTGGTCCGGGGACCGGAGCGGACCGCCTTCCTCCAGCACGTGCTCACCAACAACGCCGAAGCGCTGGACGGGCGTGAGAACGGGGCCCAGTACACCTTCATCCCCAACGAGACCGGAGGCGCCGTGGACGACGCCTACCTCTACCGGTTCGAGGACGAGGCCTTCCTCCTGGTGGTGAACGCCGCCAACAGGGACAAGGACTGGGGCCACCTCCAGTCCGCAGCCGCCGCGTTCGACGGGGTCGAGCTCGAGGACCGGACCTCCGAGATCGCCATGCTGGCCCTGCAGGGGCCCCTCTCCCGCGACATCCTGTTCCCGCTGGTCGACGAGGGCACCCTGCCCGAGCCCATGCGGAACGCCGTGGGCTCGGTGACGATTCAGGGACACCCCGTGCAGTCGGCCCGGACCGGGTACACCGGGGAGCCCGTATGCTTCGAGCTGTTCCTGCCTTCCGAGGCCGCCCCCGCTGTCTGGGACCTCCTGCTGGAGCGGGGCGCCTCCCCCATCGGCCTGGGGGCCCGTGACACCCTGCGCCTCGAGGCGGGACTCCCCCTCTACGGGCACGAGCTGGGAACGGATCCGGAAGGCCGGGAGATCCCCATCATGGCCTGCCCCCTGGCCCGCTTCGCCGTGAGCTTCAGCCCCCTCAAGGGGGCGTTCACGGGAAGGGACATTCTCCTTCGCCAGTACGAGGCGCGCAGCCGCATCCTGGCCAGGGACTTCTCCCGGACGGCCGATCTCCCGCGCGTCGTCCGGCCCCTGGCCGTGACAGGCCGGGGCGTGGCCCGGGAAGGGTCCCGGGTCTTTCGGCAAGGCGGGCACGTGGGCTGGGTGACCAGCGGAACCATGGTACCCTACTGGAAGGTGGAAGGCGAGGGCCTCGCCTCGATCCAGCTGGAGGCCCACGCGCTTCGCGGACTGGGCCTGGCTTACCTCGATGCGGACATCCTGGAGGACGACGAGGTGAGCGTCGAGGTCCGGGGCCGGTCCGTGGAGGCGAAGGTCGTCCCCTACCACCTCCGCAACGACGCCCCGCCCTGCGCCCGGCCCATCGTGGCGGGCGCCGAGCCGCCCGAACCCGAGCCGGCCGCGGCCTCGGCCCGGAAGCTTCTCGAGGAGGCCGTCGAGAACACGGTCTGGCGGCAGAGGGACTGCATCAACCTGATCCCCTCCGAGATGACCGCATCGCCCATGGTCCGGCTCCTCTCGGTCATGGACCCCTCCTTCCGCTACGCAGAGCACCGCAAGGTCCGGGCCTTCTACGACGCGGAGGTGTTCTACTACCAGGGCACGGAGTTCATCGCCCGCGTCGAACGGCTCCTCGAACGGGAGCTGGCCGCCTTCCTCGGCTGCACCGAGGTGGAGACCCGGCTGATCAGCGGGCAGATGGCGAACACCGCCGTCTTCAGCGCCATGATGCAGTACCTGAACCGGGACGATCCCAAGCGGGAGCCCCGGCGCATCGCACCGGTCATGAACCACCACATCGCCAAGGGGGGGCACCTGAGCTCCCAGCCCATGGGGGCGCTCCGGGACTTCGTGGCACGGGATCCCAAGACCGAACGGCCGGCCGTTGTCCCCTTCCCCGTCCTGCCCCACAACCCCTACCGCGTGAACGTGCAGGCCGCGCTGGAGCGGATCGACGAGGTGAGGCCGCGGCTCATCATCTTCGGAAAAAGCATGGTTCTGTGCCGGGAGCCCGTGGAGGCCGTCCGCCGGTTCCTCGACGAGAGCGGCATCGACGCGGTGGTGATGTACGACATGGCCCACGTGCTCGGCCTGGCGGGGCCCCACTTCCAGGAACCCTTCCGCGAAGGGGCCGACCTGGTCACCGGCTCCACCCACAAGACCTTTTTCGGAACGCAGCGGGGCATCGCGGCGACCCGTTTGCAGGAGCAGGAGGAGCGCTACGCCCTGTGGGAGTCCGTGGTCACACGGACCTTCCCGGGCTCGGTCTCCAACCATCACCTGGGCACCATGCTCGGGCTCCTCATGGCCGCCTACGAGATGAACCGGTTCAAGGACGCTTACCAGCCCCGCGTGATCGCCAACGCCCGGGCCTTTGCCCGGGCCCTGAACGACTGCGGGCTCGACGTGGCGGGGGATCCGGAGGAGGGCTTCACCGAGACCCACCAGGTGGTGGTCCAGGTGGGTTACGGAAAAGGGCCCGAGGCCGCGTCCGCGCTGGAGGACAACAACATCATCTGCAACTACCAGGCGACCCCCGAGGAGGAGGGCTTCACGGCCTCGGGGGCCCTTCGCATGGGCGTGGCCGAGATGACCCGTTTCGGCATGGGCGAGCCGGACTTCCAGGAGCTGGCCCAGTTGATCCGAGACGTACTGGTGGACGGCGCGGACGTCCGCGAGGGGGTGCGCGCGCTGCGGCGGCCGCACACCACCCTGCAGTACTGCTTTCGGGAAGAAGAGATGGACCCCTTGATGGAGAAGCTCCACGGCCTGGTCCGATCCGGGTAGCACCCTTTCGATACTCGCGTCATTTCGAGCTTCGGGCACGTTGGAAGGAGCGAAACGATGTTCGTCATCGAGGCCTGTGACCTGACCATGCAGCTGGAAGTCGTCCGGGTCGAGACGCTTCGAGAGCACGAGGAGACCCTTCCTCACGTGGCCGACACCCTCGCCCTCGAGCTCAAGGACTGGGCCCGCCTCCAGAATCCCATCATCGTCGAGCGGAAACACATCGTCCTGGACGGCAACCACCGCACCTTCGTGTTCAAGCGTTTGGGGTTCCGTACCATCCCGGTCTGCAGGATCGACTATCACACCGATCACGTGGGGCTGCGGTACTGGTTCCGGCTGCTGAAGGGCGTGTGCAGCCTGGAAGATCTCCGCAGGGTCCTCGAGGAGATGGGAGGAAGCCTGGAACCCGTGACCGATCGCCCGACCCTCGCCGCCCGGCTCGAGCAGGACCCCCTCCTCATGGGCGCGGAGTGCGGAGAGGCCAGGGGGGTGCTCCGCTTCCCCCCGAACCGGGTCTGCGACGGGGTAGAGGCCTACGAGGCCCTGGAGCGGATCCAGGGGCGGCTGGTGCGGGCGGGCGCGGAGCTGGAGTACGTCCCCTGCCAGGACCTGGCCGGCGACGCATCCTGCCGGAGTCCGGGCGAAAACGAGCTCGCGATCTGGACACCGCACATCACAAAAGATATGGTGGTCGAGGCGGCGAGCCGGGGAAAGGTGTTCTCGCCCAAGGCGACCCGCCACCTGGTGGCGGCCCGCCCCATTAACGTGAACGTGCCGGTCCGCTGGTTCCGGGAGGACGTTCCGCTGGCGGAGATGAACGAGCGGTTCGAGAGCTTCCTCCGGAGCAAGCAGATCCGGCGTTTCGGGCCGGGGCAGGTGATCAACGGCCGCTACTACGGCGAGGAGATCTTCGTGTTCTACGACCGCCGGGCCTCCGGGCCGGATCGACCATGAGAGGGAGTGGAGAAATGTCCGAGCTCAAGCAGATCATGAGCCTTTCGGCCATCGGGCTGGACTCGCCCGGGCTCGTCTCCAAGATCACCGGACGGGTCCTGGATCTGGGCGGGAACATCCTGGACGTGGAGGAGAACTGCCGCAGGGGTCTCTTTTCCATTTTTCTCGCCATCGACTTCACCGGCTCCCCCCGGTCTTCCGAGGAGATCCTCGATTCACTGAGCCGGATCGAGAAGGAGACGGGCCTCAAGGTGTTTCTCCGGGCGTGGGACGAGGAGCGGGCCGCGGAGCCGGGGCCCGCCGAGCACCTTCTGGTGACCGTCCTCGGCATGGACCGGCCCGGGATCATCGCCGGGATCTCGTCCCATCTCCACCGGTTCAACGCGAACATCGAGAGCTGCCGTATGATCGCGCGGGGCACCTTCTTCTCCATGGAGATGGCCGTCGACGTCCGGGACGTCCGCCCGGAGCCGTTTCCCTCCCGGGCCGAGGCCCTGGAGGGCATGAAGGAGCAGCTGAAGGAGCTCTGCAGCCGTCTGAACCAGAGCGTGGTCATCCAGAGCGAGAGCGCCTACCGGCAGGCCAAGAAGATCGTGGTGTTCGACGTGGAGTCCTGCCTGATCGAGGAGGCCTCCGTCCGCCGCTTTCTGGACGCGGTCAACGAGTGCATCCCCTCGACGGAAGAGCGGATCGCGACGCCGCTTCAGGCGGATCCGGGCGGCTGGACACAGTCCCTGGTCGATCGGATCGACGTCCTTCGGGGTGTCCCGGTCCCGGAGATCGAGAAGGCGGGCCGTTTCCTGGATCTTCACCCCGGGGCCCTGGAGCTGCTCCGCATCCTCAAGTCCATGGGGTACAAGGTGGCGCTTCTCTCCACGGGGCTGGACTGCTTTTTGAAGCCCATTTACGAGGCCGAAGGGGTAAATTACGCCTTCTGCAACACCCTCCAGCAGGACGAATCGGGCAGAGCCACAGGGAACCTGGAGGAGCCGGTGCTGACCGCGTCCACCAAGAACGAGATCCTGGAGTTCATCATGAACGTCGAGGAGATCAGCCGGGATCAGGTGGTGGCGGTGGGAGGCGGATCGGGCGGGTCCCGCTTCATGAAGGACGTGGGCCTGTCCATCGCCTGCAAGCCGTCCGAGAGCATCCCGCCCGCGGACGGCCTCTTCAGCAGCGACCAGATGATCAACATTCTCTACTGCCTCGGTATCACCGAGTCGGACATCGACAGGTACCGGGACGCCGGCGAGAGCGGGCGTACCGGGCCGGGGAGCAGCCGGACATGAGCAAGGCCAGAGTCGCCGTCGTCGGGGCGGGGCCCGGAGGATACGCCGCGGCGGTCCGGGCATCGCAGCTCGGGGCCGACGTTACCCTCGTCGAACGGGGGAACGTCGGGGGAACCTGCTTGAACTGGGGCTGCATCCCCTCCAAGGTGATGAAAACGGCCGCCGACGTCCTGGAGCAGGTCCGCCGGGCCGGGGAGTTCGGCGTCACGGTCGAAGGGGACGCCGCTCCGGACATGGCGGCGCTCATGCGGCGGAAGGAACGGGTGATCCAGGGCCAGATCCAGGGCCTCCTGCGCCTGTTCAAGCACCGTGGGATCCGGCACCTTCAGGGGCAGGGCCGCATCGAGGGGCCCGGCCGGCTCTCCGTCACCCCGGCCGGGGGCGGCCGGGAAACGATCGAGTGGGACCGGCTGATCCTCGCCACCGGCTCGGTTCCCGCACCTCTGCCGCACCTCCCGTTCAACGGAAGAACGGTCCTCTCCAGTGATCACGCCCTCTCCCTGGAGGCCGTCCCCGACGCCATGGTGATCGTAGGGGGCGGCGTCATCGGCTGCGAGTTCGCCTCCATCTTTTCCGGGCTCGGCTCGCAGGTGACCCTGGTGGAGGCGATGGACCGGCTGCTGCCCATCCCCGGCGTGGACCGGGACTGCGTCAAGACCCTGCTCCGGGAGATGAAGAAGCGGAAGATCCGCGTTCTGGTGGATGCCGGGGTGGAGGGCGTGGAGGAGCGCGGAGGACGCTGCGCCGTTCGCATCGGGGGATCCCCTTTTGCGGGATCGGAAAAGCGGGAGCGCCCCGCGGAGACCGTGGACGCGGCCTGCGTCCTCGTGTGTGTGGGGCGCCGGCCCGACACGTCCGGGCTGGGCCTGGAAAACGTCGGGCTGGAGCCGGATCCCGCAGGATGGATCCCGGCGGACGAGCGTCTCGAGACCGGCGCCGCGGGCGTCTACGCCGTGGGGGACGCATTGGGACCCGGCCGGATCATGCTCGCCCACGTGGCCACCGCGGAGGGAAGGCTGGCCGCCGAGAACGCCTTGGGCCGCGATCGTCCCATGCGGTACGACGTGGTCCCCGGGGCCATCTTCACCTCCCCCGAGATCGGCGTGGTGGGCCGGACCGAGGGCGAGGCGAAGGAAGCCGGACTCCGAGTCCGCTCGGAATCGGTCCTCTTTCGGACCCTGGGCAAGGCTCAGGTTCTGGGAAGGATCGCCGGCGAGGCGAAGCTGGTCCTCGAAGAGGAGACGGGCCGCATCCTCGGAGCCCACCTGGTGGGGGCCGGGGCCACCGACCTCGTGGCCGAGGCGGCCCTGGCGATGCGCCGGGAGTGCACGGTCCAGGACGTGGCCGATACCATCCACGCCCACCCCACGCTGGCCGAGATTCTGCTGGAGGTCGCGGGGAAGGCTGCGGGCAGCCCCTTTCACGAGTGAGAGGCGGGTTCCTTCCGGCGCCGGTGACGAACGCTCAGATCCCACGCATCCCTCTCCTCCTCTTCCCGAACTCATCGTACGCCCCGTCAGCCCCTCCGAGGAACCGGCCTACCAAGGCCTGATGCAAGAGCACCACTATCTGGGTGCCTTGAGAAAGTTGATGGAGTCGCAAAAAGCCCGAATCCTCGAGATCTGCCCACAGAATTTCAACAGGTTATATCGTCCCCAGCGGCGCATGAGCGGGTTTTTGCGAATGCGTCAAAACTCATGCACATCACGCTCAAAGGTTTCCGGGTGAGAACAAATAATCCTTGATCAGGGTTGAGCCCCGTCTCCGAATGAAGTACGATGCCCGATGTGTTCCACCCGTCCGGTCTCAAGGGCGCGTCAACGAGCCAAACACACTCGGAGAAAAGAGATGAAGGGGGAGTTTACCGCCATAATTGAAAAAGCCCCGGAAGGGGGATACTGGGCTACGTGTCCGGAGATTCCCGGCGCCAACGGCCAGGGTGAAACGATCGAGGAGGCCAAAGAGAGCCTCAGAGAGGCGGTGCTCCTGATCCTGGAGGACCGCCTGGAGGATGCCAAACGGGGGCTGCCCGCTGATGTGATCCAGGAAACGATCGCCATCCAATGAAACGAAAGGACCTCGAGAGACGGCTCCGGATGGCGGGATGCTACCTCAAACGCGAGGGAGGGTCCCATTCCCTTTGGATCAACTCAAGGACGGGAGCCGTGGAAGCGGTTCCCAGACACACGGAGATCAAAGAGCCCCTGGCAAAGAAGATTCTCAAGGGCCTGAACGCAGCCTGAGCTCGCCCCCTCCCCCACCCACGGGCAACGCCTGGACGGCCTCCACGCATGGACACAAATGGGCACATCGTCAGCACCGGTCCCTCCTTCACCGTTGAGTCCCGCAGGAACTTGCAGTAGAATACATGCGAGAGACGCTCCCGGTGGGAGGAACCCCATGGACCTGACCGCCGCCCGGCGCTACCTCCAGGAGAGGGAGGACATCGCCTTTGCCTACCTCTTCGGCAGCACGGCCACGGGCAAGGCCACGCCCCTGAGCGACTTGGACATCGCCGTCTACCTCACCGGCGGGTGCTTCCCGCAGAAGCGGCTGGAGCTGATCGGGGACCTCTGCGATCGTCTCGGCACGGACCGGCCGATCTCGTGATCCTGAACACGGCCCCTCCCGGGCTCCGGGCCAGGGTGGTCCGCTCGAAGCGCGTCCTGGCGGAGCGCATGCCCACGAAACGCCACGCCTTCGAGTCGAGGACCCTCCGCGAGTACATGGAATTCTCCAAGCTCGAGAACCGCATGCTGGAGCAACGGTACCGGTATGGTTGACAAGACCTTCGTTCTCAAAAACGATCCTAAGATCGTGGTGGGCATCCTGAGGAACAACCTCTCGGATTTCGTCCTCCTCAAGGCGTCTATCCTTCGGTACCTGAGGTGCCCCCCCACCCGTCAGAGGCCCGGCCACACACCTCGCCACGATCCCGGCCGCGGCCTGACCGCCTCCTCGGTGGTGTTCCGGAGGCAGTGTGAAGAAGACCCCCGAACCGAAAGGAGCCGACAACCATGCAGATCCTGGTGTTCTATCACTCCAAGGGAGGAAACACGAAAAAGCTCGCCCAAGCCGTGGCCAAGGGCGTTGATTCCATCGGCGGGGCGAGCGCCCTGCTGAAGCCCACCACGGAGGTGACCAGGGAGGACTTCTTGAGCTCAGCGGGCGTCATCGCGGGTTCGCCGGTCTACTTCGGGGTGATGGCGGCGGAGGTCAAGAAGGTCTTCGATGACTTCGTCGGGACCCGGAAACAGATGGAAGGCAAGGTGGGGGCGGCCTTTGCCACCTCGGGTGATCCCACGGGCGGCAAGGAGACCACCATGATGTCGATCATTCAGTGCCTGCTCATCTACGGCATGGTCATCGTGGGCGATCCCATGTCCGCCACCGGTCACTATGGGACCGCCTGCGCAGGCGCCCCAGACGACGCAACAGCGGAAAACGCCGCAAAGCTGGGAGCCAGGGTGGCTGAGGTCGCCAAGCGACTGGACAGCCAAGGGCGAGGGAGCGAACGTTGATGGCGTCGCAAAAGCCCCGAGCCTCGAGCTCTGACCATGGGATTTCAACAGGTTATAGCTTGCCCAGCGGCGGATGAGCGGGTTTTTGCGAATCCGTCAATCAGGAGACAGCGGGAAATGATCGATCACCCAGACGACAGGCGGAGCGAGCAACGCCTTCCGGGAGGCCAATTCCACAGCGTGGAGCTTTGCCTGCCCGAGCTCGACTATGTCTACCAGTTCAACCTGTGGAACCTGTCCTCCCAGGGGCTGTGCTTTCTGGTGCGCACGGATTCCCCCGTGGTTGATTGCCTTCACGTGGGCTCGGTCCTCGAAATGAAGTTTTACGGCCCGGTCAGCCCGGAGCCGCCCAGGATCCTGCGCGCGAAAATCCAGCACGTTTCACCGGCCGTCGAGGGTCGGTTCCGCAATCACACCCTCGTCGGGCTCTCCATCCTGGATGCGACGTCTCCCCTGCACCCCCCCGAATCCGTGCGTGCTTGACGGGATCCCGCTTCGGGATCCTGTCAGGGGAGACCGCCATCGACTGGGCCCGGCTCGTGTTCAAAGGGCTCACCCTCAAAGGGATCTACGGCCGGCG
>CAYVVQ010000090.1:0-2662 GCA_964454455.1 uncultured Desulfobacterales bacterium | reverse complement strand
GTAAACTTGATGGCGTCACAAAAAGCCTGGAACCTCGAGCACACGGGATGCAGGAGACATGAAGAACAAGATCCAGGAGCACATCGCCCGCTGCTTCGCCGAGGAATCCCGCGCCGCCTCCCGTTTGGAGGCCTTCGCCCTGCTGGCGGAAAAGGAAGGCCGGAGCGGGCTGGGGCGCCTCTTCCGGGCCCTGGCCCGAGCGGAGAAGGTCCGGGCGGGCCGCTTCGGCCACCTCATGCGGGGGAAGATCTCTTCGACGGACGCCAACCTCCGGGAGGCCCGGGAGACGGCGAAGCAGGGCGTCGAGGCCTGTGAAGCGATGATCCGGGACGTCAAGGCGGAGAAGACGAGCGGCGCCGTGCGCAAGGGGTTCATCCAGTCCCGGCGGGCCCGGGAGGAGGTCGTGGAGCTCGTGGGCGGGGCCATCGACAAAGAGGACCCGCCCGGGGACCTCGACTACTTCGTCTGCGGGATCTGCGGGCACGTCCACACGGCGGAAATCCCGGACCGCTGCCCGGTCTGCGGAGCGGTCCCCGGAAGGTTTCGCAGGGTGGACTGAGCGTCGGCTCGATCGAAGGCCGGAGAACGGGATCCGCCAACGGGACTCACAGGTAGGTCCTGGCCCCGATGTAGTGCCTGCGGAAGTAGGGGTTCGAGAGAGAATCCACGCGAATCCCCTTGCCCCTGCCGGGCGCGTGGACGAAGGCGCCCTCTCCCACGTAGAGCCCCACGTGGCTCACCTTTCTTCCCGACTGGATGGAGAAGAAGACCAGGTCGGCCTTCTCCAGGTCCCCTCTCGGCACGGCGCGGCCCCGGCGGAACTGCTCCCGGGAAGAGCGGGGGAGGTTGAGCCCGTTCATCTGGTAGGAGGCCATGACCAGCCCGCTGCAGTCGAAGCCGTCCTCCGGGTTGTCGCCGCCCCACTGGTAGGGCAGCCCGATGAACCCCCGGGCCGTCCGGACGATCTCGTCTCTCAGCAGGCGGTCGCCGTGGACCCGGGCCCTTGCCAGGGCGTAGTCCTCGGGACCCACGACCCAGTAGCTGTCCACGAGCCCCTCGGCGAGGAGGGCGCGGGCCTTGGAGAGGGCCTCCGCCCGGGTGGCGTAGTCCCCGAGGCGGACCTTGTAGAGGCCGGACTCGTGACGGAAGTAGTAGGCATCCTCCCCCCGGGCCACGAGCCGGTCGGTGAGACGGACGGCGTTGGCGAGCACCGAAAAGGCCCCGAGCTGCACGGCGTACCCGGCTTCCGTGACCCCCGCGACGGAGATCGTCTCGGGTTCGGAGGGTTTCTCGGGAGACGGCACCCTGGCCGGCCTCGAACCGCACCCCCCCGCGGCGAGGACAAGAGACAGGGCCATCAGCTGGATCAGGAATCGGTTCATCCGACTGCTCGGTTTCATGGGGCGTCCACGCCTCGGGACCGGCCTCCTGCCGTGCGGCCCCTTCCGGAGGCGGGGTCGGCCGGTCCGAGCACGTTCAGTGCACCAGCGGCCCGAGCCTTGAACACCCGCTCGTGGATGATCTCCGCGGCGAGCCGGTGCCCCTCCGGCGTCCAGTGAAGATCGAGGGGGAAGTAGTAGGGCTCCCCCTCGGTGCCGGTGATCCCGGCGATGAAGTCGGGCATCAGATCCACGAGCGGGATGTCGTGGCGGCGGCAGAGGCGGCGGACGATCTGGATGTGCTCGTACTCGGGCCTTCCCGAGGCGATGTTCTCCCCCGTGGGGACGTAGACCAAAAAGAGGTCGATCCCGTTCGCCCGGCAGAGAAGGGCGATCCGCGAGAGGGCGTGCTCGAAAACAACCACCTGTTCGCCCTCGGAGGGCTCCTCCCCGTCCGCGCTCTCCCCTTCCCCAGGGTCACTCCGTTCCTGCCCGCTTTCACCGCGGTCCGGGAGCCACTGCTTCAGGCGGGCCTCGGCCAGGTCCACGTACTCGCGGAACACATTGTGGTAGTAGCGCAGGTGGGTGAGGGCGTAGGAGTGGCGCGTGACGGACCGCATTCCGCCGCCGATGGGGTTGGCCACGGGCAGGTTCTCGAGCACGACCCTGCCCCCCTCCACCTCGCAGTAGGGTCTCGATTCCCCCCGGCCGTTCATGTTGTCCTCGAAGTCGTTTCCATAGAACAGGACGCCCACCCTGGCGGGCCGCATGGGAACCACTTCCTTCTCCAGCTGGATCCACTCCTGGACCGTGCCGAAGGTGTTGATGCCCAGGTTGATGACGTTGTACCGGGCTCCCAGGAGATCCTGGAGCACGTCGCTGAACAGCTCGCCCTGGCTCACGCCCCAGCCCCAGGCGAAGGAGTCTCCCAGGAAGACCACCTTCTCGGCGTCCGGAAGGGGCCGGGTGGGGGCCTGCTTCTTCCTGTACCCCTGATCGTTGATGGCGATACGGGCCTTGAAGTCCTCCCGGACGAACACCCCGGTGAAGCCGGGCAGCCCGCGCCAGCCCAGGTCCGGATCCGGCTCGTGAAAGGAGTTCAGCGCGTTCCTGTGGTAGGGCGCGGTCCGGGTGAGCCGAAGGGCCCCTTCGGCGATCAGCAGGGCAAGGACAAGCCCCAGGAGGATGGCGACGAGGCTGAACAGGGTCTTCTTCAAGCCGGATGTGAGTGCGCTCGGGTTCACGGAGTCTCCTCGCCCCCCCCTGCCCCAACAACGGCAGGG
>CAYVVQ010000089.1:0-16489 GCA_964454455.1 uncultured Desulfobacterales bacterium | reverse complement strand
CAACCAGTAAGTATATGGTTTCCGGATAATTCGCCAATCGAAAATGCCTCTGACTGAACCAACCGTCCGTGTGGACTATCTTCTAACTTGATAAGCCCGCCAAATTCCGATTAGCGGGAAATGGGATAGCTGACGGTTTCCTGAAAAAGTGGCAAGAGCGGTCGGGGGACCATATACCGGTGAGCGTATTCCGGCTGGATGCGATCATGGATTGCGCGCTGTATCGGGTTCTTGGGGAAGAGGCTTCTGGAACGCTTGGGGTGAATGTTCACGAGCGAGGTTATCGGGAAAACGTCCGGGTATGGCGTGGGGGGCGTGGATGGGGGGGAGAGGGCGCTCGTGGAGGCCGGGTCAATGAATGGCTGAGAGGTCGTTTCGGTGGACAAGCTCATGGATATCCTTTCGGGTGGTTTGCCCTGCTTCGGATTATCCAGCAGCGATCTGGCTTGCTCGTTGGGCTTATGCGGTCGATGTGATGCTTTTTTATAGAATATGAGGGTGTGGAGTCAAGGGGAAAGGGGCGTTTGTTTGAACTGGCGGTCGAACTCCGCCAGGTAGTTTTTGATCAGGCCCTGGTCGGCGAAGCTGTAGTAGGTGTTGTGGCCGATGATCAGGTGGTCCAGGACCTGGATGGTGAGGAG
The DNA here is from genome assembly GCA_964454455.1 of uncultured Desulfobacterales bacterium. Lineage (GTDB taxonomy): Bacteria > Desulfobacterota > DSM-4660 > Desulfatiglandales > HGW-15 > JAIPEI01. The sequence continues at coordinate 15,848 of CAYVVQ010000089.1, read as the reverse complement.
CCGGGCCGCCCAGACCAGCTCCCGGGTGAGGCGCTGGTCCTCGGTGGAGGGGGCGGGGTTCCCGGAGGGGTGGTTGTGGACGAACACCATGGCCGCGGCCCGGTGCTCCAGGGCCAGGGTCATCACCTCGCGGGGGTAGACGGCGCTGCCGGTGAGGCTTCCGAAGAAGAGGTCGTGGTCGGAGACGAGCTCGTTCTTGCGGTTGAGGAGCAGGACCTTGAACACCTCGCGCTTGAGGTCGCGCATGGTGTGGAACAGGTAGTCGAAGACGGCGCGGGAGGAGCCGAAGAAAGGGCGGTTTCTGGCGCGGTCGCGGAGGTAGCGGGAGGAGACCTGGTGGACCAGGTGGAGGTAGAGGGCGTTGCGCTCGCCGATGCCCTGGATCTGGGTCAGCTCGTCCATGGGGGCGGAGAGGACGCCCGAGAGGGACTCGAACCGCTTCAGGGCCTCCCGGGCCGGGAGTTTCACGTCCCTGCGGGGCGTGCCCATGGAGAGGAGGAACTCGATCACCTCCTCGTCGGAAAAGCGCTCGATCCCGCCTTCCTGGAACTTGGCGCGGAGCCGCTCACGGTGGCCCTTACCCCGGGCCTGCATGTCGTTTGGGTCTGTGGGCATGGTATTCTGCAGAGAAAGGTTTAATCGTTGCTCGATCGTGATTTCAAGGGACCCTACATCAGTTGGATTGTCGTGTCAAATCGATTGCCTTTTCCGATCCGTTGGCGGAGCGTGAGAATCTCTGGTATACTGAAGGCTCTATCTCGGGATCCTTCCAGGGCGCCTCTGCGGCGCACCGGGGGGCCGTCCATCCGTTCTGCAGTTCGCCATCGTTGTTTTTGTGTGGAAAGGTCCCTCATGCAGAGCAAGGCCCTCGAGGTCAACCTCGCCTGCACGCGCGTCGACGTCACCGTGAGCGAGCGGTACGACCCCCTGCGGGAGGTCGTGGCCGGGTACCACGGCCTGGCGGAGAGGCTCGACGCCTTTCTTCGCGAGGTCTGCCACCCGTACCGGAACTGGGGCTACGTGGTCCAGGAGGCCCGGAAGCTGGCCCTGGACACCCTCCACCTCATGCGGAGTCATCCGCGGGGGACGGAGGCCGCCGCGCTGTTCGTGGACATCTGGCTCGAGGCGGCCCTGGAGACGACCCTCGGCGAGGTCCGGAAGGACGCCGCGGACAACCTGCTCCTGTTCCTGGGGAAGGCCGCCGGGGAGGAGGCCTCCGGCTTTTGGCCGGTCCTGGACGAGGCCTTCGAGCGGATCTCCTGTCTCGAGGAGGTCCCGTTCCAGGCGTTCGTGCGGAGCTACTACGAAATCGGCCGGCTGGCCGATGACTTGATGGAACGGGTCCCGGGGGAGACGGGTTTTCTGGCGCTCAACCGGCTCCTGGTGCGCTGCAGGCGGAGCGCTTATCAGTACTGGCTCTCCGAGGAGGATCCCCTGGCCTGGTTCCGCTCGCAGGTGGAGGTGGAGGAGCGTCTCGTGAAAGGGGAGCTGGAGCCGCTCTTTCGGCCGGTCTCACACGAGAGCGTGCGGGAGCGGCTCGAGGAGGTGGAGCGGCTGGGGGAGGGCGATCCCGACTCCCGGGGGCTCTGCCGGGGGCTGGCCGGGCTGCCGGGCTTCCGGTTCTTCACGAGCGCGTACGAGGGGATTCCCGGGAAGCTGAAGGGGTTGGGGAGGAGCGAGGGCGAGGGGGAGCGCTGGCGGCTTCTTTTTCTGTTCCACATCATGGAGCTGGAGGGTCTCTCGACGCTCCACGAGGACACCCTGCGGGCGATCCACCGGACCATGGCGGGGCTCCTCGAGCGGGGGGAGCGCGAGGAGGCCGAGGGGGCCCTCCGGTCGGCCTTCTCCGTGCTCCGGTGGAGCATCCGGTCGTACCCGTCCACGGCGCTCAACAGCGTGCTCAACATCGGAAAGGCCGTCTACGCCACGGGCCGCAGGCGGCTGACGGCCTTCTTCGTGGACCGGGTGGCGGACCTGGACTTTCAGGGGCCCGACCTCTCCAGGGGGGGCGAGGGGGCCCTGAACCGGCAGAACACGGATCACGTGCAGAACATCCGGGTCTGGATGCAGCTCATCGCCCTGGACCCCCCGGCCTCGCGGAAGCTGCTCTCCGCCCTCACCGTCCATCTGGCGCTTCGGGGGGTGTTCATCCGGGACACGGACTTCTTTCCGCGGGAGGTGACCCGGTTCCTGAACGGCAACCTGGGCCCGGTGTACCCCCAGGCCAAGCAGCTGGCCCGGCTGCTCCCCGTCTACTTCAACGAGATCGGCGCCGAGGGCCGGTTGAGGGACGTCTCCACCGAGGTGGACGAGATGGCCGGGCGGCAGGACCCCCTGGTGCACTTCGTGCGGAAGCAGTCCCACGTGGAGAGCAGCAACCGGATCGTGGGGCTCGTGGAGGGGATGCTCTCCTACTGGTGGAGCGGGCGGCGGGAGCCCCTCGAGCCCTACCTGCCCGCGCCGCTCTACGAGCGGCTCGAGGGCGGCGAGGCCTTCCCCGAGGGCATCCACCGGATCCTGGAGGGCCTGGCCCGGGCCGGGAGGGTGGGCCGCGTGGAGGACCTTCTGAAGCTGGAGAGCGGGGAGATCGAGCGCATGGCCTCGGACCTTGCCGGTGTGTCCGGGCCCGGCTCGGAACGGCTCCGTCTGGCGGTCGAGCTGTATCAGCTCCTCTACCGGAAGTACCGCCTGGGGGCGGCCACCCTGGAGGGCACCCTGGACCAGCTGCCGCTGGGCATCCTGCCGAACGTGGACCGCCTCCGGGGGGCGCTTCGCGACCCCGATCTCCGCAAGCGGATCGCCGGGGTCCTCGACGCCCTGGAAGCCCTCCGGGACCTGATCCTCTCCGGGGAGGAGCACGAGGCGCGGGAGGACATCTATCACAAGCGCCACATCGCCGCGGACATCCCCTCGGTCTACGGGAGCTACCACGAGGCCAAGTTCGACGCCATGGGCCTCACCCTGCGGCTGGAGTCCCTGCTGAACACCCTGCTGGAGGAGCTGGCGGCCTCGTCCGACCTGAGCCTGATCACCCGGGCCACCATGGCCCGCGCCCTGAGCGACCTCGAGCTGATGGCCCGGGCCCTCCGGGTCGACGGCATCCAGTCGTCCGAGCTCGAGAGCAACCTGGACCTGCTCGGACGGGCCCTGGAGGTCCGCGGCTTCTCCTTCGGCCAGTTCGTGGACGTGTTCCGGGGGCTGGAGGAGGCGGTGCGGAACCTGGTGCATGCCCATTTCACTCACGTTTACCAGCAGAGCCTGGAGTCGATCGTCTCCTCGCTCGCGCCGGAGGAACTCCTGCCGAAGGTCCGTTCCCCGGAGGGCGGCGGCTCCCCGAGGACCCGGGTGGACCGGGCCGCGGAGATCTTCCTGCGGGAGCGCATCGCCTCCACGCCCGGGCTCCAGCCCCTGGACCGCCTGGTGGGCCGCATTGCGGAGACCCTCTCCCGGGAGGCGCAGAGGCTCCCGGAGGACAGCCTCCGCACCCTCCTCGACTTCGACCCGGAGCGGGCCGTCACGCCGATCCACCCGGTGCCGGAGGCGGTGGAGGACCCGATCCACCTGGGCAAGAAGGCCCTGAACCTGGTGGCGCTCCGAAAGCTCGGGTTTCCCGTGCCGCCGGGGTTCGTCATCACGACGGAGGTGTTTCGCTGCCGGGGCGTGATCGACGCCTACCCGCCCGCGGCCGAGCGCCTTCGCGCCCGCGTGGCCGCGGAGATCGCCCGGCTGGAGCGGGAGACGGGCAAGGGGTATGGAAATCCGGAGAACCCGCTCCTCCTCTCGGTCCGGAGCGGCGCCGCGGTCAGCCAGCCGGGCATGATGGATACGGTCCTGAACGTGGGGATCCGCGAGGAGGTGGCGGCGAGCATGGCCCGGCGAAGCGGGAGCCCCTGGTTCGCCTGGGACTGCTACCGGCGGTTCCTGCAGTCCTACGGCATGGCCTTCGGCATCAACCGGGACCTGTTCGACGACCTGATTCAAGAGCACAAGGAGCGGGCCGGGGTGGTCCGGAAGGCCGACCTCGCCCCGGGGGAGATGGAGGCGCTGGCGCACGCCTACCGGGAGCTCGTGGAGCGGCAGGGGGTCGAGGTGGTGCTCGAGCCCCCGGAGCAGCTCCACGTGGTGATCGGAAAGGTGTTCGACTCCTGGCGCGGCTCCCGGGCCGCGAGCTACCGGAGGATCCTCGGCATCTCGGACGAGTGGGGGACCGCGGTGACGGTCCAGCAGATGGTCTACGGGAACCTGTCCCGGCGGTCCGGCGCCGGGGTGGCCTTCACCCACAGCCCGCGCCACCCGAGCGAGGGACCCCTTCCGTGGGGGGACTACACGCCGGGGAACCAGGGGGAGGACATGGTGTCGGGCCTGGTGAACGCCTTTCCCCTGACCCGGCGGCAGGCCGAGCTGGAGAACCGCCGGGAGCAGCCCTCCCTGGAGGAGGCGTTCCCGGCGGTGTTCGAGGCCCTGATGGGGTGGATCGAGCGCCTGGTGGTGGAACGCGGGTGGGGCCCCCAGGACATGGAGTTCACCTTCCAGGGGGACCGGGCCGAGGACCTCTACATCCTGCAGACGAGGGACCTCCACATGGGGGCGGCGGAGAGGACGCCCGCCTTCCGGCTCGACGAAGAGGCGCGCGGGCGGGTCATCGGCCGGGGTGTGGGCGCCGGGGGCGGGGCCATGAGCGGACGGGCGGTCTACAGCCTGGAGGAGATCCACCGCTGGAGGCGGGAGGAGCCGGACACGTCGCTCATCCTCATCCGCGGCGACACGGTGCCGGACGACATCGAGGAGATCCACGCGGCCGACGGCCTGCTCACGGCGCGCGGGGGGGCCACGAGCCACGCCGCCATCGTGGCCCACCGGCTCGGAAAGACCTGCGTGGTGGGGTTGAGCGACCTGGCCTGCGACGAGAAGCAGAGCGCCTGCAGCATCGGCGGGCTCCGGTTCCGGGCCGGGGAGCGGCTGAGCATCGACGGCCGGGAAGGCGGCGTCTATGCCGGCCCCATCGAGATCGTGGGGGGCGGCCCTTCCTGAAAAGAGGGGTTGTCCTTTGCCGTTGCAGTGGTTATATTGCCGGGTCAGCAGGAGGGACGAGAGGAGGTTTTCGGCATCTTCGACACAGATCCCATGAGACGGACAAAAAGCGGCGAAGCACGCCGATTTTCTGTGGTTCTGGTTCGGGTACTGGCGCTGGTGGCGGGCGCTTTGGGCCTGAACCTGGTCTTTTCCTCGGCCGCCTGGGCCTGGGGCGCGGCGGTCCACACGGCCATCGCCTGCAACATCCTCGAGAACACCGGGCCCCTGCTCGCGGCCGTGACGGGGGTGATCCGCGCCTATCCCCTGGAGTTCCTCTACGGCAGCCTGGCCGCGGACTTCTTCGTGGGCAAGGGCCAGAAGCAGAAGACGGGGCACTCCCACAACTGGGAGACCGGCTTCCGGTGCCTGGCCGACGCCGGCGACGACCGGGAGGCGAGCTACGCCTACGGCTTCCTGTCCCATTTGGCCGCGGACGTGGTGGCCCACAACTACTTCGTTCCCAACCTGATCCACCGGGCCTCCACCTGGAAGCGGATGGGCCACATCTACTGGGAGACCCGCGCGGACCTCCACGTGGGCTCGACCTACTCCCGGCTGGCGCGGGAGGTGCTCGCCATGGACCACCTCGGGTGCGACGCCATGCTGAAGTCCGCCGCGGGAAAGCGCTCGAACGGGCTCAAGACCCGCAGGCGGATCTACACCCAGTCGGTGCGGTTCAGCGACTATTTGCAGACGCTGCCTTCCCCCGCGGTGCTCGAGCGAGGCCCCCGGTACCGCATCTCCGCCGAGTACCTCTCCTTCACCCTGGGCCTCTCCTACCGGCTGGTCCGGAGCCTGCTCGCGAACCCGAAATCATCCCCCTGCCTCTCCTTCGATCCCATCGGGGCCCGTAACCTGCTCATTGCGGGGCGGCACCGTTTCCTGAACCGGATGCTTCAGACGGTGCGCGCCGACGACGGCCCGCTCTTTCTGGTGGACGAGGAACTCCTCGAGGCGTGACGGGTTTCGAGGGCGCATGAGCCGGATTCGAGTCCTTCCCGAAAACGTGGCTTCCCAGATCGCCGCCGGTGAGGTGGTGGAACGGCCGGCGTCCGTGGTGCGCGAGCTCCTGGACAACAGCCTGGACGCCGCCGGGGACCGGATCGAGGTGGTCATCGAGGCCGGCGGGCGCAAGCTGGTGCGCGTGGGAGACAACGGCATGGGCATGGATCGCGACGACCTCCTGCTCAGCCTGGAGCGGCACGCCACGAGCAAGGTGAGAGCGCTCGATGACCTCTACTCCATCGGCACCCTGGGGTTCCGGGGGGAGGCGATCCCGAGCATCGCCTCGGTCTCCCGGCTGGAGATCACCTCCCGGACCGAGGAGAGCATCACGGCGCACCGGCTGCGGATCGACGGGGGCCGGCTCCAGTCCGTCGAGGAGACCGGCGCGCCGGTGGGGACCGTGGTGGCCGTGCGGGACCTCTTTTTCAACACGCCGGTCCGGCGCAAGTTCCTGAGGACCGCCAAGACCGAGACCCACCACGTGATGGAGACCGTCTCCAGGATCGCCCTGCCGTACCGGGGGGTCTCCTTCCGGCTGCGGGAGGGGGAGCGGACCCTGCTCCACTACCCGGCGTCCGAGAAGGAGGTGGAGCGGCTGGCCATGCTGCTCGGCCGGGAGACGGCCCGGCGCATGGAGCGGGTGGAGCGGGCCTCCGGCCCGGTGACGGTTCAAGCCCACCTGGCGCCTCCGGAGCTCAGCCGCTCCCGGGGGGACCGGATCCTGGTCTACGTGAACGGCCGGAACGTGCGGGACCGCCTCCTGACGCGGGCGATCATGGAAGGGTACGGCCAGAGGCTCATGAAGGGGCGCTACCCCCAGGCGGTCATCGCCCTGGAGATGGACCCGTCCCTGGTGGACATCAACGTCCACCCCACCAAGCAGGAGGTCCGGTTCCACGACGGAAGGGCGGTCTACCGGGCCGTGGTGTCCGCCGTGGACGAAGGGTTGTACGGGCGCGGGGGCGCGGCGGTCCATTCGGCGTTTCCGAAGCGGGAGGCGGATCCCGGCCCTGCCGTTTCGTTCTCCGGGACTGCCGAGGGCCGGAGGCGGTACCAGACCCCGGAAACCACGGAGGACTGGACCTTCGAGCGCTCCGGGGCCCCCGCGCAGCAGGGGTTCCAGAGGACCTGCCTCGTGATCGGGCAGCTCAAAAACACCTACATCCTCTGCCAGGCCGAGGACGGCCTCCTGCTGGTGGACCAGCACGCGGCCCACGAGCGGGTGGTCTACGATGCGCTTCGGAAGCGCGCCCGGGACGGGGCCGCCGAGACCCAGCCCTTCCTGATCCCCAAGCAGGTCGAGCTCTCCTTGGCCGAGGCCGGGGTCCTGGAGGAGCATGGGGCGGCCCTGGCGCGCCTCGGTCTGGAGGTGGAGCCCTTCGGGGGGACCACCTGCCTGCTCCGGTCGGTGCCTCCCGTGCTCCTGGAGGTCGACCTGGATGCCTTCCTGCGGGAGCTGCTGGCGCGCCTGAAGGAGACCGGCGGCGAGCTCGAGAGCGATGCGGCCATGGACGAGCTCCTGGCCGTGATGGCCTGTCACGGCGCCGTTCGCGCCGGGAAGCCGCTGTCCGAGCGGGAGATGAACGCCTTGCTGGACGACCTTCAGAGAACCGAGCTTCCCTCCAACTGCCCCCACGGCCGACCCGTGTCCCGCAAGATCACTTGGGGGGAGCTGGAGCGGATGTTCAAGCGGGTGGTGTGAGCGCCATGGGCGAGGGCCGGAAGCGCATCGTGGTGGTCACGGGGCCGACGGCCACAGGAAAGACCTCGCTGGCCGTGGATCTGGCCCTGGCCCTGGACGGGGAGGTGGTCAACGCCGACTCCATGCAGGTGTACCGGGGTATGGACGTGGGCACGGCCAAGCCCTCGGAGGAGGAGATGCGGGGCATACCCCATCACCTGCTCGACGTGGTCGACCCGGACCAGCCGTTCAACGCGGCCCGCTACCGGGAGCTGGCCGCGCCCGCGGTGGAGGAGATCGTGGGCGCGGGCAGGGCCTGCTTCGTGGTGGGGGGGACCGGGCTTTACATCCGCGCCTTGCTCGGAGGGCTCTTCGACTGTCCCGAGGCCTCCCCTGCGGTCCGGGCGCGATTGAACCACGCGTGGGAGGAGGAGGGCGGGGAGGCGTTGCACGAGCGCCTTCAATCCCTCGATCCGGAGGCCGCGCGGCGCGTCCACCCCAACGACCGGGTGCGGGTGCTCAGGGCGCTCGAGGTCATCGAGCTCACGGGGCGCCCCTTCTCCGCCCTGGCTGCGGACCATCACTTTCAGGAGGGGGCCTTCGACGCCTTCAAGGTCTGCCTCCAGATGCCCCGGGAACGTCTCTACGAGCGAATCGACGCCCGGAGCCGGGCCATGATGGAGGGTGGGCTCCTGGAGGAGACCCGCCACCTCATCGAGAAAGGATACTCGAGGGAGCTCAAGCCGATGCAGGCCATCGGGTACCGTCACGCGGCGGCCTGCCTGGATGGCGCCTGGGGCCGGAAGGAGGCCGTGGAGCGTCTCCAGGCGGACACCCGGCGGTATGCCAAGCGCCAGATGACCTGGTTTCGCGGGGAATCGAACATCCATTGGCACGACCCGGGGGATCGGGATCTCATGCTACGGGAGGTCGCTCGGTTCCTGAACCGCGATGCTTGACCCGCCGGGCGATTTGTCGGATGATGGTCGGAGGGTCGGGACCCGAAAGGGCGGCGGCCGTCTTCATCCATCGTTCCGAAACGCGAGGAGGACCGCATGAAGCGTCGAGCGCCGGGTCTGCGAAGGGCGGTCCGGTTCGGTTGCCTGCTCCTGCTGGTGGCGGGGGCGGGCTGCGCGACCCGCGCCTCGGTTCCGGAGCGCTTGCTGGGATCCCCGGAGCACCACGTGGAAAACGGGATCAAGCTCCTGGGGAAAGGCCGCCTGGATGCGGCCCACCGGGAGTTCAGAATCGCCCTCGATCAAGATCCCGGCTACGCTCTTGCTCACCGGGGCGAAGCGCTCGTGTATGGAATCCGGCGGAACTTCGACGCCGCTTTTGAATCCTGTCATCGCGCCGTTCGGTTCACTCGTGCGGAGGATCTCCGAAACCCCCTCCAGGAAGCGTTCGGGCGATACGGGGAGGAACGGCGGGGCCGGAAAGGCAGCCGCCTCCAGCCGGGCGAGGGCGAGGCGACCTACCTGGCGCGGCTCTTTGTGGTGGGGTTTCTGAACGCGTACTACCGCGCGGGGGTGGCGTTCAAGCTCGGGCGGGATCACCGGGCGGGCGAGGAGGCCCTCGGAAACGCGCTCTCCATCACGGACGCGTTTTCCGGCGAGGCCTCGCGCCACCTTCGGGCGGCCGTGGCGCTCGCCCGGGTGGCTCCCCGCACAGAGCTCGGGCGGGGTGTCGTCCTGCTGGACAGCGTCAGCCGGGCGGAGGCGGCGGCGCTGCTCGTCCGGGAGCTCGAATTGACAGATCTGCTGGGAGAGCCGCAAAGCGACGGTTCCTGCCCCGTGGCGACACCGGTCTTCCCGCCGGACCTGGAAGGTCACCGCCTGGAGGGGGATCTCCGGTTCGTGCTGTCCCTGGGCGTCGAGGGCTTCGCCCTCTTCAACGACGGCTCCTTTCGCCCGGACAGTCCCATGCAGCGGGCGGCGTTCGCTTCCGCTGCGGCGGACATTCTCGAGCGGGCGAAGCCTTCTGAAGGGAGGGGAAACGGGGAACCTCAGCTGTCGCCCTTCGAAGACGTTCCGCTGTCCTCGCCCCACCTTCGGGCCGCGGCCGCCTGTGCGAGGCTCGGGATCCTGGATGCGGATGACGGCCGGTTTCGCCCGGCGGAGCCGCTCTCGGGAAGGGAGGCCGCCAAGGGCCTGCATCGCTTGAGGGAGTTGACTCGGTCCGAGTAGCCGGTCCAGGATACCGCCCGGTCCTGCTTTCAACATGAACACCTTGAAGAGCCATTGAGACGAAACGCCATGAGACGCTTCCACGTCGTTGCCATTCCAGCCGCCGTCCAGGTCCTGACCGCCATGATCATCATCGCGGGGTGTGCCGCCACGGCGTTTGCACGGTCCCAGGGGGGGCAGGTGAAGGGAGACGTTCTGGCCGTGGGCACCGCTCCCTTGAGGGACGGGAACCTGGCCGCCGCCAGGAAGCAGGCCCTGGCCGATGCGTTGAGGAAGGGGGTGGAGGAGTACCTGCTCCGGAGACTGGGAGGCGAGGCCGTTGCAGGAGGGCTGTCGCGCTTCATCCAGGATCTCGTCCCGGCCGCTCGCGACGAGATTGCAAACTACAACATGATCGCGGAGGAGGAGCTCGGGGGCGAGGCCTATCTCGTGCTCGTGCGGGTCCGGGTGAACGAGCAGACCCTCGAGAGCACGCTGGAGCAGGCCGGTTTTCTGCGCCAGGAAGGGCCGCCCGTCAAGGTCCTTTTCATGGTCAGCCAGCACGTTTCGGGCTCCGAACAGCCGGCCTACTGGTGGAACGAGCCCGGAAACGGCGACGGCCTGCTTCCCGTGGAGCTGTTCCTGAACCGCGCCTTCGAGGAGCTGGGTTTCAGCCTGGCGAGCAGGGCCATGAAGGTGCCGGAAGGAGAGAACGCGGAGGACCTTCTGGACGCCGATCTCACCCTGGAGGAGGCCGCGGAGTGGGGCCGCCTCTGCTCGGCCGAGGTGGTGATCATCGGTTCGTGCGTGCAGTCCGGCGACATCGTGTCCATGCATCTGCAAGCCGTCGACGCGGCCTCGGCGTCCGTCCTGGCCGAGCAGGGCGTCCAGGCCTCCCTGGCCCCGGACCTGGAAGGGCCGGAGAGAATCCGGGACGGCATCGAACGCGCGGTGAAGAGCACCGCCCTCCCCCTGGCCGATCGAATCCGGGAAGCGTTCCAGCCCCCTGAGTCCGACCCGGAACGCTTCCCGCTCACCCTCCAGGGGATCGGAAGCTTCACGCTGCTCCAGCAGTTCACCCGGTTCCTCCGGGACGGCGTCCCGGGCGTGGAGTCCGTGACCCAGACCCGCTTCAAGGGGGACACCGTGACCTTTTCCATCGGTTACCGGGAAGGCGTCGACCGGTTCCTGGACAGCATGCTCAACCGGCCGGAGCTGCCGTTCCCCTTGACCGCACGAAAGGATGAATCAGGAGAGATCATCGTGACACCGCTCTAGGCGTTCGGCCGGATGCAGCTGCAAAGAGAGTTCCCCCCGGAGCCTGCGCGCATGACCATTCCCAACCTGATCACGACGCTGAGGATCATCCTCACGCCCATCTTCATCATTTACCTGCTCGACGGGCAGCTCGCGGCGGCGCTCGTGTTGTTTGTCGTCTGCGGCATCAGCGACGGACTGGACGGATTCCTGGCCCGGGTGCTCAAGCAGAGGAGCACCCTCGGTACCTATCTCGATCCTATTGCGGACAAGCTGATCCTGGTCTCCACCTTCGTGGTGCTCTCGGTGACGGGCCTCATCCCCGTCTGGCTGGCCGTGATCGTGCTGAGCCGGGACGTGCTCATCTTCCTGGGGGTGGTGGTGCTCCAGCTCTACGGCATGGCCATTCAAATCCGGCCTTCCATCCTGAGCAAGGTCACCACCTGCCTCCAGTTCATCGCCATCATCGGTGTGCTGGGATCGGAGTTCGTCTCGCTGCCGGAGACCTTGTACGACGCCCTGTTCCTGGCGACGGCCGGGGCCACCATCGGCTCGGGCCTGCATTACATGCACGCGTGGTTCGAGATGATGGGGGAGGGAGCCGAATGAAGAACACCTTATCTTCTCCACTGTTCCAGGCCGCCGTTCTCCTCGCTGTACCAGTACTCCATGCCGGCGGCCGTGTAGTGGAGGCTCTTCAGATAGAAGCAGTCCTCCTTCTCGACCTCGCCTGAGAACACGGTTCCGACCCCCGCGATGCCCAGAAGGGCAACAAAGCATGCGACTCCAAGCAGACGGAACGTCATGGCGGCCTCCTGTCTCCGGAAAAGGTTGTCAGGCCTCGAACGGCTCCTCATCACCTCACATAGGCAAGGACCGTGCCGCAGGGCCGTGGATGCCAAAAACATGGAAGGGCTCGAAATGTCCCCCTTGTGCCGGGTTTTGTGGTAAGATGTAAACTTCTCCTTCCACAGGACAAGCGGGTCCCTCTCCAACGTGAGAACGGCCCGCCTTCCAGGAACGGGAGAACCGCTATGTACGGTCCCAAACACCAGCCACGGTTTCCGTTCCGGATCATCCTCGACAGCATCGCCGACGGCGTCTTCACCGTGGACCTCGACTTTCGCATCACCTCCTCCAACCGGGCGGCGGAAGAGATCACCGGCAGCTCCGGAGAAAGATCCTGCGGCTGGGCATCCGCGTACCGGCGTGATCCCGGTGTTTCCAACCTTGCCTGCCCGGGAGGGGAAAGGAGGCGCCCGTGAAGACCCGTTCCAGTGCGTTCGCGCCGGACCCGGCATCGAAGCTTCGGATCGCCGTGATCGGGGGAGGGCGCCGCTGCCGTTCCCTCCTCGAGGTGCTGGAGACGGACGATCCGAAGAGGGCGTTCAAGGCCGAAATCGTGGGGGTGGCGGACGTCGATCCGGCTGCCGTGGGGTACAGCTACGCCCGGGAGGCCGGGGTGTTCACCACGCGGGACTACAACGACCTGTTCGAGCTGGAAGGCGTGGACCTCGTCATCAACCTCACGGGCAATCAGGACATCTGCCCGGCCATCGCCCGCAAAGCGCCGGCCCACGTTCCCGTCCTGCCGTATCCGGCGGCGGTCCTGTTCCAGGAGATCGTCCACGACGTCCTGACCACCAGCCGGAGGGTGGCCGAGCAGGCGGACGAGATCCATCGGACCAAGTCCTTCGTCCGCGCCGTGGCCCAGGCCACCATCGTGGGGGCCATGGTCCTGGACACGGACTACCGCATCCAGTGGATCAACAAGGCGGGCGCCGGTATGGCCGGGATCAGCGAGCAGGAGGCCATGGGAAAGTACTGCTTCCAGGTGTCACACCACCAGGTGGGTCCCTGCTCCTCCACGGACGCTCCCTGCCCCATGCAGGAGACCCTGGAGACCGGACTGACGGCCCACGCGATCCACGAGCACAGGCTGGGCGACGGGTCCAGGGTCTTCTGCGACGTCACCACCTTCCCCCTGTTCAACAGGGACAAGGAAGTGGTGGAGGTGGTGGAGTTCATCCGGGACATCACCTCGGACATCGACAACGAGGTGGAGCGCCGAACCACGGCCCTGAAGAAGGATCTGGCCAAGCTCGTCCAGGAGGACAAGCTCATCGCCCTCGGCAAGATGGTGGCCTCGGTGGCCCACGAGGTCAACAACCCCATCGGCTCCATCATCAACTTCACCAAGCTCGTGAGGAACGCCTTCCGCGAGGGGGACCTGGACGAGGACCGGGTCGCGAGGTACGAGCGGTACCTGGACCTGAGCCTGCGCGAAGCGGAGCGCTGCGGCCGCATCGTCAGCAACCTGCTCTCCTTCTCCCGCCAGCAGGCCGTGGAGCCCAAGACCCTCGACCTGGGCGCCATGCTGGATGACATCGCCGCGCTGACCCGGCACAAGATGGAGCTTGCCGGGATCGAGCTCCGGAAACGGATCCACGACGCGCCCCTGTGCGTCTGGGGGGACTACACCCAGATCCAGCAGTGCTTCGTCAACCTGATCTTCAACGCCATCGAGGCCATGCCGGAGGGCGGGCGCCTGACGATCCGGGGCGGCCGGGACACGGACCGCGAAGAGGCCTGGCTGGACGTGAGCGACACGGGCTCGGGCATCGCGGAGGAGCACCTTTCCAGCATCTTCGAGCCTTTCTTCACCACCAAGACCGACGGCTACGGCGTGGGCCTGGGCCTCTCCATGGTGTACGGCATCCTTCGGGAGCACCACGGCCGCATCACGGTCCGGAGCGAGGTGGGGAAAGGTACCACCTTCCGGGTGACCCTGCCGGTCGCCCCGGAGGAGGGAGGGGCGCCATGAACGCGTTTCACATCCTGGTGGTGGACGACGAGGAGTCCATGCGGGAGTCCCTGGCCGCTTGGCTGGAGAAGGCGGGACACGACGTGGCCCTGGCACCGAGCGGCGAGCGGGCCCTGGAGATCCTGGGGAAGCAGCCCTGCGACCTGGCCCTGGTGGACATCAAGATGCCGGGCATGGACGGGCACGAGCTGCTACGGCGCATCAAGGAGGACCACCCGCGGGTCATGGTGGTGATGATCACCGCGTACGGGAGCATCGAGTCGGCGGTGGAGTCCATGAAGCAGGGCGCCAGCGACTACCTGCTGAAGCCCTTCGATCCGGAGCATCTCATGCTCCTCATCGAGAAGCTGGCGAAGCAGAAGGAGATCATGGACGAGTACCACGTCATGCAGGCCCGGCTGGCCGAGTGGGACGCGGGGGGGTTCGAGGATTTGCTGGGCCGGTCCCTCCCCATGAAGCATGTGTTCCGGCAGATCGAGGAGGTGGCCCAGGCCGACACCCCGGTGCTCATCGGCGGGGAGACCGGCACGGGAAAGGAGCTGGTGGCCCGTGCCGTCCACGTGCGGAGCCTCCGCACCTACGGCCCGTTCATCCCCGTGAACTGCGGGGCCATTCCGGAGCACCTCCTGGAGAGCGAGCTCTTCGGGCACGAGCGGGGCGCCTTCACCGGCGCGGTCAAGACCCGGCTGGGACGGCTCGAGATGGCCAACCAGGGGACGCTCTTCCTGGACGAGGTGGGGGAGATCGGGCTGGCCATGCAGGTGAATTTGCTGCGCGCCCTGGAGGAGAAGCGGTTTCTCCGGCTCGGTGGGCAGCGGGAGGTGGAGAGCGACTTCCGGCTCATCTGCGCCACCCACCGGGACCTGGACCGCCTGATGGAGGAGGGCCGGATTCGGAGCGACTTCTACTACCGCATCAACGTGATCACCGTCCGCGTTCCCCCGCTCAGGGAGCGAAGGGACGACGTCCCCCTCCTCGCGTACCACTTTCTCCAGGGGTTCGCCCGCGAGATGGGACGGCCCGTGGACGGGATCGTTCCGGCGGCACTGCGCCTGCTCCAGGGCTACGACTGGCCGGGGAACGTGCGCGAGCTCAAGAACGTGATCGAGCGGGCGGTGGTGGTGAATCGAAGCGGAACCATCAAAGAGAACGATCTGACCTTCCTCAGGACCGCGGAGCCGCCGCGCCCCGGTATCGGAAGCCTGGAAGAGGTGGAAGCCGACCACATTCGAAAGACCCTGGAGGCGTGCGATTGGAACATCTCCAGGGCCGCCCGCGTCCTCGGCATCCACCGGGGGACCCTCACCCGTCGAATGAAAAAGCACGGACTGGACAAAGGATCCTGAGTCGATCGTGGTCCGGACACCCGACCAGAAAGGACCGGCCGCGCCGGGGGATGCGGGCCCCTCCGCCTTCCTGAACCCCCGTTCCCGCCACGTGGAGGTCCTGCCCCTCGGGGACGTGGACGGGGTGGCGGTTTCCGTGGCGGCCGCGAACCTCCAGGCGGTGCTCGGTCTGCCCGCGGACGTGCGGCCGCCGGCGGCGGATCCCGACTATGCGCTCATCCCGGGCCGCCGGCAGTACGACGCCCTCCCCATCCTGAAGGCGATGGAGGCGGGAGTCCCGGACGGGACCATCGCGCTGGGCATCATGAACGGGGACCTCTGCCTGCCGGTCTTCAGCTACGTCCTGGGCGAGGCCCAGGTGAACGGCCGGGCGGCCGTGATCTCCCTCCACCGGCTCGAGCAGGGCGGGGGCGGACGCCCCTCCCCCCCCGCCCGGGTCTACGAGCGCCTGGCCAAGGTGGCCCTCCACGAGGTCGCGCACGTCCTGGGCCTCACCC